>JBIQMK010000006.1:0-42243 GCA_044463365.1 Rhodanobacter sp. | reverse complement strand
ATTGCTGCCGGAGCCGAGATTGTTCGGGTCGCGGTCCTCCTCCAGCGCCACGCCGTCGAGCCCCTGCGCAAGAGTGTGCGCATCGCCACCTTGCGCCAGCTTGATGCGCAGGCGCACCTCGTTGGCACTGTCGGCGTGGCGCAGCGCGTCCTCGTAGGAAATCTCGCCGGTCTGGTACAGCTCGATCAGGCTCTGGTCGAAGGTCTTCATGCCGAGCAAGGTGGATTCCTTCATCACCTCCTTCAGCTTGTGGATGTCGCCCTGGCGGATGTAGTCCTGCACCAGCGGCGTACCCAGCAGCACCTCCACCGCGACCCGCCGCGATTTGCCGTCGGGCGTGGGGATGAGCATCTGCGCCACGATGCCTTTCAGGTTCAGCGAAAGGTCCATCAGCAATTGCTGGCGCCGGTCTTCCGGGAAAAAGTGCAGGATGCGGTCCATCGCCTGGTTGGCGTTGTTCGCATGCAGGGTGCACAGCACCAGGTGGCCGGTTTCGGCGAACGCGATCGCGTGGTCCATGCCCTCGCGCGTGCGGATTTCGCCGATCATGATCACGTCCGGCGCCTGGCGCAGCGTGTTCTTCAGGGCGTTGTCCCAACTGTCGGTGTCGATGCCGACCTCGCGCTGGGTGATGATGCAGCCCTCGTGCTTGTGCACGTATTCGATCGGATCCTCGATGGTGATGATGTGGCCGGTCGAGTTGGCGTTGCGGTAGCCGATCATCGCGGCCAGCGAGGTCGATTTGCCCGAGCCGGTGGCGCCCACGAACACGATGATGCCGCGCTTGGTCATCGCCAGTTGCTTGATCACCGGCGGCAGGTTCAATTCCTCCGGCGTGGGGATCTTCGACTCGATCCGGCGCAACACCATGCCCACGCAATTGCGCTGGTAGAAACACGAGACGCGGAAGCGGCCCACGCCCTGCGCGGAAATCGCGAACTGGCATTCATGGGTTTTCTCGAACTCCTCGCGCTGCCCCGGCGTCATCACGTTCAGCACCATGTCGCGCGCCTGCTGCACCGACAGCGGGCTCTGCGTGATCGGCACGATGCGCCCCTGAACCTTCATCGACGGCGCCACGCCGGCCGTGATGAAAAGATCCGACGCCTTCTTGTGCACCATCAGTTTCAGGAACGAGGTGAAATCGAAATCGCTCATGGCTGTACCCCGGGAATCGGGAATCGGGAATGGGGAATCGGAAAACCGGCATCCGGCGCGAATCGGCGTCGGGACGCAGGAACGTTCAAGCCACAAGCGCGCAAGGCGCGGGGCTTTTCAACGATTCCCCATTCCCGATTCCCGATTCCCGGCTTCACTTGAAACTGTCCTTGTTCTTCGCATACCCCTGCGCCTGCTGGCGTGACACCACGCCGCGCTTGACCAGGTCGAGCAGGCACTGGTCGAGGGTCTGCATGCCGAACTGCTGGCCGGTCTGGATCGACGAGTACATCTGCGCCACCTTGTCCTCGCGGATCAGGTTGCGGATGGCCGGGATGCCCACCATGATCTCGTGCGCCGCGATGCGGCCGCCGCCCACCTTCTTCAGCAGCGACTGCGAGATCACCGCGCGCAGCGATTCGGACAGCATCGAGCGCACCATGGGTTTTTCGCCCGCGGGAAACACGTCGATGATGCGGTCGATGGTCTTGGCCGCCGAGCTGGTATGCACGGTGGCGAACACCAGGTGGCCGGTTTCCGCCGCGGTCAGCGCCAGCCGGATGGTTTCCAGATCGCGCAACTCGCCGACCAGGATGTAGTCGGGATCCTCGCGCAGCGCCGAGCGCAGCGCCTCGTTGAAACCGTGCGTGTCGCGATGCACCTCGCGCTGGTTGACCAGGCACTTCTGCGAGGTATGCACGAACTCGATCGGGTCCTCCACCGTCAGCATGTGGCCGTATTCGGTCTTGTTGATGTGGTCGACCATCGCCGCCAGCGTGGTGGACTTGCCCGAGCCGGTGGGCCCGGTCACCAGGATCAGGCCCTGCGGCTGCTCGATCAGCTCCTTGAAGATGCGCGGGCAGCCCAGGTCCTCCAGCGTCAGCACTTCGGACGGAATGGTGCGGAACACCGCGCCGGCGCCGCGGTTCTGGGTGAATGCGTTGACGCGGAAACGCGCCAGGCCGGGGATCTCGAACGAGAAGTCGGTCTCGTAGAACTCCTCGTAATCGCGCCGCTGCTTGTCCGACATGATGTCGTAGATCAGCGAATGCACTTCCTTGTGTTCCAGCGCCGGGATGTTGATGCGGCGCACATCGCCGTCAACGCGGATCATCGGCGGCAGGCCGGCGGAAAGGTGCAAGTCCGAGGCCTTGTTTTTCACCGAGAACGCAAGCAGTTCGGCAATGTCCATCTATCGTTCCCCTCAAAACCGATCGTCTGGATGCATGGATTGATGCCGCATGAAACAGGACACGGGATTCACGGGGTTCCCCGCCAGCGCGGACGCTGGCGCGATCCGGGACCCGGTAACCCCTTCCCCCTTGCGGCCGCTTCGATACTACTCGCGCAAGCCGCTGCGCGACCACTGTTTTCCGGAGCGGACATCGCAAACTTTCGACGCAGTTTGCATGTCGCGCCAAGGTATCGCCCGACGGCGCCGGCACAGCGGCAATTTTCCCCGCCGTGGTCGGCTCGGTTAGGCTAGGCAGCCCGGCGCACGGCCACGACTGCACGCGTCCGGGACAGGTGTACCGATCTTCCGTCCGGCGCGACGACCACGGGCCGATCATCGGTAACGGAGCAACAGGCGTTGCCCGGTTGCTTGCCACAAGCGCCGCAGCCACGCCCATCAGCGAGGATTTCATGACACAGATTGCTTTCATCGGCGGCGGCAACATGGCGCGCAGCCTGATCGGCGGATTGCTGAAGCATGGCACCGCGCCCGGCCACATCGGCGTTGCCGAACCCATGGCCACGGCCCGCGAGGCGCTGGCGCGCGACCTGGGCGTGACCTGCCATGCCGACAACGCGGCCGCCGTAGCCGGCGCCGAGGTGGTGGTGTTGGCGGTCAAGCCGCAGGTGATGCCCGCCATCCAGGCCGAACTGCGCGGCATCCTGCAGGACAAGGCACCCCTGCTCATCTCGATCGCCGCCGGTGTGCGCATCGACCAGCTCGAACGCTGGTTTGGTGCCTTGCCGATCGTGCGCTGCATGCCCAACACGCCTGCGTTGATCGGCGCCGGCGCGACCGGACTGTGCGCCAATGGCGCGGTCAGCGCGGCCCAGAAGGCCAAGGCGCAGGATGTGTTGGGCACGGCCGGACTCACCCGGTGGATCGACGACGAGGCCTTGATGGATACGGTGACCGCGTTGTCCGGTTCCGGTCCCGCATATTTCTTTGCCCTGGTCGAAGCGATGGAAGCCGCGGCCGTGGCGCAGGGCCTGCCGCGCGACGCGGCCCGCGCGCTGGCGGCGCAGACCTGCCTGGGCGCCGGCCGCATGCTGACGGAAGGCGGCGAAGATGCGACCACCTTGCGCCAGCGCGTCACCTCCCCCAACGGCACCACGCAGGCCGCGCTGGAAAGCTTTGCCGCCGACGGCCTTGCTGCCATCGTGGCACGTGCCATGGGCGCGGCCAGGAAGCGCGGCGCCGAACTTGCCGCCAGCCTGGATGAGCCATCGTGAGCTACCTGCTGAATGCCCTGAGCCTGCTGATCGAACTGGCCTTCAATGCGGCCGTCACCCTGCTCCTGCTGCGGGTGCTGGCCGAAGCCTGCCGCGCGGATTTCCACAATCCGCTGAGTCAGTTCGTCTACCGCTATACCAATCCGGCGCTGGCGCCTGTACGCCGGGTGATCCCCAACTGGCGCCGGATCAATCTGGCCGCGTTGTTGCTGGCATGGCTGGCGATGCTGCTGAAACGCTGGGTGCTGTTCGCGGTGATGGGCATCATGCCCGGGGTGGCCGGGCTGCTGGTCCTGTCGCTGGCCGAGTTGCTCGACTTCGCGCTGATGTTCTACCTGATCCTGGTTTTCGCCTGGTCGTTGCTGAGCATGTTCGCGGTCGACCAGCGCCATCCCGTCCTGCGACTGCTGGATGCCATCGTGGCGCCATTGATGCGGCCGCTGCGCGGGCGGCTGGTGGTGGGCATGATCGATTTCTCGCCGATGGCGGTGATGATCGTCCTGCTGCTGGCGCGCATGCTGATCGCCGCGCCGTTGCTCGATCTGGGCACGCGGTTGGCGTTGGCGGGTTGAATTTTCTTCGGCGGTTTACGGTCGCGGCTGAAGCCGCTCCTGCAGGATAACCGCGCTCAGCGCCGCGCCCACCCGGCGATGATGCGATGGATTTCGTCCAGCCCGTCGAACAACGCCGCCGGCCCCGGCTGCAGGATGATCGGCGACTTGATCTCGTGCAGGTCGCCGCTTTGCACGGCGGGAATGGCGTTCCAGCCCGGCCGCGCCGCGACCTTCTCCGGCCGGAACCGCTTGCCGCACCATGAGCCCAGGATGATGTCCGGCGCACGGCGTACCACCTCGTCACCGTTGGGCAGGATGCGCTGCTTCGCCAGCGGCTCGCGCGCCAGTTCGGGAAAACAGTCGTCGCCGCCGGCGATGCCGATGATCTCGGCGACCCAGCGGATACCGGTGATGATGGGCTCGTCCCATTCCTCGAAATACACCTTCGGTCGCCGCGGCAAACGGGCGGCGGACGCACGGACGTCGGCAATGTGCTGCTCGGCCTGCCGTGCGTAGGTCTCGGCTTTGGCACCCGCACCCACCATCGCGCCCAGCCGGCGGATATAGGCGAGGATGCCGTCCACGCTGCGATGGTTGCTGATCCACACCTCGACGCCGGCCTTGATCAGCTCGCGCGCGATGTCGGCCTGGATGTCGGAAAAGCCGATCGCCAAGTCGGGCTCCAGTTTCAGGATCTCGCCGATCTTCGCGCTGGTGAACGCCGAAACCTTGGGTTTCTCCCGCCGCGCCTGCGGTGGGCGCACGGTGAAACCGGAGATGCCGACGATGCGGTGCGCCTCGCCCAGCGCGTAGAGCACCTCGGTAGGTTCCTCGGTAAGGCAGACGATGCGTTGCGGGTAGGCGTCGGGCATGTGCGGCGTCACGCAGCAGGCATGAGGTGCAGCGGCGTGGCCCGGTTCTTCAGCATCCCAGAACCGTCACGGTGACCTTGCGCTGATGCGGGTGCGTCCGATGCTCCCACAGGTAAATGCCCTGCCAGGTGCCCAGCCGCAGGCGGCCGCCGCCGACGGGCACGGCGAGGCTTACCCCGCTGAGGATCGAGCGGATATGGGCGGGCATGTCGTCCGGACCTTCCGCATCATGCTGAAACATCGGATCGCCATCCGGCACGACACGCGCCATCCAGCGCTCCAGGTCGCCGCGCACCGTGGGGTCGGCGTTTTCGCAGATCAGCAACGAGCAACTGGTGTGCGCCGTGAACACCTGCGCGATACCCGTCTGCACGCCGCTGGCGGCCACCAGGTCGGCCACGTCGCGGGTGATCTCGCTGAAACCGCGGCCGCGCGTGGCGACCGTGAAGCCGCTCTGGTCGACCAGCCGGCAGGGTCGGGCGCCGCCGCTCATGGGTACAGCAGGCGATGGGTCCAGGTCTGGCCGTGGCGGTTCCAGCGCACGCGCTCGTGCAACCGGAACTGGGCGCCATACCAGAACTCCAGCGTATCGGGCTCGACCAGGAAACCGCCCCAGTGCGGCGGACGGCTCACGTCGCGCCCCGCAAACTCCTGCTCGTAGCGCGCCACGCGCTGCTCGAAGGTCTGCCGATCAGGCAGCGTCTGCGATTGCAGCGATGCCCACGCGCCGATCTGGCTGCCGCGCGCCCGGGTGGCGAAATACGCGTCGGACTCCTCCTCCTGCAACTTGCGGGCATGGCCTTCCACCCGTACCTGCACGCCATGGCGGATCTGCTTCCAGTGCAGGCACAACGCCACCTGCGGGTGCGCCTCCAGTTGGGAGCCCTTGTCGCTTTCGTAATTGGTGAAGAAGCGGAAGCCGCGCTCGTCCACGCCCTTGAGCAGCACGATGCGCGAAGCGACGCGGCCGGAGGCGTCCACCGTGGCCAGGTTCATCGCGGTGGGCTCGGGGTCGCCGCTGGCCCGGGCTTCTTCCAGCAACTGCTGGAAAGTGTGCAACATCTCGGAATTCAGCATGGCTTTTGAAACTTTTCCTTGAATCGTGGCTCGTGCGCGCCATCATGGTGCAGATGGAGACCTCACATATTAGCTCAATCCCCCCGCCACCCCGCGCCGCGGGAGGGACATCCCGTGCCCGCCGCACGGCACGCCCGCACGTCATGGCCGGGTACGAATGAAGGCCCACGCGGACACCCAGAACGAGGCGCTGGCCGGCCATCTGCTGGATCACTACGCTGGCCGCATCGCCCGTTCACGGCGGCCGTACGTACTGGGGCTTTCCGGCCTGCAGGGCAGTGGCAAGAGCACGCTGGCGCGGGTGATGAAGGCGCAGGCCACGGCGCGCGGCTGGGCCACCGAAGTGCTGTCGCTGGATGATTTCTACTACGCCCGCAGCGAGCGCGAGGCGTTGGCCCAGCAGGTGCATCCGCTGTTGCGCACCCGCGGCGTGCCGGGTACCCACGAGATCGAACTGCTGATGTCGGTGCTGGCCGCGCTGCCGCATGCGTCGGACAAGCTGCCGGTGACCCATCCGCGTTTCGACAAGGGCCGCGACACCCGCTTTCCGCCCTCGCGCTGGCCGGTTATCAAGCATGCGCCGAAGCTGGTGATCGTGGAAGGCTGGGCGCTGGGCATCCGGCCGCAGGCGCAATCGGCGCTGGCCGCGCCGATCAACGAGCTGGAACGGCGCGAAGACGCCGACGGCAGCTGGCGGCGCTGGGTGAACAAGCAGTTGCGCAGCTACCAGCCGCTGTGGCGCAAGTTCGACGCGCTGATCGTGCTGCAGGCGCCGAGCTGGAACATCGTGCGCCGCTGGCGCGGCCAGCAGGAGCAGGACTTGCTGGCCCGCCACGCGCCACTGGCGATGGACGCCGAGGCCATGGACCGCTTCCTGTCGCATTTCGAACGCCTGAGCCGCCACGCCTTGGCCACGCTGCCCGCGCTGGCCGACAGTTGCGTGGAGTACGACGACGAGCGCCACGTCACCGGCCTCAGCCACGACTGAGGCCGCGACGCACGGCAACCCTTTCGACCTTCAGTCGAGCAATGCCGCATAACCCTCGCGCGCATCGGGCCAGCGCAGGCTGAAGCCACTTTGCCGCAGACGCGCATTGCTCAAGCGCTTGCTGCCCACGCCGCCAGGCGCCGGCCCCGCGGCCGGCGGGGGCGCACCGACCCGCGCCGCCAGGTCGTCGTACAGCACATCCAGCGGTAGCGGCGTGTCGTCTGCGCCGATATACACGCCCTGCGCCTCGGGCAGGCCAAGCAGGTGCACGATGGCGGCCGCCGCGTCATCCACATGGATGCGATTGGCCCAATGCGGAGGATCGCGCGGCACCGTGGCCACGCCGGCACGTAGGCGGCCCACCAGTTGCAGCCGTCCCGGGCCGTACAAGCCGGCCAGGCGCAAGACGACGGAGGGCACTGCCTGCGCCGCCAGCCAGCGTTCCGCTTCCAGCAACACCGCGCCGTTGAAACCCTTCGGCGCCGGCACCGTGTTTTCGTCGACCCAGCCCTCGCTTTGGGCACCGTAAACGGCGGTGGACGAAACCAGCAGCACCCGTCGCAGCGCGCGCCCGTCCAGCCCCTGCAACAGATGGCACAAGCCATCGACGAAGGTGGCGCGGTACGCCGGTTCATCGCGCCGGTCGGGCGTGGGCAGGTAGACCAGCCGGGTGATGCCCGGCGGCATGTCCCGCAGGGTTTCGGGCTGACGCAGGTCGGCGCGAAGCCAGCGGATACCGTGCGCTTCGTCGGCTCGCGGCGTGCGCCGCAACGCCCACACAAGGTCGCCGCGATCCAGCAGCCGGCGCGCCACGCGCAGGCCCAGATCGCCGCACCCGGCCAGTAAAACGCGTTCGGTCATCCCAGGTTCTGCTGCTAAAGTTTGCGTATGAATCCGGCGCCCAACCTCTTCCTCATCGGCCCCACCGGCGCGGGCAAGACGTCCGTCGGGCGACGGCTGGCCGCCCATTATGGCCTCTCGTTTGTCGACCTGGACCAGGAGATCGAGCGACAGACCGGCGTGGACATCCCCACCATCTTCGAGATCGAGGGCGAGGCCGGTTTCCGCCAGCGAGAGAGCCTGCTGCTGGATGCCTGCAGCGCCCGCGCCGACGTACTGCTGGCCACCGGAGCCGGCGCCGTACTGGATGGCGCAAACGCCGAGAAGCTGGCCGCGCGTGGCTTCGTGGTGTGGTTGCAGGCAAGCATCGAGCAGCAACTGGAGCGGCTGGAGCGCGACACGCATCGGCCACTGCTGGCCGGCACGGACCGCCGCGCGCGGCTGCAGGCGATGGCGGAAATCCGCGAGCCGCTGTATCGCCGCATTGCCGACCTCGCCATCTCCGGCGGCGGCAGCACCATCGCCACGGCGGCGGATCGCTGCATCGATCTGATCGACCACCACTGGCAACGCCAACCCACCAGGCCATCACAAACCGCATGAACCATTCCATCACCACGATTGACGTTGCCCTCGGCGAGCGCCGGTACCCGATCTGGATCGGCCACGACCTGCTGGCGGATCGCGACCGTTGGCGCGCCATGCTGCGCGGCCGCCATGCGCTGGTGATCAGCAACACCACCGTGGCGCCGCTGTACCTGGAGCGCGTGGCGCAGGGACTGGATGGATTGTCCTGGTCATCGTTCCTGCTCGACGACGGCGAGTCGCACAAGTCGTTTTCCAACGTGGAACGCGCGCTGCAGGCACTGGCCGACCTGGGCGCCACCCGTGACGCCTGCGTGATCGCGCTGGGCGGTGGCGTGGTGGGCGACCTGGCCGGCTTCAGCGCCGCGTGCTGGATGCGCGGCATCGACTTCATCCAGATGCCGACCACGCTGCTGGCGATGGTGGATTCCTCGGTGGGGGGCAAGACCGGCGTCAACCTGCCCGCGGGCAAGAACCTGGTCGGCGCCTTTCACCAACCGCGCGCCGTGGTGGCCGATATCGACACGCTGGCCACCCTGCCCGAGCGCGAATACAGCGCCGGCCTGGCCGAAGTGGTGAAAGGCGCGGCGATCGGCGACGCGCCTTTCTTCGAATGGCTGGAGGAGCACGCCGACTCGCTGATGGCGCGCAACACCCCGCTGCTGATCGAGGCCATCGCGCGCAAGGTGCGCTACAAGGCCGGCGTGGTGGCGCGGGACGAAACCGAACAGGGCGAGCGCGCCCTGCTCAACCTGGGTCATACCTTCGGCCACGCGCTGGAAACCGCCGGCCATTACACCGCCCTGCTGCATGGCGAGGGCGTGGCGGTGGGCATGGTGCTGGCGGCGAAGATGTCCGAGCGGCTGGGCATGAGCGAGGCGGCCGATCGCGAGCGGCTGCAGCGTCTGCTGCAACGGCTGGCGCTGCCCACCACGGTGCCCGCCGGCATGGACCCGCAGCAGCTGCTGGACCTGATGCGGCTGGACAAGAAGAACGCCAACGGCCAGCTGCGCCTGATCCTGTGGCGCGGCATCGGCAAGGCCGAAATCGTGGGCGGGGTGGATGAAACCGAGGTGCTGGCCGTATTGCAGGCCGCCACGGCGCTGTAGCGCACCGTCTGCGCGACAATCGCGCACAGGGTGCGCTCCTACAAAACCGGCCCGGCTCCTATAAGCTGTGGGGTCCCGCCGATCCACTCAGCTCCACCGATCGCCATGCGCCTCTACCTGCAAACCGTGCCCGTCAACGCCGACGCGCCGCGCTATGTCCAGATCACGCTGGAGCAGGATCTGCTTGGCGGCTGGACGCTGTATCGCGAAACCGGCACGCAAGGTGGCCGCGCCACGCTGAAGCGCGAGCAATACCTGGAACGCGACGAAGCCATCGCCGCTTTCGAGAAAACCCGCGACGCGCAAATCAAGCGCGGCTTCCGCCTGATGTTCAGCCAAGGCCAGGAAGGCCCCTACGGACGTTGAAATGACCGACGCGTTGAAAAACGACCGCTTGCTGCGCGCGCTGCGCCGCGAAGCCACCGACACCACGCCGATCTGGGTGATGCGCCAGGCCGGCCGCTACCTGCCCGAGTACCGCGCCACCCGCGAGCGCGCCGGCAGCTTCATGGGGCTGGCGCAAAACCCCGAATTCGCCTGCGAAGTGACGCTGCAGCCGCTGGAGCGGTTCGACCTCGATGCGGCGATCCTGTTCTCCGACATCCTCACCATTCCCGACGCGATGGGCCTGGGCCTGTCGTTTGCGCAAGGCGAAGGCCCGCAGTTCGCGCATCCCGTGCGCACGGCCGCCGACATCGCGAAACTGGCCGTGCCCGACATGGACGGCGAGCTGCGCTACGTGATGGACGCGGTGCGCCTGATCCGCCAGGAGCTGCACGGCCGCGTGCCGCTGATCGGCTTCTCCGGCAGCCCGTGGACGCTGGCCTGCTACATGGTCGAAGGTCGGGGCTCGAAGGATTTCGCCACGCTCAAGAGCCTGTGCTGGAACGAGCCGAAGCTCGCCCACCAACTGCTCGACACCTTGGCCCGCTCCGTTGCCGCTTACCTGATCGCGCAGGCTCACGCGGGCGCGCAGGCGCTGATGATTTTCGACACCTGGGGCGGCCTGCTCGGCCCGGCCCCGTTCCGCGAATTCTCGCTGCGCTACATGACCTCGATCGTGGCCGCGCTGAAAGCCGACCCGGCCTCGCGCGAACTGCCCGTCACGCTGTTTTCCAAGGGCGCGGGCGCCCATCTCGCGGAAATGGCCGACAGCGGCTGCGCCGCACTGGGCGTCGACTGGACGATGGACCTGGCCGACGCACGCCGTGCCGTGGCCGGCAAGGTCGCGCTGCAGGGCAACCTCGATCCGGCCGTGATGCACGCCAGTCCCGAGGTGATTCGCCGCGAGGCCCGCGCCGTGATGGACAGCTACGGGAATCACCCGGGCCACATCTTCAACCTGGGCCACGGCATCACCCCGGAGGTGGAGCCGGACCACGTGAAGGCCCTGGTGGACGAAGTGCATGCCTACGGTCGCGAGCTGCGCGCGCGCTGAGCCCGTGCGGCCGGCGCTGGTTTTTGCGCGAAGCCTCACGTAGCCTGCGCCGGTATCCCCGAGGAGCCCGCCATGCACGTCATGCCCCCTGCCCGGCTGATCCGCTGGATCTGCCTGCTGCTGTCGTGCCTGCCTGCCCTGGCACTGGCCGGCGAACCCGTCACCCTGCACGCCAGCGACGGCGTGGCCGTCTACGGCACGCTGGATCGAGCGCAACCGCACGGCAGCAGCATCATCCTCCTGTTCCACCAGGCCCGCGCGAACCGGCACGAATACGACGACGTCGTGCCGGCGCTGCGGAAGCTGGGTTTCGACACACTCGCGATCGACCAGCGCTCCGGCGGCGACCTGTTCGGCGGCCACAACGAGACCGTGGCAAAACGGGGCGCCTCGACGAATTACCTGGCCGCGCTGCCCGATCTCGAGGCTGCGCTGGCCTGGGCGCGCGCGCAACACTACGCACGCATTGTCGCGGTGGGCAGTTCGTACAGTTCATCGCTGGTGATCGTGCTGGCCGCAAGGCACCCGCAAGGCCTGAGCGCCATCGCCAGCTTCTCGCCGGGCGAGTACTTCGACGACAAGAATCTGATCAAGCAGGCGGCCGCCAAGGTGACGGTGCCGTTCTACATCACCACCGATCCGCAGGAGGCCGGCAACGTCGCCGAGGTGTTGCGCGACGCCCACGGCGCCAACATCGAGCGCTATCAGCCAACCGTCGGCGTGCACGGCGCCTCGACCCTGGTCGCCGCGCGCGATCCCGATGGCTGGCAAGCCAACCTGGCAAGCTTCAGCGCCTTCCTCCGCCGCGTCCCCGCGCCGGCCCGCTGACCCATTGGCCGACCGCCCCGTGCTTCGCCCGATGACCTGGCTCATCAGCAAATACCTGATCACCGCCGCGGTAGTGGTGATCGTGTCCGAAGCGGCCAGGCGCAGCGATCGTCTCGGCGGGCTGCTGGCGACTTTGCCGCTGGTCACCGTACTGGTGCTGATCTGGCTGCACGTGGAGCAGCAACCGCAAGCCAGGATCGCCAACCACGCCTGGTACACCTTCTGGTACGTGGTGCCGACCCTGCCGATGTTTCTGGCCTTCCCCGTCCTGCTGCCGCGGATCGGTTTCTGGCCGACGCTGCTGGCCTGCATGGCGATCACCGTGGCGTGCTTCGTCCTGTTTGCGCTGCTGGTGCGGCGCTTCGGCATCGAACTGTTGTAGCTGCCTTCCCCGATCGACCCTGCGGGGTGGCGACGCTTGGGCCATCCGGGCCTGCGCCCGTACAATGGCCGTTTTTACACCACCCGTGCGCTGCTCCGGCGGCGTGCCATCGCGAGTCCCCATGGAAAAGAGCTTCGAGCCCGCCCTGATCGAGTCGACCTGGTATGCACGCTGGGAAGCCAGCGGCGCATTCAAGCCATCGGGCACGGGCGAGCCGTATTGCATCCTGCTGCCGCCTCCGAACGTCACCGGCACGCTGCACATGGGGCACGCGTTCCAGCAGACGGTGATGGACATGCTGGTGCGCTACCAGCGCATGCGTGGCAGCAACACGCTGTGGCAGGTGGGCACCGACCACGCCGGCATCGCCACGCAGAAGATCGTGGAGAACCAGCTGGCCGTGGAGGAAAAAACCCGGCATGACCTCGGTCGCGATGCGTTCGTCGAGCGGGTGTGGAAGTGGAAGGAGGAATCCGGCTCCACCATCACCAACCAGATGCGCCGCATCGGCGCCGCCGCCGACTGGTCGCGCGAACGCTTCACCATGGACGAAGGCCTCTCGGCCGCGGTGCGCAAGGTGTTCATCGACTGGTATCGCGCGGGCCTGATCTACCGCGGCAACCGGCTGGTGAACTGGGACCCGGTGCTGGGCACGGCGGTGTCGGACCTGGAGGTGAACAACGTGGAACGCGACGGCCACATGTGGTCGATCCGTTACATGACCGCCGATGGCGCCGCCTCCCTGGTGGTGGCCACCACGCGACCGGAAACCATGCTGGGCGACGTGGCCGTGGCGGTGCATCCGGAGGATGAGCGTTACGCGCACCTGATCGGCCAGACGCTGCACCTGCCGCTCACCGGGCGGCAGATTCCGGTGATCGCCGACGACTACGTCGATCGCGAATTCGGTACCGGCTGCGTGAAGATCACCCCGGCCCACGATTTCAACGACTACGCGATCGGCCAGCGGCACAAGCTGGCGCCGCTCACCATCTTCACGCTGGACGCCAAGGTCAACGACAACGCGCCGCAGAAGTACCGCGGGCTGGACCGCTACGACGCGCGCAAGGCCGTGCTGGCCGATCTCGAAGCCGCCGGCCTGCTGGTCGAGACCAAGGCACACAAGCTGCAGGTGCCGGTGAGCCAGCGCTCCGACGCGGTGATCGAGCCGATGTTGACCGACCAGTGGTTCGTCGATCTCACTTCGGAGACGTTGGCGGATGGTCGTCCAGGCGGCCGCAAGGCGATCACCGAGCCGGCGCTGGATGCGGTGCGTTCGGGCGAAATAAAGTTCGTGCCGGAAAACTGGGCCAACACCTACACGCAGTGGCTGGACAACATCCAGGACTGGTGCATCAGCCGCCAGCTGTGGTGGGGCCACCGCATCCCGGCGTGGTACGACGAGGCCGGCAACATCTTTGTGGGCGAGGACGAGGCCGATGCACGCGCGCATGCCGGCGTGGCACCGGTCGGCGCGCTGCGCCAGGATGAGGACGTACTGGACACCTGGTTCTCCTCTGCATTGTGGCCGTTCTCCACCCTGGGCTGGCCGGCCGATGGCCCGGTGAAGAACGAGCGTGGCGAAGTCGTGGCCAACTGGGAGCAGGACAAGATCTTCCTGCCCAGCGCGGTGCTGGTCACCGGCTTCGACATCATCTTCTTCTGGGTCGCGCGCATGGTGATGGCGACCAGGTATTTCACCGGGCAGATTCCGTTCCGCGAGGTCTACATCAACGCCATCGTGCGTGATGCGGAAGGCCAGAAGATGTCCAAGTCCAAGGGCAACACGCTGGACCCGCTGGACCTGATCGACGGCATCGCGCTGGAGCCGCTGGTGGCCAAATCCACCAAATCCCTGCTGATCCCGCAGGTGCGCGCCAAGGTCGAGAAGCGCATCCGCAAGGATTACCCCGCCGGCATCCCCGCGATCGGCACCGACGCGCTGCGCTTCACCTTCGCCGCGCTGGCCAGCTACAGCCGCACGATCAACTTCGACATCAAGCGCGCCGAGGGCTACAAGGCGTTCTGCAACAAGTTGTGGAATGCGGCGCGGTTTGTACTTTTGAATGCGGGGAATGGGGAATCGGGAATAGGGAATCGGAAAGATCAAAAGCCGGTGACCGAGGCGGAACGGTGGATTCTGACTCGACTGAAGCAGACGCTCGCTGAAGTCGAACAGCACTTCGTCAGCTACCGTTTCGACCATCTGGCGCAGGCCTTGTACGAGTTCGTGTGGAACGAGTACTGCGACTGGTTCCTGGAGCTGTCCAAGCCGGCGCTGAATGGCGATGACGCGGCCGCTGCGGCGTCGACCCGGCACACCCTGCTGGTGGTGCTGGAAGCGGTGCTGCGCGCGCTGCATCCGGTGATCCCGTTCATCACCGAAGAGATCTGGAAAGACGTGGGACCGAAGCTCGGCCTGACCGAGGAGAGCCTGATCCACCGGCCGTGGCCCAACGCCGACGACATCGTGGCGGACGATGCGGCGACAGGCGAAATCGAGTGGTTCAAGAACGTGCTGTCCGGCATCCGCAAGATCCGCTCCGAGATGAACATCTCGCCAGGCAAGACCATCCCGCTGCTGTTCGCGGACGGTGACGCCAGCGACCGCGCGCGGGTGGCCAAGTTCGCGGCGCAAATCGGCTTCCTCGCCCGCACCGACGCGCCGCAATGGATCGTAGCGGGCGCGGACGAGCCCGCCTCGGCCGCGGCGGTGGTAGGCGCGCTGCGCGTGATGATTCCGCTGGCCGGGCTGATCGATCTGGAGGCGGAGAAGGCGCGCCTGGCCAAGGAGATCGGCCGGAATGAAGTCGAGATCAGGAAATGCGAAGGCAAGCTGGGCAACGCCAACTTCGTGGCCAACGCCCCGGCCGACGTGGTCGCCCAGGAGCGCCAGCGCATCGCCGACTGGAACACCACGCTGGGCGCGCTGCGCGAGCAGGCGCAGAAGCTGGGCGCTTGAGCTTTACTCCCCTCCCCCGCTTGGCGGGGGAGGGGCCGGGGGAGAGGGCTCTTCGCACCGAGCAGCAAAAGCAAAAGCGCCCTTTGCCTATTTTTCGATATCGCCTACGGCGATATCGAGGCGGCCATATCGAGCGTCATCACGATCGCCTCCTCGCGGCCCTCGCGCGCCGGGTAGTAGCGCGGCCGTCGACCGATCTCGCGAAAGCCGATCGATTCATACAGTGTCCGCGCATTGACGTTGGACGGTCGCACTTCCAGGAACACGCGCTCGGCACCATTCCATCGTGCGCTGTCCAGCAACCGGCGCATCAGGTAGCGGCCAAGGCCCTGGCCACGCCACCGAGGGCCAACGCAAACGTTCAACACGTGTGCCTCGCCCGCCCCCATCGAAAGGATGCCGTAGCCCGCCGTAGCGTCGTCCACCACCAGTACCCAGCATGGGTAGCCCGCCTTGAGGCAATCGGCAAAGACGCCGGGCGACCAGGGGAACTCGTAGGAGGCCAGTTCGATCTCGCCAACGGTGGCAAGGTCGTCCGCCGTCATCGTGCGCATCCGGGCCGAGGGATGGGCGAGCGCGACCATGAGGTCAGCCCGGATCGCCAGCCAGCGCACGGCGCAACGTGCGCAATGCGATCCACAGGCGCCGCTTGGAGGCTGCGTGCGAAAGCACGTGCGACGGCTCGTCGACCAGCACGATCTGCGCGCGCTGCATCACCTCGGCCGGCAAACTCCGGCCCAGCGCGTGGGCCTGGGTTTCGCCGAACACCAGATACGCGCGCGCCGACGGTGGCTCCTGGGCGAGTTCGCCGGACGCGTTCACGCTGACCCGTGCGGCACGCGCCAGCCAGGCGCCACAGGCACCGAACGTGCGTCCCAGCAGATCCAGCTCACGCGTGGCGCAGCCGTCTGGCAACACCACCACGCAGCTGCCCGGCGCATCGTCGCCATGCGCCGACGCCACCGTGGCGCCCCGCGCGGCGGGTGGCGCCGATGCGGCGCGGCGCACCCACGGCACCATGCCGAGTGCGCGCAACACCCGCGCACGGTGGACCGCATCGGCGCGGTTCATGGCGGCGTTCACCCGGCGCCGCGGCGTCCCCGCCGCCGATGCTCGGCCAAACCCCACAACGTCAGCACGGGGCCGGACAACAGATAAACCGTGAACCCCGCCAGCAACACCCGCGGCGTATCCAGGATCAGCAACGCCAGCAGCAGCACCGCGCCGACCATCCAGCCGAACGGCACCCGCTGGCGATCGCCGGTCGGCAGCGACTTGAAGCTGTAATAGCGAAACCGGCTCACCATCAGCAAGCCGGTAATCACGGCGATGAAGGGCACCACGAAACACAACTCCGTACCCGGCACGCCGAATTTCTCCATGCTCCATACGAACGACATGCAGACACCCGCCGCGGCCGGACTGGCCAGCCCCTGGAAATAGCGTTTGTCGATCACGCTGACCTGGGTATTGAACCGCGCCAGCCGCAACGCGGCGCAGGCGGCATAGATGAAGGCGGCGGCCCAGCCCAGCTTGCCCCACAGCGGTCCGAAATCCTTCAGCGCGGACAAGGACCACGTGTACAGCACCAGCGACGGCGCCAGCCCGAAGCTGATCAGGTCCGACAGCGAGTCGTACTGCACGCCGAATTCGCTCTGGGTACCGGTCATCCTCGCCACGCGCCCGTCCATGCCATCGAGCACGGCGGCGAAAAACACCGCCACGGCCGCATCGGCATAAAACCCGCTGATGCTGGCGATGATCGCGTAGAACCCGGCAAACATTGCGCCGGTGGTGAACAGGTTGGGCAACAGGTAGATGCCCCGGTGCCGCGGCGCGCGGACTGGCATTTGCTCGCTCATGGATCAAACCGTGACAGGATGCGCGAAGTGTAAACCATCGCTTGAGTCCCGATCGCCGGAGTGATAACAAGGACGGGCTGCGTATCTCATCCAGGGGCCCTCCATGCAACGTTCATTGATCATCGTGGCGCTGATGCTGCTGAGCCCGCTGGCCCTGGCGCAGGTCTACAAATGGACCGACAGCCATGGCACGGTGCATTACTCGCAGACCGCTCCGGCCGCCGGCGTCGATTTCAAAAGGATGAAGACGGTCGAATCCGTTGCGGCGCCGGCGCAGGACCCACAGACGCAAACGCCGGCAGCTAGCACCGAAGCACAGCCAGCCCCGGCGTCCAGCCAGCCGATCGCGGACACACCCGCCAACCGCAAGACGCTTTGCGACTCCCTGCAGAACAACCTGAAGATGCTCAAGGGCACCGGCCCGGTGGTGATGCAGCAGGGAGGAAAATCGACGGCGCTGGACGATACCCAGCGCAAGCAGCAGATCGCGGCGGACGAAGCGCAATACCAGCAATATTGCCAAGCCCACTGATTTACGTTCATCCCCATTGGCGCGCCTTTCAAACGCGCCGGCACAAAACCCGCATTCACGCTGCATAGCGGCTTCCAGCGCGGTCTGACGGCTATAATCGGCGCCTTTCCCCACGCCGGATCCACTCGCATGCGCCTCAGCCAATTCCACCTGGCAACCGTCAAGGAAATCCCTGCCGACGCCGAAATCGCCAGCCACAAGCTGATGCTCCGCGCGGGCATGATCCGCCGGCTGGCCTCCGGCCTGTACACCTGGTCGCCGCTGGGGCTGCGCGTGTTGCGCAAGGTCGAAAACGTGGTGCGCGAGGAAATGAACCGCGCCGGCGCGATCGAGCTGCTGATGCCGTCGGTGCAACCGCGTGAACTGTGGGAGGAAACCGGCCGCTGGGAGAAATTCGGCGGACAGCTGCTGAAAATCAAGGATCGCAAGCAGCAGGAATTCTGCTACGGCCCCACGCACGAGGAAGTCATTACCGACTTTGCCCGCAACGAGCTGAAAAGCTACAAGCAGCTGCCGGTCAATTTTTACCAGATCCAGACCAAGTTCCGCGACGAGATCCGCCCGCGCTTTGGCGTAATGCGCGCGCGCGAATTCCTGATGAAGGATGCTTATTCCTTCCACCTCACGCAGGAGTCGCTGGCCGCCACCTATGCGGCGATGTATCAGGCCTACACCCGTATTTTCACCCGGCTTGGGCTGAGCTTCCGCGCCGTGCAGGCGGATACCGGCGCGATTGGCGGCAATGCCAGCCACGAATTCCAGGTGCTGGCCGATTCGGGTGAAGACGCGATCGCGTTTTCCGATGGTTCCGATTACGCAGCCAATATCGAGAAAGCCGAGGCGCTGGCGCCCACGGGCGAGCGCCCGGCCGCCACGGCGGCGTTGCAACAAGTGGCCACGCCCACCCAGAAAACCATCGAGGACGTCGCCGCGTTCCTCGGCGTCTCGCCCGACCGTTGCGTGAAAACCCTGCTGCTGCGCGGACGCGACGGACTGGTCGCGCTGTGCCTGCGCGGCGACCACCAGGTAAATGAGGTCAAGGCCGCGAAGCTCGACGAGCTGGGCGGCGAATCGATATTGGCGAGCGAGGAGGAAATTCTTGCCGCCGTCGGAACCCGTCCGGGTTTCATCGGACCGGTGGGGCTGCCCGATTCGATCCCGGTCATCGTCGATCGCGACGCTGCCGTACTGGCCGATTTCGTTTGCGGCGGCAATGCCGACGGCACCCATTACACGGGCGCCAACTGGGAGCGCGATGCGCGCATCAGCCGTATTGCCGACATTCGCAACGTGGTCGAGGGCGACCGCTCGCCCGATGGCGAAGGCATCCTGCACATCGCGCGCGGCATCGAAGTGGGCCACGTGTTCCAGCTCGGTACCAAGTACGCCCAGGCGCTCGACGCCGTCGTGCTGAATGACCAGGGCAAGACGCAGGTGATGACCATGGGCTGCTACGGTATCGGCGTAAGCCGCATCGTGGCCGCCGCCATCGAACAGCGCCACGACGATGCCGGCATCGTATGGCCCGAAGCGATGGCGCCGTGGCGCGTGGCCGTTTGCGTGATCAACCCGAAACATCTGCCGGCAGTAAGCGAAGCGGCGCAAGCCCTTTATGAGGCATTGAATGCACGCGGTATCGAAACCGTGCTGGATGACCGTGGCCTGCGCCCCGGCGGCATGTTTGCCGACATGGAATTGATCGGCATTCCGCACCGGGTGGTGATCAGCGATCGCGGCCTCAGTGCAGGCACCCTTGAATATCGCGCCCGCACCGACAGCGAAAGCCGCGCCATCACCCAGGAACAACTATTCGCCTTGCTCGGCTGATTTGCGCAACCGGAATACTTGCCGCGACAGCGGAGGAATCCGTTATCTGCGTCACCCGACGCGTTATCGCGCAGTCCGCGCATTACGGGCCACGACCGACAAGTGAAACTGGCGTGATCAAGTTAATCGTCGCGGCCATGCGCCGAGCTAATGGGGCGCTTGCTTTGCATTCAATTTTCTTTTCGTGGAGAATCGTGGAGTGGCACTTCGTTATGTTCCACTCCGTTGCAGCCAATTCAACATTACCGATAACCACTCCCGGAGTCCCCCATGGCCGTCGACATCAAAAACCTCAACCATAACCAGCTCAACGAACTGATCAGCAAGGCACAACTGCGCCAGACGGAGCTGCGCAAGGAAAAGGTGGCCAAGCTGCGCGAGAAAATCCACGCGCTGATCAAGGCCGAGGGCTACAGCTTCGAGGATATTTTCGGCCAGGGTCGCGCCAAGAACCGCCGCACCGGTCCGGTGGCGCCGAAATACCGCAATCCCGCCGATCCCGCGCAGACCTGGTCCGGCCGCGGCAAGCGTCCGCGCTGGTACAACGATGCATTGAAGGCGGGCAAGAAGGAAAAGGATCTGGCGATCTGATTTAGCGCTTGCGCATCGCGGCGGGCATGTAGCGAACCATGCCCTCGTGTCGCGGTTGAAAGTATCAAGCCCGCATGCGTCCAGGACGCATGCGGGCTTTTTCGTGCAGCGCGATATTGTGGCGCGCGATATGCGAAGCGCTCCGAAAAAAAGCCTCCTCTCCCCTTGGCGACCGAAGGGAGTCCCCTTGCGGGCGGAGGAGGATTGAGGAGAGGGGTGGGTGCTCGCGGGAAAGTTGGTAACGGGGCTTTTCGGCACCGCGAGAGGCTTCGTTGGGGGGATTCCCGCGGCGTGGCCCCCTCTCCCCTGCCCTCTCCCCGCAGGGGAGAGGGTATTACGGTGCTTCTGGGGTGCTGAGGTTTGGCCAGGTCGTCAAGCCGAGCTGCGCCGCCAAGTCAGAGCATGCCGGTTTCGAGTTTCGCGGCGTCCGACATCATCGAGTGGCTCCATGGCGGATCGAACACCAGATCCACGTCGGCCTCGACGATGGTGGGAATCATCTCCAGCTTGGTGCGCGCGTCGTCCACCAGGATGTCGCCCATGCCGCAGCCCGGTGCGGTCAGGGTGAGTTTCACGTAGACCTTGCGCTGGCCTTCGGCGGTTTGCTCCAGGCTGAGGTCGTAGACCAGCCCCAGATCGACCACGTTTACCGGAATTTCCGGATCGAACACGGTCCGCAACTGGTCCCAGGCCAGCTTCTCCACATCCTCGTTGGTGGCGTCGGGGGCCACTTCGATCGCCTCCGGCGGCGGCTTGCCCAGGGCATCGGCATCGCCACCGGCGATGCGGAACAGGTTGCCGTCGACGTACACCGTGAAACTGCCGCCCAGCGCCTGGGTGATGTAGCCGATCTGGCCGGCCGGCAGGGTGATCATCTCGCCCTGCGGCACCATTACCGCGTTGCAATCGCGCAACAGGGTGAAAGGTTCGCTGCTCAAACTGAAACCACTCATACCACTCGTCCAACCCGGATCAATGGGCGCGACAAGACACCGCGCCGGCTCTCTATTATGCCGCCCGCCGCCTGGACCTGCTTGTTCCAGATCAAGCGTCTCCCAGTAAACGCCCGTCGCACGAGCGTAAGCCGTTCGCGCTCGCGTTATGATCGGCGCTTTGTCCGGGGGATCAACGTGACCGCCATTCTTCCGCGCCCGTCGCATTCATGAGCGTGCATTCCGTTTTCCGCGCGGTGTTCGCCCTCGTCTGCGCTGCCATGCTGGGACTCGCGGCCGGCGCGGTGTGGATGGTGGTCGCTCTCTACGCGGGCCACGCCACGTCGTGGCTGGCGTTGCCGTTTGCCGTCGTGCTGGCCTGGACCATACGGCACTGGGTGCATTCGCCGGGCCGTTATGCGGCGGTGCTTGCCGCCATGGCTGCACTGCTGGCGGCGCTGTACGTCAACCTGCTGATGTCCGGCGCACTGATCGCCGCCAACATGGGCATGGGTATCGTCGATGCGCTGCGCACGGCGGGCGTCGGCATGCTGCTGCAACTGGCGCGGCTTGGTTTCTCGGCGGCGGACGCCGGCTGGTACCTGGTTGCCGCCGGGCTGGCCGCGGTATTGGCGAGCCGGCCCACGCGGCGGAGCAACTGACGCCTCGGCAGCTGCGAGGAAAACCACTTCCCGTGGTTTTCCCCAATCGCATCACGCGCGCTCAGTCGTCCAGCGATTTCAGCTCGTTCACCAGCTGGCCCGCGGCAGCCTGGCCATCGCCGTACAGCATGCGGGTGTTGTCGGCGTAGAACAGCGCATTCTCAATGCCGGCGAAGCCCGTTCCCTTGCCGCGCTTGATCACGATCACGTGTTTCGCCGCGCTGACGTCGAGGATCGGCATGCCGTAGATGGGCGAGGCCGGGTCGGTCTTGGCCAGCGGGTTCACCACGTCGTTGGCGCCGATCACCAGCGCCACGTCGGTGGCCGCGAATTCCGGATTGATCTCGTCCATGTCGGCGATCAGGTCGTAGGGCACGCCGGCCTCGGCCAGCAGCACGTTCATGTGCCCGGGCATGCGACCGGCCACCGGATGGATCGCGAACTTCACCTTCACCCCGCGCTTGATCAGCAACTGGGCGAACTCCCATACCTTGTGCTGCGCCTGCGCCACCGCCAGGCCGTAGCCGGGCACGATCACCACGCGCTCGGCGTAGGCCATCATCACCGCCGCATCGCTGGCCTCGACCGGCTTTTGCGCGCCCTCGATCGCCTGCGCCTCGCCACCGGCCGCGCCGAAACTGCCGAACAGCACATTGCCGATCGAACGGTTCATCGCCTTGGCCATCAACTGGGTCAGCAAGGTACCGGCCGCGCCGACCACCATGCCGGCGATGATCATCGCCTCGTTGCCCAGCACGAAACCCTCGAACGACACGGCCAGGCCGGTGAACGCGTTGTACAGCGAGATCACCACCGGCATGTCGGCGCCGCCGATCGGCAGCGTCATCAGCAGGCCGAACAGCAACGCCAGCACGAAGAACAGTGCGACCAGGGGCCCGCTGACATGGCCGGACGCCAGCACCACGCCCACCACGACAGCGGCCGCCAGCAGCAGCAGGTTGACCACGCGTTGGCCGGGGAACACGAAGCGCTTGTCCATCCACCCCTGCAGCTTGGCGAAAGCGACCAGCGAACCGGAGAAACTCACCGTGCCGATCAGCGCGCCCAGCACACCCAGCGAAAGCTCCACCGGCGACAGCAGCGGCAAGGCATCGGACACCGTATTCACCAGGCCCAGCGCGCGCGCATAGCCGATCAGCTCGACCGCGCCGATGGCCGCCGCCGCGCCGCCGCCCATGCCGTTGTATAGCGCCACCATCTGCGGCATCGCCGTCATCGCCACGCGCCGGCCGGTCCACCACGCCGCGCTGACGCCGATCAGCACCGCGGCCACGATCAGCCCGCGGTTGTGCATGTCGGGCAGGAAGAACGTGGCCAGCACCGCCAGCAGCATGCCCACGCCGGCCCACACGATGCCGCCGCGCGCCGTGCGCGGCGAACTCATGCGTTTCAGGCCCAGGATGAACAGCAGCGCTGCAAGGAAATAACAGGCCTTGATCAGGGTCGGTAGCAGGCTCATCCCTGGTCTCCCTTGCCGGCGCCCGGCTTGCTGGACTTGAACATCTCCAGCATGCGTTCGGTCACCACGTAACCGCCCGCGGCATTGCCGGCGCCGAGCAGCACGCCCACGAAGCCGATGGTTATCTCGAACGGGGTCTGGGCATGACCGAGCGCGATCATCGCGCCCACCAGCACGATGCCGTGGATGAAGTTGGAGCCGGACATCAGCGGCGTATGCAGGATCACCGGCACCCGCGCGATGATTTCGTAACCGCAGAACGCGGCCAGCATGAAGATGTAAAGTGCCAGGAAACCGTCGATCATGACCCACCCCTGTCAGGACACCCAGTCCCCGCATCATACGGTTGTCCGTCAACCGGCGCGAGCTTGCCGCGTTCAAGCATGGAGTCGAACGATGGAGCCCGAAAATGCAGCACGCGACGCGACGGGCGCGACGGCCATGAACAGCGCGGTCGACGTGCTCGGCCCGGACATCGCGCTTGAAGAAGCGACGCCAGCCACCCTGGACGCCTTCCTGGCGCAGGTCGAGCGCCGCGCGTTTCGCATGGCGGAAATGCAGCTGCGTCACCGCGAGGACGCCATGGACGCGGTGCAGGACGCCATGTTGCGGCTGGTCAAGCACTACCGCGACAAGCCCGCCGCGGAATGGGCGCCGCTGTTCTGGGGCATCCTGCGGCGGCGCGTGGTCGACTTGCAGCGGCGGCGCAAGGTGCGCTCGATCGTGGTGGGCTGGCTCGGCGGCGGCCACGACAAGGAGGGCGACGAACTGCCCGTTTGGGAGCCCGCCGACGAGAGTCCCGGCCCGCTCGACCGGCTGCACGACGTGCAGTCCTATGCCGATCTGGCCGCCGCGTTGAACACCTTGCCCAGGCGCCAGCGTGAAGCGTTCATGCTGCGCATGCTGGAAGGTCTCGACGGCAAGGAAACGGCGCAAGCCATGGGCTGCAGCGAAGGCAGCGTGAAAACCCATCTGTCGCGCGCCATGCACGCGCTGCGCGACCAACTGGAGAACTGGCGATGAACATGCCCGACACCGAGTCCACTCGGCCTGGTGATCGATCCGGCAGCCCACCGGGCGATCCGTCCGACCAGCGGCTGCAACAACGCGCTCGCGAGCTCTACCGCGAAGCCGGCCGACGCGTCGACCCGGCCACCGCCGGACGCTTGCGCGCGGCCCGGCGGCAGGCACTGGAGACGGCGGGCAAGCCATCGCACCAGGTCAGCCGCTGGCTGATTCCGTCCGGCGCCGTGGCCGTGATCGCCCTGGCGTCCCTGATGCTGTGGCAACCGCTGCCGCAAGGTGGCAGCAGGCCGGCGGCCGCCGTCGACACGGCGACCGACCTCGACAACGAATTGCCGCCGGACGCCGACAAGACCGATCCGGTGCTCTACCAGAACCTCGATTTCTACACCTGGCTGGCTGCTGCCGACCACCATCCGACGACGCGCTGAGTCATGAAACCACTACTCCGCATCGCACTCTCCCTGCTGCTGGCCGGCGCGCTTGGCAATGCCTTTGCCGCCCCACCGCAGGACGACGCGGGTACGCCGCCGCCATCCTGGAGCAGCCTTTCCGCCGCCCAGCGCGACGTGCTGGCACCGCTGCAGCAGGAGTGGGACAGCTTGTCGCCACGCAAACGGGCGCACATGCTCCGTCGCGCCGAACACTGGGCCACGCTGCCACCGGAAAAGCGCGCGGAAATCCGCGAGCGCATCGCCCGTTGGCAGCAGATGACACCCGAGCAGCGCCGGCAGGCCCGCGCCAACATGCGCGAGTTCCACAAGATGCCGCGCGAGCAGCGCGAACAACTGCACGCCACGTTCGAGCATTTCCAGAGCCTGCCGCCGCCGCAGCGCGAGCGCCTCATACGCGAGTGGCGCGCGCTGACGCCGAAACAGCGGCTGGAATGGCGCGAACCGACGGCGCCCGCGGCGCAACCGCCTTCATCGGACCAACCGTCGCCACCATCACATCCGCAGTGATGGTCTGACCGAACCGGAAGCCGCGACCTCATCGTCGCGGCGAATCACCCGGCCTACCGCACGACACTCACGCCGTGAAACGGGCCTCGCCGGCGTGGCTCACGCAGCTCTTGGCCACCAGCTCATCCTCGAAATCCGGTGCCAGCGCGCCGTCACGCAGCAGCAGCTCGCCAAAGTTGAAGACGTTGCGCGCGTACATTTCCGAGGCGTGCAAAGGCGCACCGGCCGGCAGGTTGAGCGGCCCCAGGATCACCACGCCAGCGTGCTCCACCCGCTGGCCCGGCTGGGTGAGTTCGCAGTTGCCACCGCCTTCGGCGGCGAGATCCACGATCAGCGCGCCCGGCTTCATGCCCTCGACCATGGCCGCGCTGAGGATCTTCGGCGCCGGTCGGCCCGGCACCGCGGCGGTGGTCACGATCACGTCGATGGATTTCAGGTGCTCGGCCAGGGCCTGCTGCTGCGCGGCGCGTTCCTCCGCCGACAACTCGCGCGCGTAACCGCCGCTGCCGGCGGCGCTGACACCCAGCTCCAGGAACTTCGCGCCCAGCGACTCCACCTGTTCGCGGGTTTCCGGGCGCACGTCGTAGCCTTCCGTTTGCGCACCCAGCCGGCGTGCCGTGGCGATCGCCTGCAACCCCGCCACGCCGGCACCGATCACCAGCACTTTGGACGGCCGGATGGTGCCGGCGGCGGTGGTCAGCATCGGGAAGAATTTCGGCGAGGCCTCGGCTGCGATAAGCATGGCCCGGTAACCTGCCACCGCCGCCTGCGAACTGAGCACGTCCATCGCCTGCGCCCGCGTGGTTCGCGGCAGCAGCTCCAGCGAAAAGGCGGTCAGCTTGGCGTCGACGAGTTGCGCGATGCGCGCGGATGCGCCGTGCGGGCGCAACTGACCCACCACTACACTGCCCGGCCGCAACTGCGCCAGCGCCGCATCGTCAGGCGGCAGCACGCAGGCCAGCAGATCCGCTTGCGCCAGCACCGCGGCCGCGTCGGCGAATTCCACGTCCGCATAGGCCGCATCGGGAAAACCGGCGGCGCGCCCCGCATCATGCTGCAGCAGGATACGTACACCGCGGGCCCGCCATTTCTTGGCCATCTCCGGCGTGATCGCCACGCGTCGTTCCCCTGCGGCGGTTTCACTCAAGGCGGCTACGGTCATCGACATCGGACGTTCCCTGCTGGAGAGTTGGGTTATCTTAGCGTGCCCATGGGCGCAGTTGCCTGGCGTGTGATGTCCCTGCCGCCGCCGACGCTCCCGCTGTCTGCATGGATATAGCCGGTGTCGCTACCCCGCGAAACGTCCGAAGACCTGCTGACCCTGGCACGCGAGGCGCGTGACCGGGCCTACGCGCCGTATTCGAAGTTCAAGGTAGGTGCGTCGCTGCTTACCCGTGATGGCCGTCCATTCCAGGGCTGCAACGTGGAAAACGCCGCCTACGGCCTGTGCAACTGCGCCGAGCGCACCGCCCTTTTCAACGCGGTGGCGGCCGGCTGCCAGCCCGGCGACTTCGCCGCGTTGGCCGTGGTTACCGATACCGATGGTGTGGCCAGCCCCTGCGGCGCCTGCCGCCAGGTGATGGCCGAACTGTGCGATGCGCGGATGCCGGTGCTGCTGGCCAATCTGCGCGGCGACATGTCGGAAACCACGGTGGACGCGCTGCTGCCGGGCGCGTTCACGTTGAACCGGTAACCAGGCGATTGCTTGGCTTCCAGCGCGCCCACTCCTAGCATGGGCGCTCCCGCATCATCGAGCTCCCCATGCTTTCCGGATTAGACCTGCTGCAGCAACGCCACTCCGTGCCCGCGCCGCAACTGGGCGCGCCCGCTCCCGATGAAGCCACCTTGCGTACCCTGCTCGAGGCTGCGGTGCGGGTGCCCGACCACGGCAAGCTGGTGCCGTTCCGCCTGATCCGGTTGCAGGGCGAGGCCAAGCTGGCTTTCGGCGAGAAGCTGGTGGCGCTGTCGCTCGCCAAGCATCCGGACATCTCCGACGCCAAGCTGGACAAGGATCGGCGCCGCTACCTCTTTGCGCCGCTGGTGATCGTGGTGGTGGCGCGCATCGATACGCACGCCAAGGTCCCCGTCATCGAGCAGCAGTTGTCGGCCGGCTGCGTGGCGCACAACCTGTTGCTGGGCGCCCATGCGCTGGGGTTCGGCGCGCAGTGGCTCACCGGCTGGGCCGCCTACGACCGCGATGCCGCCGCCATCCTGGGCCTGGCCGACAACGAACAGGTGATCGGCTTCGTCCATATCGGCACGCCGCAGGTGGAAACGGCCGATCGCGACCGACCGGCGCTGGACGACCTGCTCGGCACATGGAAGGCATGACACGACCTGACCTGGAGAGCGTGATGCCGTCCACCGTCCATCTGGTGGACGGCAGCCTCTACGTCTTTCGCGCCTGGCATTCCATGCCGGACGAATTCTTCGATGCGGACGGGCAGTCGATCAACGCGGTGCACGGATTCACCCGCTTCCTGTGCGAACTGCTGGAGCGTGCGCAGCCGGACCACATCGCGGTGGCGTTCGACGCCTCGCTGACCAGCTCGTTCCGCAACACGATCTACCCGGCCTACAAGGCCAACCGCGAACTGCCGCCACCGTCGCTGGAGCGCCAGTTCGTGCAATGCCGCGCGGTGACCGAAGCGCTCGGCATCTGCATGATGATCGACCACGCCTACGAAGCCGACGACCTGATCGGCAGCACCGCCTGGAACCTGCGCATGCTGGGTTGGCGCAGCGTCATCGTGTCGGCCGACAAGGATTTCGGCCAGTTGCTGGGCGAACACGACGAGCAGTGGGACTACGCGCGCAACCTGCGCTGGGGACCGAGCGGCGTGCACGAAAGGCTGGGCGTGCATCCGCACCAGGTCGCCGACTACCTGGCATTGTGCGGCGACGCGATCGACAATATCCCCGGCGTGCCAGGCGTGGGGGCGAAAACGGCGGCAGCCCTGCTCGCCCATTTCGGCAGCCTCGACAGCCTGCTCGACCGCGTCGACGAAGTGGCCTTCCTGCGGCTGCGCGGTGCGGCCAGCTGCGCCAGCAAGCTGCGCGAACATGCGGAAAACGCGCGTACCTACCGGCGGCTCACGCGGATCGCGCTGGACGCACCGGGCATGACCACGACCGAAGCGCTGCAGCGGCGCCCCGCCGACCCCGCCGTACTGGAAGCGCTGTGCGAACAGTTGCGGTTCGGCGCCTTCACCCGCAGCCGCCTGCGTGCCCTGCTGCGTTGACGCACGGTTGTTGCCCGCGCCGCGCGGTATCACCATGGCGGTATCACTTTGACAGGCGACAACGATGACCCCTGCTGAAAACGTGCCGGCCGACGCGCATGCCCCCGTGGAAACCCTGTGCGAAGGCCGCTGGCTCAGCCTCCGCAAGCGCGGCCGCTGGGAGTACGCCGAACGCAACAACCCCGGCGGCGCGGTGATCATCCTGGCGGTGACGCCGGAGGACAAGGTGCTGTTCGTCGAGCAGTACCGGGTGTCGATCCTGCAGAACACCATCGAGATGCCGGCCGGTCTGGTCGGCGACCTGCCGGACCAGGCCGATGAAGACGCGCTGCTGGCTGCCCAGCGCGAGCTGGAAGAGGAAACCGGCTACCGCTGCCAGCGCGTGGAGTTCGTCCACGCCGGTCCGTCATCCTCGGGCATGAGCACCGAGATGATCGCGTTCGTGCGCGCATGGGGGCTGGAGAAGGTCGGCCCTGGCGGCGGTGACGAAACGGAAAACATCGTCGTCCACGAAGTGCCACGACGGGATGCCGGCGCCTGGCTGTTCGCGCGTGCCGCCGAGGGTTATTCCATCGATCCGAAGCTGTTCGCCGGCCTGTGGTTCATCGAGCACGCGACGGGCGCGCCAAACCGGCATTTGTAAAAAAACAGCTAAAGATTTCCGCCAGGATGCCGCCATGGGTATGCCGAACCACATCGGCTTTCCCCACGAATGGATCCGTCCCCATGAAAATCCTGCTCGCTTCCGCTTTGCTGTTGTTGTCGCCGCTGGCCGCCAATGCCTGCGCACCCACCGATTTCGCCATCACCGCGTTCAAGCCGGAACTCCCCGGCGGCTCCTCCACACGCCTGCGCCTCGCCGGCGAACTGGCCAATCACTGCGCCATCCCCTCGGCGGCCCAGATCCGGATCGAGGCGAAGGACGCCAGCGGCAAAGTGCTGGCGAGCAAGGAAGGCTGGCCGGCCGGCACTTCCAACATCGCGCCGGGCGAAACGGCGAAGTTCGACCTTGGCCGTCTGTTCCGCTATCAGCCGGCAATGGAAACCTACACCGTCAGCATCGTCGACGTGCGCGCCTGGTAAGCACCGGCCGGGAACGCCGCCGCGAATGCGGCGGCCTCCCCACGCGAGCAAGCGGTGACGAGCGCGCTGGCGCAACGGCATCGCCCCCAAAAAGCTTTTGCCTGGCCCCGAGGCCGGGCCGCGTTGCGTTGCCCGGCGATCGGTGCAAGCGCGCGGCTAAAGAATTTCCGGACGTGGCCGATCAGGGACATAAGACTTGTATCGGCTTTTGTAGGGATGGACATTCACCAATGAAAACGCTATTTGCCGCCACGCTGTTGTTGCTGCTGCCCATGGGTGCCCACGCAGCCTGCACCGTCAAGGATTTCGCGATCGAGAATTTCACGCCCGGCCTGGCCAGCGTGGGTTCATCCACCCGCGTCACCGTACGCGGCGACCTGGTGAACCATTGCGCCGAAGCGGCCGCCGGCCAGATCCGTATCGACATCAAGGACGACAAGGGTACGGTGTTGCAGAGCAAGGACGTATGGCCTGCGGGCACCGGCAACGTGGCAGCCGGCGACAAGATCCACTTCGACGTGGGCCGCCTGTTTCGCTACAAGGACGGCATGAGCGCCTTCACCGCCACGATCACGGACGTCCGCATCTGGTAAGCCGGGTCGCAAACCCGCAGGAAAAGAAAAAGGCTCCGCAAGGAGCCTTTTTTTCTGCCTGTCGCCCGGTTCGACCGGATGTCGGCGACAAGGTGGGCGCCGGCCAGCGTGGCCGGCATCCCGCTCAATGCAGCACGAACAGCTTGTCGAAGCCGGCCACGCGCAACGTGCCGCGAAGTTCGGTATCGGCGTTGACGATGCGGATATCGGCCTTGTCCGCGCCGGCGTGCTCGCGCAACAGCAGCAGCATGCCAAGGGCGGAGCTGTCCATGCTGTTCACCTCGGTGAAGTCGATGACGTAACTGCGCGCCGCGCCGCCGCGCAGGCAGGCATCGTGGAATTCGCGGTGGATGCTGAAGTCGAAGCGCTCGCCCAGTTGCAGGGTGAGGCAATCGTTGTCGCTGTCGTGGTGGACGATCATGGTGGGTTCCTCAGAATAGCTCGATCTCGCCCGCATCCATCGAGCTCTGCAAGGCCGGGCCGCGCGAGCGCAGCCGGGCTTTCTCGCGCTGGATGGCCAGGCGGCTGCGCAGTCGCTGCGCGTGTGCCTGCAGCACCTCGGCATCATCCGGCCCGCAGGCCAGCTCCTCGATGTCGCGGGTGCACTCGGCGGTGATTTCCTGCAGTTCCGTCAGGCGCGTGCGGGTCTGGTTGATCAGCTGGCTGAGGATGTCCTCGAACTGCAGCGAACGCACCGTGGTGGACACGTCGCTGCCCAGGCCGCGACTGATTTCCACGACCTGGTCCGCCACGGCGCTGGTGCGCGCATCGGTTTCGGTGACGTGGGCCATCATCGCGTCGATGCCACCCTTGGCCGATAGCGCCACGTTCAGGTCCTGCGAGGCCATGGTGCCCACCAGACCGCGCAGTTGTTCCATCGCTGTGCGTGCGCGCTCGACGTGGCTGCCGATCTGCTCGTTGAACTGGTTGGAGTTGCTGGCCAGGTTGCGGATCTCGCCGGCGACCACGGCAAAGCCGCGGCCGGATTCGCCCGCGCGCGCCGCCTCGATCGCGGCGTTCAGCGCCAGCAGGTTGGTCTCTTCGGCAATGGTGTTGACGTTGCGCAGCAGGCCGAACACGGCGTCCATTTCCTTGGCCATGCCGTCGATGCGGTAGACGATGCGCAGGCTCTCGCGCGACATCTGCACGATCATGCTCACGAAATGCTGCAGCAGGTCGGCCGTGCGCGCGGCGAAATCCTGCACCGAGACGCCGCCATCCTGTCCACCGATGATCTGTTTCAGCAGCGATTGCTGCAGCGCGGTCTTGTTGGACAAGCCGTCGAAGCCGCCACCCAGCTCGAGCACGGCATCGCGCAGCAGGTCCAGGCCCTGGTGAAGCTCGCGGGTGGCGTGACCCAGCTCGTCCACCAGGGCACCGCGCATGTCCTCCAGCGCCTCGCGCACGGGCTCGACGTTGCCGGCCGCCGCCGCGGGCACCGGCTCGGTGTCACGTGGCCGGCTTTCGATGATCCACACGATGGTGAGCAGCACGATCAGCAGCGGCGCCAGCCAGGCCTGATGCAGGAACAGGGCGAGCAGCAGCGCGATCGCGCTGGCCAGCCCGCCGTAGACAGGATATTTGGTGACGTGGGGGGCAGTGAAAAGCATGAGTGGCGATCCGCAAGTCAGGCGCACTAGGCGCTTACGTGAATTTGACGCGCCAGCGTGAGCAGGCGCGCAGCAATGTGGTCCAGCGGCTGCATCTCGCTTGCCGCGCCGAGCTTCCAGGCCGCGCCGGGCATGCCCCAGACGACCGAGCTCTCTTCATCCTGTACCAGGGTGGTGGCGCCCGCCTGCTGCAATTCCAGCAGACCGCGCGCACCGTCATCACCCATGCCGGTAAGCAGCACCGCGACCGTGGCCGCACCGGCGCTGGCGGCCAGCGAACGGAACAGCACATCGACGCTGGGCTTGTGCCGGTTCACCGGCGGGCCGTCGTGCAGCCGGCATACGTAGCGTGCGCCGTCCCACATCACCAGCAGGTGGTGGCTGCCCGGTGCGATATAGACGTGGCCGCTCTGGATCGGCTGGCCGTCGCGAGCCTCGAATACGCGCATGGCCGAGCAACGGTCCATGCGTGCCGCGAACGGGCCGCTGAACGCCGCCGGGATGTGCTGGGTCACCAGGATCGGTGGCGCATCCGGCGGCATCGCCTCCAGCAGCACGCGCACCGCTTCGGTGCCGCCGGTGGAGGCGCCCACCGCGATGATCGGGCTGCCGCCGCGGGTCCCGGCGGTCTGCGCCCGCGGCAGCACGGCATCGGCCGACAGGCGTGGCGGCACGTCCAGCTTGCGCACGGCGGCGCGGGCGCGCGGCCGCGTGGTGGCCGCCATCTTTACCTTGTGGCAGATCTCCTGCGCGCTTTCGCCGAAACGGCTGGCCAAGTCGCTGTCGGGCTTGGCGAAGAAATCCACCGCACCCAGTTCCAGCGCACGCAAGGTCACGTCCGCGCCCTCGACGGTCAACGACGACACCATAACCACCGGCATCGGCCGCAACCGCATCAGGTTTTCCAGGAAGGTGAGGCCGTCCATGCGCGGCATCTCGACGTCCAGCGTGAGCACGTGCGGGTTCAGCTGCTTGATCTTCTCGCGCGCAATCAACGGATCGGCGGCGGTGCCGACCACTTCGATCGCCGGATCGCAGGCAAGCATGGTCGACATCAGCTTGCGCACCAATGCGGAGTCGTCGACCACCAGAACACGCACTCTTTCCATGTTGTCCATTACCTTGCCGTGTACCAAACCTGTCGCATGCGACAGCACTGTCAATCCGCGTGCCTGCCGCCGCGGTCGCTAGAACAGCTCGACCTCACCCTTTATCGGATCATTTGCCAAACGCTTGAGGTAACCGCGCTCGTCGGCCACCAGCGCCACATCGTCGCGACGGCGCAACTGCCGCACCCGCACGCGACCGCTCTGGGGAAAAAACTGCACCTGGCGGGGATAGATGTCGCCCAGGTCCGAGGCGCACAGATTGAGCTTTTCGGTCGCGATGTAACGCTGCACGAACTCGATGTTGCGCTGCCCCACGTCGCTGAGCTGGGCCAGCACCCGGCCACCGCCAAAAATCTTCACCTGCAGGTCGGCCCGCTGGCCGCCCGCATTGAGAACGCCATTGATCAGTTGCTCCATCGCGTCGCTGCCGTAGCGCGCCGCGCGGCTGATGGTGGACGACCAGCCATCGCGTTCGCCCAGCGGCTCGGGCAGCATGAAATGATTCATGCCGCCGATGCCCCGGCGCACGTCGTGGATGCAGGCCGATACGCACGAGCCCAGCACGGTGGTGACCAGTTCCTCCTGCGTGCTCACGTACAGCTCGCCGGGCAGGACCTTCACCGTCATGCACGCGCTGGCCGGATCCCAGTAGCGGCGCAGGTGCTCGAAACCGGGGAGCGCGCGCGGTTGCGTCGCCGGGGCTTTCGCAAGGGTCGAAATAGTCATCCGCGCTTCCGGTAAACCGTGCGTCCAATCAGTTCGAAGTCGTCGTTGATGCCGTGCAACGATTCCGAATGGCCGAGAAAAAGGTAACCACCGGCCGGCAATAGCTGCGCGTAGCGGCGGAACAGGCGCTGCTTGGTGGGCTGATCGAAATAGATCACCACGTTGCGGCAGAAAATGGCATCGAACGGCCCGCTCATGGGCCATTCGTGCAGAAGGTTCAACGGCTGGATCGTCACCAGGTCGCGCAACTGCGGATGCACGCTGACCAGCCCCTCGAACTCGCCGGCGCCGCGCAGCAGCCAGCGCCGGCAGCGCTCCGCGCTGATGCCGCCGATGCGGTCCAGCGGATAGACACCCTTGCGGGCGGTGGCAAGCGCCTGCGGCGACAGATCGGTGGCAAGGATCTTCGCATCGAGCGTGCTGCCGGTGCGCGCGAGCGCCTCGGCCAGCACCATCGCCAGCGCGTAGGGCTCCTCGCCGCTGGAGCACCCTGCCGACCAGATCCGCAAGCGGTCGCCCGCGCGCTGCTTGTGCGCCAGCCACGCCGGCAGCAGCTCGTTTTCCAGCAATTCGTAGTGATGCGCCTCGCGGAAGAAACTGGTGACGTTGGTGCTGATGGCACTGGCCAGTTCGCCCAGTTCACCGGCCGCGTCGTGCCGCAGCACATCGCAGTACTCGGCAAAATTCTTCAGTCCCAGGGCGCGCAGGCGCCGCAGCAGGCGACCTTGCACCAGCTGATGCTTGTGGTCACCCAGCGAGATGCCGCAATGCTCCAGCACGAAGCGGCGCAGGAACTCGAACTCCGCGCTTTGCAGCACCGGACCGTTGCTGCCCGCCGCAGCCGGATCGACATTCGCCGGGACGGACAGCACGCTCACTCAGAACTCCTTCCACACACCGTTCGCATTGACGGCATCGGCGGTCGCCCGCGACGGCTCCGGCGCCGGTGGTGCATTGCGCATGGCGGCGAACACCGCTTCGGTCGCCACCGCCACTTTCTGCGTGCGCGCCTGCGCCGCCACGGCAGCCACCGCGGCACCGTCGTCGCTCAGGCGGAAGAAGCCGACCTGACGGCTCAGCTCGCCGGCCTGTTCCTGCATCGCACGGGCGGCGGCGGAAGCCTCCTCGACCAGCGCGGCGTTCTGCTGGGTCATCTCGTCCATCTGCATCACGGCGTTGTTGACCTGGTCGATGCCGGCCGACTGCTCCTGGCTGGCCGCGGCGATCTCGGCCACGATGTCGGTGACCTTCTTCACGCTGTCCACGATCTCGGACAAGGCCTTGCCGGACTGGTTGACCAGCTCCGAACCGCTGCGCACCTTCTCGGCGCTGTCGGCGATCAGGCCCTTGATCTCCTTGGCCGCGCCGGCGCTGCGCTGCGCCAGGCTGCGTACCTCGGTGGCCACCACGGCGAAGCCGCGGCCCTGCTCGCCGGCACGCGCCGCTTCCACGGCGGCGTTCAGCGCCAGCAGGTTGGTCTGGAACGCGATCTCCTGGATCAGGCCCACGATGTCGGCGATCTTGCCGCTGGAGGCGTTGATCTCTTCCATCGCGGCGATAGCGCGACCAGCCACCTCGCCGCCGCGCTCGGCCTGCTCGCGGGCGCCACGGGCCAGCTGGTTGGCGTGGCTGGCGTTCTCGGCGTTCTGCTTCACGGTGGAGGTCATTTCCTCCATCGACGAGGCGGTTTCCTCCAGGCTGGAAGCCTGCTGCTGCGTGCGCTGGCTGAGGTCGTCGTTGCCGCGGGCGATCTCCTGCGCGGCGGTATTGACGGCCTCGGAGCCCTGGCGCACTTCACCCACGATCGCGCTGAGGCGGTTGTCCATGGTGCGGAACGCGTTCAGCAGCTTGCCCAGTTCGTCGTTGCGGCCCGCCTTGATTTCATGCCCGAGGTTGCCCTCCGCGATGGCGTGCGCCACTTCCACGGCGCGGCTCAGCGTGCCGGTGATCGAGCGGATCAGCAGCACTGCGACGACCAGCGCCAGCAGCAGGCCACCGGCCAGCGCAGCCAGCGTCAGGGCCCGGATTTTCTGGTAGCGGCTCACCTGTTCGTCGAAGATATTGAGCGCGGCGGCCTGCTGCGCCTGCATGATCTTGGCCAGGGTGGCCTGGCGCATCAGCATCAGCGGACGCACCTGCATGTTGAGCAGGTCGGGCGACGCCTCGTCCTTGTCGGCCAGGGCATCGAGCAGGTCCTTGCTGTTCGACTCCAGGTCGCCGTCGGTCGAGGTCCAGTCCTTGTAGAGCTTTTCGATCTCCGGCGTCTTGCGCACCGCGGCGAACTTCTTCTTCAGCGCGGCGATCTCGGCCTGCGCCTTGTTGAAGTCGTCGATCTTCTGCTTCATCTGGTCGGGCTGGCTCATCAGCGAGGCCGCTTCGCCCAGCGCGATGTACGACATCAGCGAGCGCTGCGTGATGGTGGCCACCAGGTTGGCCGGCACCATCTGGCCGTCGTAGATCTCGCGCGTGCCGTCGTTCTGCATCTGCATGGCACCGAGGCCGATGATCGCGCCGCCAATCAGCATCGCGCCGAGCAGGCCGAGCACGCCGATGAGGCGGGCCTTGACGCTCAGCGTGGGCATCTTGGTAAAGCGCGCCATGAATGTCTTTAGTTTCATTTCTGTTCCCGATTCAGGCAGCAACTTCGACATCCCGGACATCCGGCATGGCGGCGTCCAGGGTTTCAACGTCTTCAGGACGCATCAGCTTTTCCACATCCAGCAGCATCACCATGCGTTCCACATGGGTGGCCAGGCCTTTCAGGTAGCGGGTATCCACCACGGCGCCCATGTCCGGCACGGGCTTGATCGCGACCGGGTCGATGTCGACCACGTCGGACACCGCGTCGACCACGATGCCGAACAGCCGCTCATCCACCGCCACGATGATCACCACCGTGTTGTCGCCGAAGCTTTCGCGCTCCAGGCCGAAGCGCAGGCGCAGATCCATGATCGGCACGATCGCGCCGCGCAGGTTGAGCACCCCCAGCAGATGCTCCGGAGTCTGTGGAATGCGCGTCACCCGCGACCAGCCGCGGATCTCGCGCACGGCCAGGATGTCCACGCCGTATTCCTCGCCGGCGAGAGTGAAGGTGAGCTGCTGCAACATGGTTGCCGCGTCCTGAATGTTTTCTTGCATGACCTGCTACCCGATGACGGACGTCTGCAGACGTCCTGCTGCACTGACTTTGTCGGCGCCTGGTGGGGAAACTTGAGCGACGCCGGCATGACTGCAGCACCGGGCCCGGGATGGAGACTCGCGCCGCATCGCCGCCTCGCGGTCGGGCCGCGACCCGGGCGAGCCGGCGTACGGCCTAGAATTCGGCCCATTCGCCCGCCATTGCGGCTGTCACCGCGCGCCGCGGTGACTTGGAGGCCACCGCCGGCCGTGCAGGTATCGGCGCCGGCGCACCGGCGGCAGGCGGGCGGGGTGTCGCGGGCGCCTTGTCCAGCCGGAAGAACGCGATCTGCTGGCGCAATTCGTTGGCCTGCTCCTGCATCGCACGGGCGGCGGCGGAGGCCTCCTCCACCAGCGCCGCGTTCTGCTGGGTGACTTCGTCCATCTGCATCACCGCGCGGTTGACCTGGTCGATGCCGCTGGATTGTTCCTGGCTGGCCGCGGCGATCTCGGCCACGATGTCGGTGACTTTCTTGACGCTGTCCACGATGCCGGCCAGCGCGGCGCCGGATTCGTCGACCAGCACGCTGCCCGCTTCCACCCGGCGTACGCTTTCGCCGATCAGGCCCTTGATCTCTTTCGCCGCGGCGGCGCTGCGCTGCGACAGGCTGCGCACTTCGCTGGCAACCACGGCAAAGCCGCGGCCCTGTTCGCCGGCACGCGCCGCTTCCACCGCGGCGTTCAGCGACAGCAGGTTGGTCTGGAACGCGATCTCGTCGATCAGCCCCACGATGTCGGCGATCTTGCGGCTGGAGGCGTTGATCTCGCCCATCGCCTCGACCGCTCGCGCCGCCACTTCGCCGCCGCGCTCGGCCTGCTCGCGGGCGCCCCCGGCCAGCTGGTTGGCGTAGCTGGCGTTCTCCGCATTCTGCTTCACGGTGGAGGTCATTTCCTCCATCGAGGCGGCGGTTTCCTCCAGGCTCGACGCCTGCTCCTGCGTGCGCTGGCTGAGGTCGTCGTTGCCCTTGGCGATCTGGTGGGCCGCCGCGCTGACGGCCTGCGAACCGTGCTGCACTTCGCCCACGATGCCGATGAGCCGCGCGCGCATCCGCGCCAGCGCGTCGAGCAGGCTGCCGCTGGCGAACGTCTTGTCCGCTCCATCCAGGCTCAGCTCGCCATCGGCGATGCGCGCGGCCATCTTCACCGCGAAATCGGGTTCGCCGCCGATGCTCCGCCGGATGCTGCGCATCGACAGCCACACCATCAGGATCACCAGCAGGCCCACCGCCGCCGCCTTGGCCAGGTGCTGTTCCAGCGAGAGCCGGAACTGCGCGTCGATATCGTCGAAATAGGCGCCCGCGCAGAAGTTGAGGCCCCAGGGCTTGAACAACTGCGAGTAGGTGATCTTATCCTTGCCGCTGCCGTCGGGCATGATCTGGGTGTAGCGGATCAACGTGTGCCCGTTCTTCAGGTTGCCTTCCGCCATCAGGCGATAATGCGGCTTGCCCTTGGCGTCGGTTTCTTTGGCGATGTTCTGGCCGACCAGCTTTTTCTTCAGCGGATGCATGCGCATGGTCAGGCCGGTATCGAAGGCGAAGATGTAGCCGGTGCCTTCGTTCCAAAGCATGTCCTCGATCTGACGCAATGCGAGACGTTTGGCTTCGGCGGCGCTGAATTCGCCGCCGGCTGCCCGCTTGTCGTAAGCCGTGGCCACCGATACGGCGGATTGGATCTCGCTGCGCAGGGTGCGTTCCAGCCCTTCCATCTGCCGCGTACGGCTCTCGAAGGCGTTCATCACGGTGAGGCCTACCAGCCCCGCGACCACCACGACCACCACCAGGGCCACCCGCGCATTCAGGCTCAGGCGGTTGAACGACCAACGTTTCAGGAACAACATCACAGAGCCTCGGGCACACCCAAATGGCTGAAGACCAAAGTGCCAGTTGACCGCACCACGGCCGGCTGGACGGTATCGGCGCCGCGGCGCCGGACATCCGGAAGTAACCGACGGCGTGGCGGGTAGCCCCGTCCATCACCGCCGGCTAAACGTCAGGCGGCTTTCCGGCGCTGCCCCTGGCTCTGACCGAGCCGCACCACACCGCTGACGTCCACGATCAACGCCACCGAACCGTCGCTGAGGATGGTGGCGCCGGAGATGCCCTGCACGCGCTGGTAGTGCGCCTCCAGCGACTTCACCACGGCCTGTTGCTGTCCCAGCAGGTCGTCCACCAGCAAGCCCACGCGGCGTCCCTCCTCCTCGACCACGACCACGATGCCGCGCTCGATGTCGCTGACCGCATCGGCACAGCCGAACGCCTTGTACAGCCGCATCATCGGCAGGTATTCGTCGCGGAACAGGAACACTTCGCCGCCGCCGGCGATCTTGCGTACCGTGTCGGCCTTCAGCCGCAGCGATTCGACGATGGAGATCAGCGGCACGATGTAGCGCTCCTCGCCCACCGCGGTGACCAGCCCGTCGATGATCGCCAGGGTCAGCGGCAGGGCGATGGTGAACGTGCTGCCCTGGCCCGCGACGCTGCGTACGCCCACGCTGCCGCCCAGGTCGCGCACGTTGCGGCGGACCACGTCCATGCCGACGCCGCGGCCGGAAAGGTCGGTGGCCTGCGCCGCGGTGGAGAAGCCGGGCTGGAAAATCAGCTCGGCCACTTCTTCATCGCTCAGCTCCTGCCCCGGCGCCACCAGGCCGCGCTGCTGGGCCTTGGCGACGATGGCGGCATGGTTGAGGCCGGCGCCGTCGTCGCTGATCTGTACCACGATGTTGCCGCCTTCGTGGTAGGCATTGAGTTTCAGGGTGCCGGTTTCGGGCTTGCCCGCGGCCCGCCGCTTCTCGGGCGATTCCAGGCCGTGGTCGATCGCGTTGCGCACCAGGTGCACCAGCGGATCGCCGATCTTCTCCAGCACCGTCTTGTCCAGTTCGGTGTGTTCGCCGTGCAGCTCCAGCTTCACCTGCTTGCCGAGCTTGCGCTCCAGGTCGCGCACCAGCCGCGGGAAGCGGTTGAACACCGACGCGATCGACAGCATGCGGATGCGCATCACGCTTTCCTGCAGCTCGCGCGTGTTGCGCTCCAGCTGCACCAGGCCTTCGCGCAGGCGTTCCAGCTGCGACATGTCGAACTTCTCGCCGATGTCGCTGAGCATCGACTGGGTGATCACCAGCTCGCCCATCATGTTGATCAGCGCATCCACCTTGTCGATGCCCACGCGGATCGAGCTGCCCTCGCTGGACGCCGACGCCGTCTCGCGAACCACGCCCTTGCTGGCCGGGGCCGGAGCGGGGGCTGGGGCCGCAACCGCCGCGACGGGCGTCGCCGGTTCGCTGGCCGCCACCGGTGCCGCATCGAGCGGCTTGATGGCCAGCACGCAGTCGCCGTCCAGCCAGTCGAACACCGCATCCACATCGGCGCGGGCCACGTCGCCATGCAGGCGCAGCTGCCAGCCGAGATAGCAGGTCGTGGGATCGAACTCGGCCAGTTGGGCCGGCGCGCCGTCGACCAGGAACGCGCGCACCACTTCCAGCCGGCCCAGCTGTTGCAGCTCGCGGAACAGGCGCAGCGGCTCGTTGCCCGTCTGCAGCAGGTGCGGCAGCGCGGAAAAATCGATCTCCCAACCGGCGACCACCGCCTTGGGCGCGGCCGCGGCAGCCACCGCCACCGCCGCGTCGCCACTGACCAGGCGCACCAGTTCGCCGCGCAACGCCTCGCTCTCGGCATCGGCCACGGGCTGGCCACCGCGCGAGCGCGCCAGCATCCCGCGCAGGCAATCGACCGACCGCAGCAGCAGATCGATCAGCTCGGGGTCCACGGCGCGACGCTCGCTGCGTACCTCTTCCAGCAGCGATTCGGCCACGTGGGTGAAGGCGGCCACGTCGGTGAAGCCGAACGTGGCGGCGCCGCCCTTGATGGAATGGGCGGCGCGAAAGATGGTGTGCACCAGCTCGCCGTCGGTCGAGCCCGAGTCCAGCGCCAGCAACGCCGCTTCCATCGCGTCGAGCCCTTCAAGACTTTCCTCGAAAAATGTCTTGTGGAACTGTGTCAGGTCGACCGAGGCCATCGTTTCAGCCCAGCACGCGCTTGACGGTGGCCAGCAGCTGTTCCGGATCGAACGGCTTGACCAGCCAGCCAGTGGCGCCGGCCGCCTTGCCTTCCATCTTTTTCTCGGTATGCGATTCGGTGGTCAGCATCAGGATCGGCACGCCCTTGTAGGCATCCATCGCGCGCAGCTCGCGCACCATGGCGATACCGTCCATCACCGGCATGTTCACGTCGGCCAGCACCAGGTCGAAACTGGAACCACGCGCCACGTCCAGCGCCAACTGGCCGTTTTCGGCCTCGGCCACTTCGTGGCCGGCGCCACGCAGGGTGAAAGCCACCATGCCACGCATCGAAGCCGAATCGTCTACCGCGAGAATCTTTGCCATGCTGCTACCTCGGTTCAGGCCAGCTCGGGGGCTGGCATTTTCAAAATCTGTGTCAGGCCAAGCACATCGGCCGCTTCAGTCAGGACGGGGCTGGCCGATTGCCAGGTGGGTGTGTGCTTGCGCGCGTCGAGCTCGCGCTGGAACACCACCAGCAACTGCAGCGCGGCCGTATCGACACGTTCCACCGCGCCACCGTCCAGCACGATGGCGTCATGGGCCAGCGCGCCGATCAACTCATGCTTGAATGCGGTCTGGGCCGCCATGCGGAAGTCCGCGGGCAGCGCCAAGGTCATCGGACCCGCGGCCGCAGCGGCCTCCGGCACCGCGGCCGCGGTACCGCCAGTGGCTGCCGCGGGAGCGTTCCCGTGGTCCGCGGTGCCGCCATGCTCTTTGCGCTTTGTGCGTTTGCCGGCCATGTCGAACCGTCCATTCGTCTGCAGATGGTTGCCTTATCGGCGGCCGCGGCGATCGCTTGAGTGCCAATGGGTGAGCTCCATCACAATAAAACTGTCCTCAAGTTTCCGCGGGCGCGGCCGATTCCTTTCGAGACGACCCCATCCCAGCGCCGTCCGCCACCGTCAGGACACCTCTTGATCATCCAGCCCACCAGCCTTGCCGCGCTTACATGGGCCGGCGCCGCCGCCGGCACCACCGCGCCGAGCTGGCGCATCGGCACCGTGCTGTCGGCACGGCCGCTCGGCGTGGATCCGCAGGGCTTGCTGGTGATGCAGGTGGGCGCCACGACGGTGCAGGCGGACGTGCCGAGCGGCCAGTTGCCGCCGCAGTTCCAGGTGCGGGTGTTGAGCCTGGGCGCGCAACCGCAGCTCGAAGTGTTGTCGTCCCACCCCGCGGCCGACCCCGCCGTCCAGCGCGCGCTGCGCGAACGGCTGCCGCAGCAGAACGGCTACGCGCCGCTGTTGGCCACGCTGGGCGCTCTGGCGCAGCGGCCCGTCGTGCGCCAGCTGCCGCCGGCGCTGCGTACGGCATTGGCCATGCTCGAACAATCGGTTCGCACGCCGGCCGACGTGACACGCGGCGAAGGCTTGCGCGAGGCGATCAGCCAGAGCGGCCTGTTCTTCGAATCACGGTTGGCACAGCCGCAAGGCAACCTCCCGGTGCTGACCCAGGACGACTGGAAGGGCGCCCTGTTGCGACTGGCCAACCTGCTCGATCAGCGCGCTGCAGCACCGCCCTC
>JBIQMK010000005.1:0-45174 GCA_044463365.1 Rhodanobacter sp. | reverse complement strand
CGGCGCGCTGAGGTGCGCCTGGTACGTCTCCCTGGTGGAACCGTTGCCGTTGAGGTAGGCGAAATAGACGTCCGCATGCTTGGTCTTGGTGCGGTCCGACCAAGCCAGGCCCACGTCCATGTCGCTGAAGATCCAGCCCAGCGGATGGCTGGCCTGCAGCCGGAACGCGTGGATGGTGTCGTCCTGATGGTCGAACTCGTCGCGGCCGTTGTAGCCATAGCCGGGCGGATCGCTCCACGGACTGCCGGGGTCGGTGAAAACCATCGTGGCAGGATCGGCCAGATCAACGCCCGGCGTGAAATGCGGATAGCCGAACGCGGCCGGCGTGTCGAAATCCACACTGGTGAAGCCGCCGTCGGCCAGTCCGCTGAACAGGTAGGCGTCATGCAATTTCACCCGCGCGCTGGATGAGGACAGGTCGGCCATCAAGGTCCAGTCGCCCACGTACAGCTTGTTGTTCCAGCCGATGGAATAGAGCTTGTCGTGCTCGTGTGTGTATTCGTTCTGCAGGATCGGCGCCACGCCGAGGATCGTGCCGGAGGTGACGATCGGCAGCGGCTCGCCCGGCGAGGTCTGCACGTTCTCGTAGGACACATGGTCGTACGGGCTGCTCGACCACTGCGCGCCGTTGGTGTACCGGCGCTTGCTGAAGGTGGAGTAGTACATGTCCAGCTTGGAGTAGTACACGTCGTTCGGCGCCCACTCCACCACGGCCATCACGCCATTGCGCTTCTGCTTCTGCGACTGCGCACGCAGCTGCATGCCTTCCTGCGAGACCACGTTGTCGGGCATGCCCGGCGTATGCGGACCGCCCCAGTTCTGGTCGATGCCGGCGCTGCCGTTGTCGGCGCTCCACCACCAGGCCTGGTACTGCCGCTCCTGGATCGGCTGGTCGACCACGGACACGCCCAGCGCGATGCCCAGGGTGTGGTCGAGAAACTGGTCGACGTACGAAAAGCTGGCGCGGTGTCCGCTGGTGCCCGTTCCCGTGCCGGGGTTCAGCGAGCCGTTGCTGTTGTGCGCGCCGCGCAGGTTGAACACGAACGTCCGTTTCGACAGGTCCAGCGGATTGATGGTGTGCAGGTCGACCGTGCCCGACAGGCCCTGCCCGACCAGGCTGGCATCGGGCGTCTTGTAGATGGTGACGCCGTTGATCAGCTCGGCCGGGTACTGGTCGTACTCCACGCCGCGGTTCTCGCCCACCGTGGCCTGCTCGCGTCCATCCAGCGTGGTGCCGGCAAAATCGGGCGACAGGCCGCGGATGGAGATGGCGTTGGCGTGGCCGTCGGCGCGCTGGGTGGCCAGGCCGGGCACGCGCGCCAGGCTGTCGGCGATGCTGACGTCGGGCAGCTTGCCGATGTCCTCGGCCGAAATCGCCTCCACGATGTTGTTCGCGTTCTCCTTGGTCTTCATGGAACTGGCGATGCTGCCGCTGATGCCGGTGACCACCACCTGGCTCATGTCGGTCACCGTTTTCGCGGGCTTCCTTACCGGCTTTGTGGGCGCGGCGCTGGTGTCGCCGGGGTTCGCATCGCCGGCCTTCTGCGGCACCGGTGTGCTGGTGCCGGCGCTCGCCGTCGGCGGTGTACTCGACGTTGTCTGCGCCGATGCGCTCTCCATGCCGGTAATGGCGAGCAGGGCCGCCGCACAGGCAACGGCCAATGGACGGAAACGGGCATGCGCCAGGGATCCCTGCAATGCACAACGCGACTTCATGATGGACGCCTTCTTGTCGGTGGACCTTGTCAGCGGCGTCAAGCAGAGCTGGCGCGCGGCACCTGTTGCGCACGGCTTCGCATCCCGCATCCGGCATGCCGGCAAGTGGCGGAGCTACCCTTCCGCCGGCCACCGGGAGCGCATGCACGCGCCGCCCATGAGCAACGGCGACAAGACAGCACGAGCAATGTGGAGATTATGAAAAGAAGGGCGCCACGCCCGTCAGCGACCGAACTGCGCCACCACCGGAAAATGGTCGGAGGGATAGCGCGGGCCGTCATGCGCGTCCACCGTCTGGACGTCCAAAACCCGGAATCCACGACTCAAGATCCAGTCGATGCGCCGGTCCGGCGTGCCGGTGAAGTTGTGGAAGGTCTTGTCCGGGCCGGTGCGGCGCGGCGATGTCAGCCACGCGTCCTGCAGCGTGCGGGTCAGCTCCCGATGAACGGGCGTCTCCGGCCCGCAATTGAAATCACCGGTGAGGATCACTCGCTCGTCGGCGGGAAGCCCGGCGATGCGCTGCAGGATCATGCCGGCACTCAGCATCCGCGCATGCACGTCCTCCAGCCGATACGGAAAATGCGTATTGAAATACGCGAAGCTGCCGCCGCCATCGCGAAAGCGGAACCGGGCCCAGGTGACCATGCGCGGATAAGGTTGCCCCCAGGTCTTGCTGCCGGGCACGTCGGGCGTGTCGGAAAGCCAGAAATCGCCGGAGCGCTCCACCTGCAAGCGGTCGGTGCGATAGAACACGCCCATGTGCTCGCCCTTGCTGCCGCCGTCGCGCCCCTGCCCGAACCAGGCGTAGCCCGGCAGATGCGCGGCCAGATACTCGCCCTGTTCCTCCGTCAGCTCCTGCGTGCCCAGCACGTCCGGCTGCTCCGCCAGGATCACCTTCACCATCAGCTGGCGCCGGTTCGCCCAGGCATTCATGCCGGTGTCCACCGGTACGCGAACGTTGAACGTCATGACCTTCAACGGCACTTCGGCGGCGACGCCCGTGTCGGCCATGCCAAGCATCGCCGTGCAGGCAAGCAGCGCAAACCAGTGGCGCAGATTCATCGCAAAACTCCGGCGTGACGTGGGATCGAAGCGCCGAGACTAGCGCGAAAATCTGCGATGAAACATCGCGATCACACGAACGCCCAACCACTTTCGGCACGTGCATCCGCCCGCACCACCGACGTGCCGGGGAAATGCGAGCTGAAATACAGCCTGCCATCGCGGATGGCATCCAGCACCCATGCGCGCGATCGGCGCGCCTGCTCGCCATCGGCGCAGAACACGGAGTTCCAGTCCGGATGGTGCAGCTGCAGCGGGTGGTGCATCACGTCACCGCCGAACAAGGCGCTCTCGCCGCCGGAGCTCAGGCTGATCGACATGTGGCCCACGCTGTGGCCCGGCGTGGGGTGAAAGCGGAAGCCCGCTTCGACCTCGCCTCCGCCGTCGCCCAGGCGTTGCACCAGCCCCGCGTCGATGATCGGCTGCACGCTGTCGTCGAAGATCATGCGGCGCGGTGCGGCGGCCGGCGTAGCGTAGAAATCCTCTTCCGCCTGCGCGTAGACATGGCGCGCGTTCGGAAACGTCGGCTGCCAGCGGCCATCGACGAGACGCGTGTTCCAGCCGACGTGATCCACGTGCAGATGCGTGAGCAGCACCAGGTCGACATCCTCCGGGCGCACGCCCGCGTTGGCCAGCCGCTGCAGGTAGCCGGTATTGAGCTGGTCGAAGACGCGGTTGAACGGCCGCGACTTGCCGTTGCCGATGCCGGTATCGACCAGCACGATCAACCCGTCGACGCGGATCAGCCAGCTGTGCACGCTCATGATCAGGGTCTGGTCGTCATCGGCGAGCATTTCCGGGTGCATGGCGCCGAGCCATGGGGCAACGGCGGATTCGCTCCAGTCGGGAAAGATCTTCGGTCCGGGCAACGTGGTGAGCAGGCGGTCGGTGATGCGGGTGATGTGGGCGTTGCCCACGCGATAGATCGTGCTTTCGGTCGTCATGGCGGCATCCGCGAAAGGGAGTGCACTACGATGGGGGCCCGCGCGCGATGAGCGTTAGCGCGTCGCTTGCATACCCGGTATCCAACCCATGGATATGAAACGCGCCGATATCGGCCTGCTGTTGTCACTGGACGTGTTGCTCGACGAGCAGCACGTCAGTCGCGCCGCCAACCGTCTGAATCTCAGCCAGTCGGCGATGAGCAGCCAGCTTGCGCGATTGCGGGAGTGGTTCGGCGATCCGTTGCTGATTCCGTCGGGCAATGGTCGTGGCATGGTCCTGACGCCACGCGCCGAGGCCTTGCAGGCGCCGCTTCGCGCTGCGCTGCAAAGCTTGAACAGTGCCATCACAGCGAACGCGTTCGACCCGCAGCACGATGCCCGCACCTTCACCATCGCCGCCAACGACAATGCGTTTTCGGCGCTGGTGCGGCCGCTGGCGCAGGCGGTGTTGCGGGAGGCGCCGGGAATCCGTCTGCGCTGCATCGCGCCCGATTACACCGACATGGCGCCGCGCATGGAGCGCGGCGACGTGGATCTCTACCTCGGGGCAGCGCGCATGGTGGCACCCTCGTTGAAGCAACGGCTGCTGCTTCGCGACGACTTCTGTGTAGCCCGCCGCCATGACGATCCGGCACCGATGGACATGGCCGTCTATACGTCGCGCCCGCACGTGCTGATCTCGCCCGCCGGCCAGTTCTCCAGCATCATCGACGATGCGCTGGCCAACCTGCAGCAGCGACGCCGCGTGGCCATGACGGTGGCCACGTATACGCAGGCGGCCAGCATGGTGGCCAGTTCCGACGCCGTGGCCACCTTGCCCAGCGCGTTCCTGCGCAGCCTGGGTTTTTCGCTGCGCATCGATCCCCTGCCCTTTGCGCTCGACGCGTTCGACTATGCGATGGCCTGGCATCCGCGCGTGCATGACGACCCCGCCCACCGCTGGTTGCGCGAGCGCCTCCTCGCCGGGCTGCACGACGGTTCCGGCGCATAGGCCGGACACGAATCGCCGGCTTCACCCAGCGCGCCGGCATCCGAATGGCTACGCCGTGACGACCGCACCTTCCGCGTCGACGCGATGCAGGCCGGCGCGCATGTCCGCGCCGGTCGGCTGCTGGAACAGCGACAAGCCGAACTCGGGCAGGATCGCGATCAGGTGATCGAAGATGTCGCCCTGCACGTTGTTGTGCGCCACAAAGCCGGTGTCCACCGTGTAGCCGTAGATCTGCAGCGGCAGGCCGGTGGGGCCGGGGTCCAGTTGCCGTACCGCCCAGAACAGGTCGGTGTTCACCCCGGGATGGGCGAGCACATAGGCCTGCATGTAGGCGCGGAAGCTGCCGATGTTGCTGAGCCGGCGCTGGTTGATGGGCAGCTTGCCCGCCTCGCCTTCGGCGGCATTCCACTGCGCGATTTCCTCCTGCTTGCGCTCGAAATAGCCGTCCAGCAATTTGAACTGGCGCAGGTGCTCGATCTCCTCGGGCTTCAGGAACCGCACGCTGGTCAGGTCGATGTTGAGCGCCCGCCGTATCCGTCGCCCGGTGGCGTACATGTGGCGGTAATTGCGGTACGACTTGGAGATCAGGTGCCAGGTGGGCACGGTGCTGATGGTCTTGTCCCAGTTGACCACCTTGATCGTATGCAGGGCGATTTCCACCACGTCGCCGTCCACGTTGTCCTCCGGCAACGAAATCCAGTCGCCCACTTTCAGCATGTCGTTGGAGCTCAGCTGGATGCTGGCCACCACCGACATGATGGTGTCCTTGAAAATCAGCAGCAGCACCGCCGACACCGCACCCAACCCGGCCAGCAGCGACAGCGCCGAGCGATCCACCAGCACCGCGACGATCACGATGATGCCGATCAGCCACACGAAGATCTTGACCAGTTGCACGTAGCCCTTGATCGAGCGCTCGCGCCCGCGCGGGCTGGCCTGGTAAAGATCCTCCAGCGCCGACAGCGCGGCGTTGAGCGCCAACACCAAATACAGCACGACCAGCGCCATCGTCAGCGTCGACACCAGCGTATCCACCAGCACGGGGACGCCCGGCACCCAGCCGATGCCGCGATGCAGGACCAGCATCGGCGCCACTTGCGCCAGCCGGCGGAAAACGCCGCGCTTTAGCAGCGCGTCATCCCAGTGCCAGGCCGTGCGCCGACTCACCGTCGTCATCACCCGCACGAGCACATGACGCACCAGCCACGCCACCAACCAGGCCACCGCCAGCAGCGCCACGCCACCCAGCACGGTATGCACCCACGCCGGTGCCAACAAGACCTTCAAATCATCCATCAAGCCCTTCCGTCACACTGAAAACCGCCCCCTACTGTAAGGGCGTGGACCGGGAAGGCCAACGCGGCAACACGACACTCAGGTCACGCGTTCGCCTGCTGCCACGCGAACGGCGATCACATCCGCCGGTGTCGGATGGATAGTCAAACGCAGGCGCCCGCCCGCCATCGACAAGCGCAAGCGCCGCTGCCGGACCAGATAGGTGATAGCCACCGCAGCCGCCGCCAACCCCGCCAGCGCACCGACGCCCAACGCCCAGCGCGCACCGAAGCGATCGACCACCCAGCCAACCAGCGGCGCGCCGATCGGGGTGCCGCCCATCACCACGGCAATGCGCAGCGCCAGCACCCGACCGCGCATGGTGCGCTCGGTGGTGAGCTGCATCATCGAGTTGCTGGCAGTCATGAAAGTGAGCGCGGCCAGACCTACGAAAAACAGCACGATCGCGAACAGCAACGGGCTGGGCATCACTGCCGCCACTGCCACGGCGATGCCGAACGCGCCCGCGGACACCGCCATCAGCACCATGCCGGGGAAGGGGCGGCTGGCCGAAAACAAGGCGCCGCACATGGTGCCCGCCGCCATCGCCGAGGTCAGCAAGCCGTACTGGCCCGCATCGCCATGGAACACGGTGACCGACATGGTGGAGATGAAGATGGCGAAGTTGAAACCGAACGTGCCCAGCAGCAGAAGCATCACCAGCACCGCGACCAGATCGGGACGCTGGCCCACGTAGCGAAAGCCGGCCAGCAGGCTGCCGCGCGTGCGCGGTGGCCGCGCCTCGACCAGCAACTCGTGCAGGCGAAGAAACCCCAGCGAGATCAGCACGGCACCGTAGGAGCCCGCATTGATCACGAACAGCCAGCCCTCGCCCACCGCGGCGATCAGCACGCCCGCCACGGCGGGGCCGAGCATGCGTGCCGCGTTGAACGAGGCCGAGTTCAGCGCCACCGCATTGGCCAGGTCGTCGTCGCTGACCAGATCCGACACGAACGCCTGCCGCGCCGGCGCGTCGAACGCCGTCACGCAACCGAGCAACAACGCAAAACCATACACATGCCACAACTGCACCACGCCGGTGAGCGTGACAAGCCCGAGACCCAGCGCCAACAGGCCGGCAGCGCCCTGGGTGAGCATCAGCAGCTTGCGCCGGTCCATGTGGTCGGCGGCAAAACCGGACAGCGGCAACAGCAACAGGGGCGGCCCGAACTGCAACGCCATCACCGTGCCCACTGCCGTGGCGTTGTGCTGGGTAAGCACGGTAAGCACCAGCCAGTCCTGCCCGATGCGCTGCATCCAGGTGCCCACGTTGGACACCAGCGCGCCAGCGGCCCACAGCCGGTAGTTGTAATTCCTCAACGAGTGGAACATGCGGTTCATTGCGTGCCTGACATCTCCATGGGCGCGTGGCCGCCGTTCAACCCGATGAAACCCGCGCTGCGAACGCACGACGAACGCCACCGACGAACGAAAGCATCGGACCCGTGAGCATGGTGTGCCCGCACGGCAGGCAAACGATGGAGCGGAGGCATGGGGACGGTTCGGGCACGAGGTGACGGCGGCAGGGATCGGCTGCCGTCGACAAGGTTACATGGTGTCGGCCACAAGCTTCCCGTGCCAGACGTAGCGATGAGCAGCGGCGACAGCAGCATCCGCCGCGAACGCCCTACTTCGCTGCGGCAGGCTTTTGCGTCCCCGCGTTATAGGAAGCCAGCACCGCCCCACTCGCCCGATCGAGCAAGACCATCGCGCCTCGCTGCGCGCCGAGGGTGAAATGGATCGTGGCGCCGGTGACGGCGTCCTTGATGTCGACGGTCTGGTCCTGCAGCGAATCGGAGGCAAAGCTGTACAGCACGGCGTCGTCGAGCACGGTGGGGAACGCCAGCACGCCCGGCGACAGCGACTGCAATTGGGTGAATGCGGGAGCGACGCCGGCCTGCGCCAGCGCCCACGCATACAGCGCCGCCTGCGTGTCGTAGCCCTCGGCGAACGCCACCGGATCGGCCACCCAGATCAGCTTGCCCTTGCCGTGGCGCACGACCTTCAGCGAGGCGCCGTCGTCGAACCGCATGCTTTCGATCGGCGCCTGCTGCACACCGGCCGGGTAGCTCACCTGCAACGGATGGTCGCGACCCGGCAAGCTCAGCGTGGATTGCCGTACCGCGATGGGGAACACGTCCGCCTTCAGCTTCAACGGGGCCAGCCGGTCGACCGCCTGCCAGTGCTCGTTGCGCTGCACCGGCCCGGACACCAGCAGGCAGCCACCCTCGGCCACGTAGTCGAGCAGGTGTTGCCATGCGTCGTCGGTCAGTGCCTGCGCCGCCGGCAGGATCACCAGTTTCGGCTGGCCGAGCTCGGCCAGCCGATTCTCGGGCAGCAACCGCGCAGGCGTGTGGGTGTCGTAGGCCAACGCACGCAACGACTTTTTCTGGGTGGCCATGGCCAGGTCGCGCATGCCGCTGTAGAGCAGCGACTGCGAGGTCACCATGGTGACGGCCGGCGCTTCGATGCGGGTGAAGCTCGCCGGGCTTGCCGCCACAAAACGGGCGAACCCGGCCAGCACCCGTGCCTCGGGCTTCTCGGTGCCGTCCACGCGGATCGCGCCGATCGGTGTCTCGTTGTCGTTGGCCATGCGGGCGTTGACGTTCCACACCCACTCGATGCCGCCCGCGCCCTGGGCGAACGAGATCGCCATCTTGCGTTCGAGTTGCCAGCCCTCGATCTGCGGGGTAAAGCGCAGCCGGTCGCGCTGGTCCAGCCGCCGTTGCTCACCCAGCTCCTGGATCAGCATCGGCTGGCCAGGCAACTTGGCGGACAGGCCCGCCCACAACGCGCTGTCGAAATCCCACCACAGATGCGTGGTGGTGAAATCCACCAGCGGCGAAAAAAACGCTGGCGACAAGCGCGTCGCCACGCCGCCCTCCTCCTGACCCACAACCACCAATTGATTGGAGCCGGCGTCGCGGAGCGTGGCCCGCATGTGTTTCACCCAGTCGTTGAAGACGGACTGGGTGAACAGGTAATAGTCGTAGACCTTCAGCGGATTGGCGCCGGCGCGCACGCCATCCGGATCGAATGCACCGGCGACGGGCAAGGCGAACGGATCGGCGGCACCTGCCTCGGGCGGCGCCACGTCCGGTTTCGACTGCAGCGCCCGCCCCTTGCCGAACGACGGCTCCGACCACGCCGCCAGCAGGGCGGCCTGATCGGGATAACGCTGCTTCAGCCAGCGCCGCCACGCCTGCTGCTCCAGCGCATCGCCCTGCGGCAGCGTCTTCCATAAGTTGGTGTTGGCGCTGGGTTCGTTGATCAGGTCCCACAGCAGAAACGGCACGTCGTGGAAGCGCTGCACCAGCGAATGCACGAAGCGATCCTGCATGGCCAGCGCGGCCGGATCGAGATAGGCATTGCCGTCGCCGAACGTCTCGGGAAGAAACGCGAACAGGTTGAACTGCACCGGAAGGCCATGCCGCCGCGCCGTCATCAGCATCGCCTCGACCGCGCGCAGGGTCGCCTCGCTGGCCGACTTGTCCGGGTTCACCAACCGGTTCCAGGCCGACCAGATGCCGGTGCGGATCATGTTCAATCCACCGGCGCGGATCTGTTTCAAGTCCCGGTCCCACACCCACACATTGGGTTTGCGCAGGTAATCGCGATCGACATCGCCCGCCATGTAGGTGGTGCCGACCACCGGCAGCGGCTTGCCGTCGAGCTGGAAATAATCGCCGTTGACAGTGAGCTTCGGGCCGCTACGCAGATACGCCAAATCGCGCATCCAGAAGCCCGAGCGATACGTCCACACCGGCGCGCCGTTGCGCTCCAGCGTGGCATCGACCACATGCAGGCCGGCACCTTCGGCCGCCTGCTTCGGCAGCGTCACCGGCTGTTTTGGATCGGCCTTGAACATGTAGTGCTGCGCTGCGCCGGTGTCCGCGTGCACGCTGACCTTGAGCGTATCGCCGGCCTCGACCGTGGTGCCGCGCGCCGGCTCGAACTGGAATTGCAGCGCTTCGCCCTGCACGAACAGCGGCATGCGCGGGCGAAACGTGAAGCGGTCATCCTGCCGCAACGCCAGCGCCTGCAGTCGCTGCAGCAAGTGGGAGTTGGAGAAGGCATCACCGTCCGGATCGCAGGCCAGGAAGATCCAGCGCCCGCCCACGAAACGATGCTGCACGTGATCGACCAGCAACGCCGGCGCCGCCAGCTTGTGGCCGTCGCGCGTGCCCCAGGCCAGCGTGGTCAGGAAGGCATCCTCACTGCCGTTGTTGGCCGCCGTGTCTTTGGGGTCCATCACCACCGAAAGGCGGATCACCGGACTCCACGCCTGCCTCCAGCCGAACGCGGGCAGCGTCGGCGCCACATCCGCATTCGGCTCGAACTGCAGCGCCTGCGAACCGGGCGTGGCCTGCCAACCCTGGATGAAAAGCTCCAGCGACGCTGCCACGCTGGACTCGCGCAACCGCCACTTGTTGCCGTCGCGATAAGCCGCCCGCGTGAACGGCTTGCCGCCCAGCACGATCAGGTTTCCGCCGCGATCGAGGTAACGCAGGATGGACGGCCACGCCGCCTCGGGATAGGTCGAGCCATAAGGCAGCACGAGCAACTTCGTCTGCGCGGAGTCGAGCGCCGCCTCGAGCTGTGCCGCGTTCACCATGCGTGCGTCGGGAAATCCCGCCGCCAGCGCCGCGGTGGGCACCGGCGACGTATCGGCCGCGGGAAAACCGGGCTGCTGGAAAACCACCGTTCCGTCAGCGGCCAGCGCGGCCGGCGCGATGCAGCCGCCAAGGACGATCAGCCACAGGAATCGCAGGAAGAAAGACATGGAACATTCCCCAGAAAAGTCGGCGTCGGCCCCACCAGGAGCCTGCAAAAAAGTAGCAGCGCTTGCGCAATCGCCGGACGGCCCAGCCCAACCACCTTCCGCCGCGATCATGGTAGATAACGTTACCATGTCATGACGGATCATGGGCAACATGGAGCCAGGCGTTCTCCATCGCGCCACGTTGAAGAAGACCGTGGCATCGTGGATGCCGCTTTCCCGACCGGCCTGCCCCGGCCCCACGGCATAGAAGCCCATGCATCCGAACGCGTTGTCGATGGTCGTGCACTCACGAATCCGCCATCTGAATCCCGGCTGCTTCGCGCTGGTGATGGCCACCGGCATCGTGTCGATCGACGTCGGCCAACACGGCATGGCCCTGCTGGCGCGGGCGCTGTTCGGCCTGAATCTGCTGGCGTATGTCGTGCTGCTGGTGATGAGCGTGCTGCGCCTGCTGCACTTTCCGCGCGAGCTGCTGGCCGACTTCGTCAGCCCCAGCCGGGGCGCAGGGTTTCTCACCCTGGCGGCGGGCACCTGCGTACTCGGCAGCCAATGCCTGCTGGTGGTGGCCCTGCCGCGGCTTGCCGATGGCCTGCTGCTGGCCGGTGCATTGAGCTGGATCGTCCTCGTCTACCTGTTTCTCGCCGCCACCATCACCGCACGCATCAAGCCCGGCTTCACCCGCAGCATCAACGGCGGCTGGCTGGTGGCCGTGGTGGCGACGCAGGCGCTGGCCGTGTTGCTGGTGTTGCGCACGGCCAGCGTGTCGCCACTCAACCCCGCGTGGTTCTTCACGGCGCTGTGCCTGTATCTGCTGGGCGCGGCGCTGTACCTGCTGATCATCACGCTGGTGGTTTATCGCCTGGTGTTTTTCCCCTTGCGTGCCCGCGATTTCACCCCGCCGTACTGGATCAACATGGGCGCGCTGGCGATCACGGCGCTGGCCGGCAGCCTGCTGGTGCGGCACATCCCGGCATCGGGTTCGCTGGTGCAACTGTTGCCCTTCGTGAAAGGTTTCACGCTGTTTTTCTGGGCGACCGCCACCTGGTGGATACCGTTGTTGCTGCTTCTGGAAGGCTGGCGCCATGCCTGGCGGCATGTGCCGCTGCGCTACGAAGCAGACGATTGGGACATCGTTTTTCCCGTGGGCATGTACACCGTGGCGACGTATGAACTGGCGCAGGCGCTGCAGCTGGATTTCCTGCAGGTCATCCCGGACGTGGGCGTGTATGTGAGCCTGGCGGCGTGGTTGTTCTTCGCCGTCGCCGGCTCGCTGCGCGGTTTTCGTCGCCGCGCCGCACCGGCCTGACATGCGCGTATGCAGGGCCTTTTGTCGCACCGCGTGGTTTCGTCCCGAAACAACCGGACCCCGGCCTCCAGTCATGCTACAATCGCGCTGCAAATAACTGTAAACAAAGGAAAAAGGAGGCACAAAATCAAAACTTCAATCATGTCACTGTTCTGCCGTAGCCCACGGGCCAAGCGGTCTGGCACGACCTCTGATTCACCCGTCAATCGCGCAGTCCATCTGCCCGAGGGCCTTTTCACTCACCGCCCGCGCCGTCGCTCACGCATGCGTGACAGCAGCTACACCACGGGCACCTACGCCAGCCGTCCCGTCTACCGCAATGGTCTTGCGCGACAGCAGGCATTTCGCGTGATCTAGCATCACGCAGTGAACCACTCGACTTGAGCCGGTTCACCACATGTTTCATGCGGGGGATGCGAGGCGGCGCCACGGGCGGCTGACCATCGGCTGCAGAGGCACCAGCCACGCATCCCGAGGCGGACACTCCGCATCGCGTTTCCACCACCCCACACGGCTTCATCCTCGACGCAGGTGTCAGGGTGCGGCGATCGGTGCGCGGGCTTGCAAAAGCATGGCACCGAAGCCATGAGTGTCTGATCGAACACGTTGGCAGCATCCATGTTCAAGCTCATCCGAGACTGGCGCGAGCGGCGCGTCGTCGCGCGGCATCCGATTGCCGAAGACCTCTGGCGCAAGGCGCTGCGGCGTTGTGCGCCGGCACGTCGGCTGGGCGCATCCGACCAGGCAACGCTGCGCGTGTTGGCCACGCTGTTCCTGCATCGCAAATCCATCGAGCCGGTCGAAGGGGTTGAACTGGACGACGCCGATCGCGTGCTGCTGGCAACGCACGCATGCCTGCCCATCCTGAAGCTGGGCCTGGATTGGTACGACGGCTGGCACAGCGTCATCGTGTATCCCGCCGCCTTCATCCCGCGCCATTCGCACATGGACGAAGCGGGCGTGGTCCACCAATCCGATGCCGTGTTGTCGGGCGAGGCGTGGGGCCGCGGCCCGGTGATCCTGTCGTGGGAGGACGTGCTGCACATCGGGGAAACGCCCGGCCACAACGTGGTCATCCACGAAATGGCGCACAAGCTGGACATGCTCAATGGCGACGCCGACGGCTTCCCGCCGCTGCACCGGCGAATGGACCACCGCGTGTGGTGGAAGGTTTTCTCCAGCGCCTGGGATCGCCTGCAGGACGACCACCGCAACGGCGTGGCGTTGCCGATCGACCCGTACGCGCTGGAAAACCCGGCCGAATTCTTTGCCGTGGCCAGCGAGCAATTCTTCGAGACACCCGCCACGCTGCGCGAGCACTTGCCGAAGGTGTACCGCCAGCTTGAGCTGTTCTACCGGCAGCATCCGTATTGAGCAGGCTCTTCCTTCCCCCAGTTGCGGGGGAAGGAATCTCCTATCGGGCTGCCCGCTCAGCCCCTGGTCGAATAATCCATGTGCTCCAGGTCGTCCATCAGGCTCGGCCCGGTCGGATGCCAGTCCAGCACGCGACGCGTCCACGCACTCGACGCGGACAGATCGAGGCCCATGAAGCCACCCAGCCAGCCGAAATGATCCGGTGCCTCACGCGCGTCGATCGATCGGACGGGAAGGTGCAACCCCGCGCCAATCACCTGGGCGATGTCGCGAACGTAAATGCCTTCCTCGTCAACGGCGTGATAGCGCTCGCCAGGCTTGCATTTTTCGATCGCCAGGCGGTAGAGCCTGGCCACGTCGGACACATGCGCCGCCGGCCAGCGGTTCAATCCCTCGCCGACATAGGCCGACACGCCCTTCTCACGGGCGATGTCGATCAAGGGGCTGACGAGACCCTGCCGGATGGTGTCGTGCACTTGCGGCAGCCGCATCGCCGCCACGGCCACGCCGGCGGCCAGCATTTCCGCTCCAGCCAATTCCGATGCCACGCGCGGGTTGGCATGCCGCGGGTTGAAGACGCTTTCCATCGCGAGCTGCCCCGGCTCCGCGCTGCCCGCACCCGTGCCCGAGGTCAGCAGCAGCGGCCGCGAGGATCCCGCCAACGCCGAACCCAGCGCCCTGATCACCCGCGCGTCCTTTTCGCAGTTGGCCACGAAATGGGCGAAATCATGGTCGAACGCGGTGTGGATCACCGCATCGGCTTCGGCCGCACCACGCCGCAGGCTGTCCAGGTCTTCCAGCAGCCCAAAATGCGGTTCCGCGCCCGCGGCAACGAGTGCCTTGGCACCCGCTTCCGACCGGGTCATGCCCACGACCTGATGGCCGGCTGCCAGCAGCTCCGGCACGATGCGCGAGCCGATGAAGCCGGTGGCGCCGGTAAGAAAAATACGCATGGCATCGCCTCTTGTCGGGTTGTCGAAGCGATCCTATGTCCGAAAATATACGGGTAAAGTAGTTGCATTATCCTGGTATAAAAACCAACAGGAAGCGCCCATGCCCGTGACCACCGCCAATCATCTCGGCACCTATCTGAAGGATCGCCGCGCCCGTCTCGACCCGGCGACCTTCGGCTTCGTGGGCGGACGCCGGCGCACGCCGGGGCTGCGCCGGGAAGAGGTCGCCCAGCGCGCCAACATCAGCCCCACCTGGTACACGTGGCTGGAACAAGGCCGGGGCGGCGCACCCTCGGCCGAGGTGCTGGGCCGCATCGCGGACGGCTTGATGCTGACCGAATCCGAGCGCGAGCACCTTTTCATGCTCGGCCTCGGTCATCCGCCCGGGGTTCGCTACAAGGCCGCCGAGGGCGTGACCCCGCGCTTGCAACGCGTGCTGGACGCGCTGGAGGTGAGCCCGGCCATCGTCAAGACTGCGCTGTGGGATGTGGTTGCCTGGAACCGCGCCGCGGCGGCGGTGCTCACCGACTACGGCCAGCTGCCTCCGTCGGAACGCAATATCCTGCGTCTGCTCTTTTCCGATGCGCGGGTACGCGCCGCGCAGCCGGACTGGCAACGCGCGGCCCGTTTCGTCGTGGGCGCCTTTCGGGCGGATGCGACCCGCGCCGGCGCCGGTGCGGAGATCGACCGGTTCGTGGAGGAGATGTCCCGGCTCAGCCCCGAGTTCGAAAAGTTGTGGCTGGCCAATGACGTCCACGCCTACGGCGAAGGCGTAAAACGCCTGCGCCATGCGGAGCTGGGCCTGCTGGAGCTCGAGTTCTCCGCCTTTGGCGTCGATGGACGATCGGATCTGGGGATGGTCGTGTTCAACCCGGTGAAGGCAAGGGATGCGCGGCGCATGCGTGCCTACATCGAGGCCAGGGCGGCGTCGGCTTGAAGATACGCATCAAGCCGACGGCACCGACTTTTCCGATCAGTACGCGCCGCGAATATGCTGCGCCACCTCGTCGCGGTAGAACGCGGCCAGCTCGTCATGCAAGGCCTGCGGCAGTGACGGCAGCGCGCTGACCTTGGCATTTTCGCGCACCTGCTCGGCGCGGCTGGCGCCGGGGATGATGGTGGTGACGGCGGGATGGTCGAGGATCCAGCGCATGGCCATTTGCGCCGTGGTGTAACCCTCGGGTGTCCTGGCCGTGATCGCATCGGCAAGCTCGACGCCTTTCTCGAACGGGATGCCCGCAAAGGTTTCGCCCACGCTGAATGCCTGGCCATCCCTGTTGTAGTTACGGTGATCCGTGCTCGCGAAGCGGGTGCTGCTGTTGTACTTGCCGCTCAGCATGCCGCTGGCCAGCGGAAGCCGCACGATGATGCCGATGTTCTTTTCCTGCGCCTTGGGCAACAGCTCGTCCAGCAGCTTCTGCCGGAACACGTTGAAGATGACCTGCAGCGAGCTCAGGTCGTCGTGCTGCGCGCAGACCAGCCCTTCTTCCACCGTCTCGACGCTGGCGCCGAAGAATTTGATCAACTTTTCCTGCTGCACGGTACGCAGCCAGTCGAAGATCTCGCCACGCTGCAGCAATGCCAGCGGCACGCAATGCAACTGCAGCAGATCGATGCTGTCGCAACGCAGCCGGTCCTGCGCGGTGCGGATGCGGTCGCGCAAACTGGAAAGCGAATAACCGTTCGGATAGGTGTCCGCGGCGCGGCCGTACTTGGTGGCGATGAACGGACGCGGCTTGCTGGCGGCCAGCCGCTCACCCAGATAGCGCTCGCTGGCCCCGTCGCCGTAGACGTCGGCAGTGTCGAAGAAGTTGATGCCCGCCTCCTGCGCGGCATCGATGATGCCGTCGACGGTGGCTTCGTCGATGGGGCCGAAATCGCCGCCGAACTGCCAGCAGCCAAGGCCGACCTCACTGACGGCGAAGCCGGTATTGCCCAGTATCCGGGTTTTCATTGACGTCTCTACTCCTTGCTGAAAGAAAGTCGCGAACGGCATTTTCGCCGATTCGTCGCGTGTCGTGCTTGCCACGGCCGTGATGGTCTGCGGCCGCCATACTGGATGCCCGGTGCCTGTTGCGCACACACCACCGCCGCTTCGCCAAGCGTTTCCTGTCGCATCGCGTGCGGCGGCGCTACAAGGTCGCGCGCAGCGTGGTGCTGCTGGCCATGGCCTGCTTCATCCAGCCCGGACCGGGCCTTCACTCACCCTCGTAGCGCACACCGACCGCCTGGCGCCACGTATCGAGGGCGGCGATATTGCCAAGCGTGTCGGCCCACGTCATCGCCGGGACTTCGGTGGCACCGCTCGCGACAGCCTCGGCGACCGCGTCGGCTTCGTAGGTGTAGAGACCGTGGGCGAGATGATCGATGGCGATTTTCTCCGGCGCGGTGTCACCCCGCTTATGCAGCCAGATCACCTCGTCGCGGCCGCCCTGCCCGGGCAGGAACGGGGTGGGCACATCGATCCAGCCGTCGGTGCCGTGGATCTGCGCGGACTGGTCGTCGAGGATCGTGGTGCCGCAGGAAAGCTCGGCCAGCACGCCATCGGGAAATGTCACCACGGCGGTCGCAAATTCGTCGGTTTGCGCGACGGGGTGGATCCGACCCGCCCCGAGAATGGCCGTCGGATTGGCGAAACCCTGCCCGCTGGCCTGGCCGGCGATGAGCCGGGCAAACGACATCGGATAACAGCCGACATCGAGAATCGCGCCGCCACCAAGCGCCTTGTTGAACAGGCGATGGGCCGGATCGAAATCGGCGGCGAAATTGAACGACGCGCGGATCACGCGCAGTTCGCCCAGGTGCCCCGCCCGCACCAGCTCCACGATTTTCAATGTCTGGGGATGGAGCCGGTACATGAAGGCTTCCATCAACAGCACGCCGTGTTCGCGCGCGGCCGCGATCATGCGCCGGGCATCGGCCAGGTTCAGCGCAAGCGGCTTTTCGCACAGGACGTGCTTGCCGGCGCGGGCGGCCTCGATTGCCAACTGGGCATGCCAGGGATGCAGCGTGCCGATGTAGACCGCCTGCACCTCGGGATCAGCCAGCAGCGCCGCATAGCTGCCGTGGGCGCGGACACCGCCGAACTCGTTGGCAAAAGCCGCGGCATCGGCTTCATGCCGCGAAGCCACGGCTACCAGGCGGCCGGTGCGGGAGGATTGGAGATCGGTGGCGAACTTGCGGGCGATGCGCCCGGTGCTGAGGATGCCCCACTGGAGTGATGTCGTGGTCATGTGCAAATAGGAGATGGAGGAATCTTCAGCCTATCCCGCCGCGCAGCCAATCGCCAAGGCAACAAGTCGCGCAGGGCGCTCCCGGATCACGCGTAACCACAGCCACCACCGCAACGAATGACAGGTAACGGATGTGTTCCCTGGAACGTCTCCACCTGCCCCACCAGCGAGGTTCACCATGATGCGTCGCACTGCCTGTCGATTGGCTCCCCTGGTCGCCACCGCGATGCTCGTCCTCGGCGCATGCCAGCCCGCCTCTGCCGCCATCACTGCCATCCGCCGGCCGGCTCCCGCGATGGACGCCAGCAAGAGCGCCACGCCCGGCACGGCGACCGCGGTGTTCGCCGGCGGTTGCTTCTGGGGCGTGGCGTCGGTGTTCGAGCACGTCAAGGGCGTGCGCGAGGTCACGGCCGGCTATGCCGGCGGCAGCGTCGACACGGCCCGTTACACCCTCGTCAGCACGGGCCACACCGGCCATGCCGAGTCGGTGCAGGTGAAATACGACCCCAGCCAGATCACCTACGGCCAGCTGCTGCAGGTGTTCTTCTCCGTGGCCTTCAACCCCACCGAGCTGAATCGGCAAGGCCCGGACAGCGGCACGCAATACCGTTCGGTCATTTTCTACAACAGCGCCGAGCAGGAGAAGATCGCCGCCGACTACATCGCGCAGCTGACCGAGGCCAAGTCGTACCCCGCGCCGATCGTCACCCAGGTGGCGCCGCTGAAGCGCTTCTACCCCGCCGAGGCCTACCACCAGCATTACGCCGAACGGCATCCGGACAACCCGTACATCGTGTACAACGACGCGCCGATGGTCCGGCATCTGAAGGACCTCTTCCCCGAGCTCTATCAGGCGCCGCAGGCGACGGTGGAAGTGCAGATGTACTGAGCCCGGTACGCTGAGAATCCCGCTGCGGCTTGCCGATCGGTGCGGGCTCCCGCGCCGGCAAAGGGGTGGCTGATGCCCCTGGCCTGTCGTGCCCCATCCCGCCATCCTCCGCAAGCGGGAAGGGACGGAAACGGATCTTCGGCCTGAAGACCGCGAGGGTTCGAAAATCAGGGTGCGGCCCCACCATCGAGAAACCTCAGTGCGCGTTCGAAGTCGTTCGCACCGGGATACTGGTGGGCGAAACGGGGCAGATCGAGCAATAGCGTCTGTCGTACGCCGGCCTGGCGATAGCGTTCGTGGACATGCCGCACTTCGCGGCGGTTGAAATCCCCGTCGCCGGTGACGAATACGTAGCGTTTCGCCGCGATGGCCGCGAGCCGGGCCGGCTCAAGCTTGCCGAAATCGTCGGCGCCGACGATGTACAGCGCCCCATCGAACAAGGCCGGGAATGTCGTGATCGCGGTGCTGGCGATGCGACCGCCCCCGGACATGCCGCCGATGTAGCGATGCGCGTCCGCCGACAGGTAATCACGCCGCGCCAGCGCCAGTCCCATCAGCGCGGCCAGCACGCGCCGATTGCTGGGCACCGCATTCCCGAAATCGCGGGCGGCGATCCACACCATGGCGTGGCGATCCAGCACCGCATCCCAGCCCGGTGGCGGGTCGGCCGCCGCCGTGGGGCTGACGAACACCATCACGCTGCGAGCCGGGGCGGACGGCAGGCGCACGGTCCACGCCACCCGTCGATCGGCGGGCAACACCGATCGCAACGCGTGGACCTGGTCGGCCGGAAAGATCTCGGCCAGCGTGGCGGAGCGCTCGATCGTCGTGGGCTCCGTGGCGCCCGCCTGCGCCGGCAGGAGCAACGACATCAACAGGCTCGCGCAGGCATATCGCAGCATCATGCGCGCAAGCGTAACGAAATCCGCGCCGAAATCCGCGCCATCGACCTTCCAGGAGAAACCACCCGGCCCTCATGGCTCTGGGTCGTCCGCCTCGTTGAAATCGCGGGCGGATGTACCCATCGCGGATCGGCGGGCGCCAACGTCCGGGGCGCCGACACCAACAACCCATGCCAACGCAAAGAGGCCCGGCAGCTGCCGGGCCTCCCTTGTTGCGAGGCGCATCCGTGCGCGGGACTCACTTCGTGGCGACAGGCTCGTTGCACTTGATCTCGCCGCACTTGAAGTCCACTTCGATGCCGCGCCCCACCGTCACCGGTACGTTGATGTGCTTGGCCAAGGCCTGATCATCCTGCTTCAGCGTGACCGTGTAGATGCCCGGTTGCAGCTGGGCCGCGGAGTAGCGCCCCTCGGCATCCACCTTCACCGTGCGGCCGATGCCGGTCGCATCGCTGTGCACCGTGATGCTGTAGCCCACCGGCGCCTTGCCGAACACCTTGCCCGCCGTGGCCTGCGCGCTGGCCGTCGAGATGCCAGCCACCGCGCAGGCACCGACCACACCGGCCAAAGCCAGGCCACGGGCGATGCGATGCAAGGCAGAACGGAACGAGAGATTCTTGTTCATGGATCATGTCCTAGGTTTTTGTGGGGAGAAAAAGCACGGGCGCACCAGGGGTTGGCCACGGCTGTGAAACGAGGCGGACGACGCCGCCCCACGCCGGCATGCTGCCGGCTTTCGCGCGATCGACCGCCTACACCAGCAACATGCTGCCGAGGGTCATCGTGCAAATCAGGACGCAGGCGCCGAACAGGCTCCGCAACATCAGGGTTTCGTGATTGAGGTTCATGGCGGCTCTCCATCGAATGAGGAAACGGCTTTCAGGGCTGATATGGCAAACGCCGTGCCAATGCCCACAGCCCCCGAAAACCACGCTCCCACGCGGTTTTTGCCGATCCTCGAAAAACGAATGGCCGTCCGCGGACAACTGCGCAGCGGACATCGGACACCGTGCCGACGGACACCAGCTGCGGCACGCGATGGCGATCAGTCATGGGTGTCGCCGCTGAGTGTGGTTGCCAGCATCGAGCTGCGTTGGCTGAAGCGCGCGTACCAGGCAGCCAGGCCGGGGCGGCCTTGGGCGAACGGGTAGACCTGGCGGAAGGCGATCCAGCTGAGCGTGGTGGCCAGGGCGATCTCGCCGATGTCGGGCACGGCTACCGCCGCTGGCGCATCGCCGATCTCCTGCTCCAGGAAATCGCAGGCAGCGGCCAGCTTGTCCAGTTGGCCCTGCAGCATCGGCGGCCAGCGCGACGCCTCGGGGCGGCGCTCGGCTTCCCATCGCGCGGCGATGCCGGCATCGGCCATGCCCGATGCCAGGGCCTGTCGGCGCAGGACGCAGAAGCGGGCACCGTGTTCGGAGGGGATCAGTTTCGCGCCGTTGTGCAGGCCGTCCAGGTATTCGCAGATCACGCTGGAGTCGAACAGGGCCGGGCCGTCGTCGACGATCAGCACCGGCACCTTGCCCAGCGGATTGAGCGCGAACACTTCATCGTTTCGGCGGGTGGGGCTGGTGTCGTGGTGGATCACCTCGATGCGGTGCCGCAGGCCGAGCTCGTGGGCGGCCACGAGCACCTTGCGCGCGTACGGCGAGTGCGTCTGGTAGAGAAGTTTCATCGCTGTGATGGCTCCGGAATGAGGGCTGTTTCAGGCCGCCAGCAGGCGCACGCGCATCGCGGGCGACAGGTTGCCGCCGCAGAGAATCGTCGCCACGCGGCAACCGGCAAAACGCTTCGGATCGTCGAGGATGGCCGCGACGCCAACCGCTCCCGACGGTTCCACGACGACGCCCAGATGGCGGTGGACGAGGCGCATCGCCTTGAAGATCCGCGCCTCGGACACGGCCACGATGTCGTCGCAGCACGCGCGCAGATGCGCCAGCGTGGCGGCTATCGGCACTCTTACCGCGAGGCCGTCGGCGATGGTGTCGGCATGCGTGGTCTCGATGACACGGCCGGCCTCGATCGAGAGCTTCATCGCCGGCGCATTGGCCGCCACCACCGCGATGATCTCCGTACGCGGCGCCACATGGCGGAGGACGGTACCCACGCCGGCCAACAGCGCGCCGTTGCCGACCTGCACCATCACGGCATCGACTGGCGTCGAGCCCGCGAGTTCGAGCGCGAGCGTGGCGGCACCTTCGGCCAGCTCCGCATCGCAGCCATCCTCCACGAAGCGCAGACCGCCCGTTGCCGCATAGCCCCGCGCGGCGTGCTTTGCCGCATCGAAATCCGCACCGACCAGCCGCACCTCGGCGCCCAGCCGACGCATCGCGTCGACCTTCGCCGGGTTGGCGGTTTCGGCCGCAAAGACGGTGCAGGCATGGCCGCGCCGGGTCGCCGCGCGCGCCAGACCCTGGCCGAAATTGCCGGCCGACGCGCAGACCAGCGGTTCGCCCACCCGCAGCGCCAGCGCGGCGAACAGCTCGGTGCCGCGGCCTTTGAACGAGCCGATCGGATTGGCGGTCTCGTCCTTGGCGACGAGGCGGCAGCCCAGCGCCGCGTCCAGCGTATCGCTGGTGAGCGCTGGCGAATCCAGGAACACCGGATCGATGTGCCGCGAAGCGTCGAAGATCCGTTCGAGGCGGAGCTGGATGGGCATGGCCGAGGCTCGCAATGCGTGGAAGACGGCGACCTATGCTAGGTTTCCGCGGCGCGGCGAAATGGCGTTGTTCGCCCGCAAAACAGGTTTTCTCCCCGCTCCCCGAGGTACTTGCGCCCGATGCCCGCCGAACTCGACAAATTCGATCGCCGTATCCTGGCGATCGTGCAGCGCGATGCGCGGCGTTCCGCCGAAACGATCGGCGCCGACATCGGCTTGTCGGCATCGGCCGTGCAGCGGCGCATGGCACGGCTGCGCGAGGAAGGCGTGATCGCGGCCGAGGTGGCGCTGATCGACCCGCGCGCGGTGGACCGGCGACTGACCGTCATCACCGATCTCGAAGTCGAACGCGAACGCCCCGAACTGCTGGCCAGCCTGCGCCAATGGATCGCGGCAGAACCCGCGATCCTGCAGGCGTGGTACGTCACCGGCGACGGCGATTACGTGTTGGTGATCGCTGCACGGGACGTCGACGATTACGATGCACTGATGCAACGCCTCGTCGCCGCCAACGCCAACGTGAAACGCTTCCGCACGCGGGTGGCGCTGGATACGGTCAAGCGCGGGCTGGCCCTGCCGGTAGACGCGTTGCCCGCCTGAGTCACGTGTCGGCGCAGCAGACTGGTCGGGCAGTTTTCATCGCACAGTGCTACGGCCCCAGCTCGTCTCTACGCCTGCTTCCTCGCCAGCCCGTACGAAGTCCCTGACAAATGCACTTGCTCAAGCGCAAAACTTCCACTTTCGTCATTCCTGCGAGGCGCTTTTCAACGGCCGGCAGGCCGGTCAAGCAGGAATCCAGTGACTGCGGGCTGTCAGAGGCGGCGCTGGATCCCCGCTTGCCGGCCTTCGGCCGTTAAAAAGCGCCTCGCGGGGATGACGAGCTTAAGCGCCATTCGTCCCTGACGCCGTTCAGTTGACCCGCGGCCACATCTCAATCGAAATGCTCCATATCGTTCGGCAAGCCCAGCCAGGAATGCTTGCGCTCTTCATAAACCGACACCTGTGGCGGCGGAAAACCCGGGTCCGCAAACGCACCAACCGCCACAGTGACAAACCCCGGCACCCCGTCGCTCTCCCAGCACACGGTGGCGCCGCAGTCGCCGCAAAACCGGAAGCGGGCGATGGCGCCGCTGTCGCCCGCCTGGGCGTATTCCCTGCTCTGCCCCTCGATCGTCACCGCATCCAGCGGAAACCGCGCCTGCATGCCGAACACGCTGCCCGTGCGTTTCTGGCAGGCGAGGCAATGGCAGATGGAAATGCGGACGGGTTCGCCGCGGGTGTGGATGATGAGGTTTCCGCAACGGCAAGTGGCTTGGCGGTTGGTCATGGAAGATCCTCGTGGAATTGAGCAGCACCCAGGCCGCCGAACTTATCGTTGAATCTGCCGCGGCATGACTGCTTCGGCATTCCCGGCAATTCAATCGCCGAATGATCGTAAGTCCCTTGCGGCGCTCAGGCGGCAAGCTTGAGGGAGAAGAAGCGGGTTCCCGGCAGATGCGACGTGTTGTAGGGCGGAATCTCGACAAAGCCAAGGCGAAGATACAGCGCGTGAGCCTCCCTCATGCTGGCCAATGTATCCAGGCGAAGCTCCTTGTAGCCTGCGCCATTCGCGATGTTTACCACGGCCTCCACGAGCCGGCGACCGAGGCCGGAGCTGCGGAAGCCCGAGCGAACATAGAGGCGCTTCATTTCCGCCACTTCCTCCGTCAATGGTCGCATGGCCACGCAGCCGGCCACCTCGGCCTCCACCCGGGCAATGAGCAACGCGCCGCGCGGCGGTATGTAGGGGTTGGGCAGAGCGGCAAGCTCTTCCGAAAACCCCTGGTACTCAAGGTCCGTGCCGATTGCCTCGGCATACTCGCGAAACAGACCCCGAGCAATTTCGACGAGGCCCGGCGTGTCGGCTTGTCTCACTACGACGTCAGGTGTCATGACCGCCTAGTTTTTGGGCTGCAGAGTAGTGGCGCCTGTGATCACCCGCATGGTCAGCGCGAAGCCGCCACCCGCCACCGTGCCGAGAAGTGCTGTGCGTAACCCGACCGGAAAATTCAGTTGCGTAGCGGCAAGGTACACAGCCCAGTAGATAACAGGCGTCAGCAACGCGATCGGTATGCTCAAGAGTGCCCTGATCGTGGGCCGCGCGACAGTTGAGTGCGACAGCCGGCGCACCGAAACGCGAGGCTTTCGCCACGAGGGATGCTGCAAGGATCGCGATCGTCACTTACATCGAAGGCTTCTACAACCGCAGCGCCTGCATCAGACCCTCGGCTACCGCACGCCAGCGGTTGTTGACGATGAGGCGATGAGTGCTTAATTAACGTGTCCGAAAAAGCCGGGCCACCTCACCCTGACACCATTTCTTCGTCTGTTGTTCGACCTCCTATTCTTCGGTAACGGCGCGGCATCAGTCAAAGGACGCCGCAAAACGCCCGAAAGCTCAAAGATCTACTACGTGCCGGATCTACAACTCCGCCAATCACTCGCGCCGCTTCGAGTTTGCTCAAACCCCCTCTGAAGTAGCCATGCCGCTGCATAATCCGCTCGAACGCCTCCCACGTACCGCCAGCAATCGCATCGGAATCACGGAACCCTTGGCGAACCGGAATGTTGGCGGAGACCCTCGGATACGCCTCCCTTACCGCATCCCAATCCCCGAAGTACCAAGCTTCAAGTTCTTCGACAGCGATGCGATTGGCCAACTGCCACTGCGCGGTGCCGGCACGAGTACGAGTGCGCAAGCCAGCGGCAAGAGCAATATCTTCAAGGTTCTGCTTCAGTTGAACGCAATCGTCATCGTCACGGTCCACGATAACCACAATGCGCCAATCGTCAGGCAACCACGACGCATAGCCGCGCAGTCTCGCGCTGAGCTTGCCGAGCAGATCGCTCTTGCCCTGGAACGAATGGACTTCGAAGGTTCGATCCTCCGGCAACAGCCTAGGCAACAGCGCGCGCAGGAATCTCTCCATGGAGGGTTCTTCAACCAACAACTCCAAATGGGAAGCCGCCATTCTCAACTCCCCACTTGCGGCCGCGTAGGAGCCCCTTGATTGACCAACGGATCGCCTACACCAAGCTGGCCCTCCATCCACAAATGTCCAAGTAAAGCCCCTTGAGCGACAAATTCCTTAACGCCCGGCAAGTCGTTGGCGAGTCTGACCTGGGTATAGCCGGCGTCGTCACGCCAGAGGACACGCACCTCCTTAGGCTTCAACGCATTCAGAAAGAACGGCGAGTGCGTTGTGACAAGTAGTTGCGTGCGGGTGCTTGCATCGCGACATTCCTCAGCTAGCTCGGGAAGCAGCCGCGGGTGTAGAAAATTCTCGGGTTCCTCGATCCCGATGAAAGGCGGTGGCGCGGGATCGTAGAGCATGACGAGGTACGCCAACATTTTCAGTGTGCCGTCGGAGGCAAACTTGGCAAGCACCGGGTGGCTGAACGGGGCATCCTTGATCTGCAACAGCAGGCGGCCATCCTGCATCGGCTCGGCTAGCACCCGCTCGATGCGCGGCACACGTTGCCGGAGAACGCTGAATATGGTCTCCAGCTGCTGCGGGTGGCGCTCGCCGAGGTACTGAATCACGTTGGCGATATTGTCGCCACTGCGGGACAATCGCTCCTGCGGCCCTGCTTCAGGCTGCCCCCGTGTACTGTCAGCCGACAAATAGGACACATACCAACCGGTGATGAATTCGCGTAATGCAGCGACTCGCGGATGCTCTGCAAATTGGCCCAATGCGTTGACGGCCAGCAAGTCGGGCGATTTCAACGGCACATGGATGCGATCGTCTTCTTCATCCGGCTTCTCGCCACTAACCGCCGTGCCCTGTCCTTCTCGGTAGTCCAAAAAACGGAATGGCGCACCCCAACTTCCTCGCTTCCATTGCAGCCATTCCTCGACGACCACTGGTCCAGTGCTTCGCTCATCGACCGCCAGATGATAGGTAATGAGCGAATATCCGGGCTCGCGATACTTGATTTCGATGGTCACCGGCCCTTCACTACCGCGTGTCTTGAGTTCGCGGGCTCGACCACGCTTGTCCCAGGCGCGACGCAGCCCGAGCTCGAAACACTCGGCCAGAAACGCGAAAACATCAAAGACTGTGGACTTGCCGCTACCGTTTGGCCCAAGCAAGACCGTCAGTGGCGTCAAATCCTTGAATTCCACTTCGCGTAGCGCACGGAAATTCTGCACCTTGAGGTACTCAATGCGCGGAAGTGAACGCGATCTTTGGCCTGAGGCAGTCATGAAACATTCTCCAGAAAACACGTGATGTCTTTTACGCGGAGTCTGCCCGAAAGAAGCTCGGGAAGCAGCGTATCGCGCAGGGAAGCAAGGGTGCGGGTTTGAATACGATTAGCGATGACTTTCGCGATGAGCGGAGAAATGACACGAGTCATCGCTGACAGAAACGGTTCCAGTGGCCCTTCACCGTCGTACGCGCCCTCATCCCACCCAGCGTCGCTCACAAGCGCGCATTGCGGGCCGAACCGCTCACTTCCGCAAGTGCTCGGATGAATATTTCCACTGCTTGTTGCCAGTCATGCATGACTCCGTCGAATCATCGCGATTCGCTGCAGTGTCTTGAAAATCCAAACAAGGGCCGGACGGCCGAACTGGTCATACTGCCTCGCCGAGCTACTTGCTCCCTCACCCCTCCAAACAATCAAACCGCCGGTCCGCCTCAACCTCGGCGTCGTAATCCACGTCGTCGCGATCAAACCCGAACAACTTCAAGAACTCGTGCTTGTACCCCGCGTAGTCGGTGATCTCGCGCAGGTTTTCGGTGGTGACGGTGGGCCAGAGGGTCTTGCAGGGTTCCTGTACGTCGGCGCGCAGTTCCCAGTCGTCCAGGCGCAGGCGGCCTTCCTCGTCAGTGGGCGCAGCCATGCCATCGGCCCGGTACAGCCGGTCGTGGAACAGGCGGTTGGCCTGCTCGATCGGGTTCTCGTGGATGCCCTTTTCCTTCATGATCTTGAAGGCGATGGACACGTATAGCGGGATCACGGGGATAGCGGCGCTGGCCTGGGTGACGACGGACTTCATCACGCCGACGTAGGCTTCCAGGCCGGGGTGGCGGCTGCGCAATTGTTTCGCCGTATTGTCCAGGTGCTGCTTGGCCTGGCCGAGGGTGCCGTGCCAGTACATCGGCCAGGTGATTTCGGTGCCGATGTAGCTGTAGGCGATGGTCTTGGCATGGTCGGCGAGTACGCCGGCCTTGCTCAGCGCGTCGATCCACAGCGCCCAGTCTTCGCCGCCCATCACGGTGACGGTGTCCTTGATTTCCTGCTCGGTGGCTGGCTCGACAGTGGCGTCGATCACGGTGTCCTTGTTGGTGTCGACCGAGGTGTTGTGGAACGGCTCGCCGATGGTCTTCAGCGCCGAGCGCACGACTTCGCCGGTGTCGGGCACCTTGCGCACGGGCGAGGCCAGCGAGTAGACGACCAGGTCGATCGGGCCGCCCATCTCGTTCTTGATGACCTCGATGGCCTTGGCGCGGGTTTCGTGCGCGAAGGCGTCGCCGTTGATTGATTTGCTGTACAGGCCAGCGGCCTTGGCGGCCTTGTCGAACGCAGCGGAGTTGTACCAGCCGGCGGTGCCGGTCTTGTCGTCGCTGCTGGGCTTTTCGAAGAACACTCCCAGCGTGGCGGCGCCGTAGCCGAACGCGGCGGTAATGCGCGAAGCCAGGCCGTAGCCGGTGGAAGCGCCGATCACCAGCACGCGCTTCGGCCCCTTGCTCTTGTCGTGGCCCGCGGCCCTGGTGATCTCGATCTGCTCGAGCACGTTGCGCTCGCAACCGACCGGGTGAGCGGTGACACAGATGAATCCGCGGACTTTGGGCTTGATGATCACGCGATGGCTCCTGCTGGCAAATTCGCAATCCGGCATCTTAACCAAGTGGGGTGGCCGTGCGCTGCCGTAGGGAGTGGAAAGGAGTCTGGTTGCTATGCGGGAACCGGGCGGGTAGCGAGTGCGCGCCCTTCGACTTCGCCGCTGCGCGGCTACGTTCAGGGAGAACGGTTGGAGGGATGCCTACTTTGCGCCCTTCCCTGCCTGCAGGGGAGGGTTGGGGTGGGGTTGCTCCTGGTGAGCTCAGATCAAGAGCTTTACCCCCTCCCGACCTCCCCCTGCCTTGCAGGAGGAGGAGCAATAGCCATCGCCATTGCGCGCACCTGCTCTACATCGGTGCGCAGTTCGCCGTCCTGCATGTCGTCCAGCCGCGGTGGGCAATGCTGCATGCCTGAAGGCAGCTGGCTTTTCGCCGACGCGTGGAACTCCTGGGCGCCGGTGGCAGCGGCCAGGGCCGCGATGTTCTGCGCGGTGATGCCGGCGCCGGGCATCACCGTAATGCGTCCCGCGGCCTGGCGCACCAGGTCGCGGATCAACGCCGCGCCGTCGGGCGCGCTGATGCGGGCGCCGGAGGTGAGGATGCGTTCGCAACCCAGCGCCACGATGGCTTCCAGCGCCTGCGCGGGATCGCGGCTGAGGTCGAAGGCGCGATGGAAGGTGACACCGAGTTTTCCAGCGGCGGCGACCAGTGCGTGGCAGCGTCCGCTGTCCACCCGGGCGTCCGCATCGAGTACGCCCAGCACCACGCCGTCGCAACCCAACGATACGCAGCTTTCGATGTCGCGCTGCATCGTCTCGCACTCGAGATCGGTGTAGAGAAAATCACCGGCGCGCGGACGGATCAGCACGTACAGCGGGATGCGCAGGTGGTCGCGGGCCAGCGCGATCTGTGCGTGCGACGGCGTGAGGCCACCCAACTCCAGCGCGGTGCAAAGCTCGACGCGGTTGGCCCCGCCCTGCTGCGCGGCAAGCGCGGAAGCGACCGAGTTGGCGGCGATTTCCAGGATCATGAATAGCTGGTGCTGTAGACGCTTGGCGCGGGAACCAGCCCATCCTGTTTCCGCGCATCGCAGACGGCGTAGGCAAAGCCGTGCTGGATCGCATACGCGCCGGCCTCACCGTCGCGGTTCATCGCCAGGAAACCGACCTGCAGCGTCATCGACGCTTCGCGGCGCTTGCGGACGATGCGCATCACCGCCTCCTTGCACGCCTCCTGTGGCGAACGGCCCTGGCGCATCAGCTCCACCACCAGGAAGCTGCCGGCGTTGCGGATGACCTCCTCGCCCACGCCGGTGGAGGTGGCCGCGCCCACGTCGCCGTCCACGTACAGCCCGGCGCCGATGATCGGGCTGTCGCCCACGCGGCCGCGCAGTTTCCATGCCATGCCGCTGGTGGTGCAGGCGCCGGCCATGCGGCCGTTGGCGTCGATCGCCAGCATGCCGATGGTGTCGTGGTTGTGCGCGCCACCGGGAAGGCCCGCGCCGTAGTCGCGCACTTCGCTGTTGATCGAAGGCTGGTATTTCGCCGTCTTCAACCACTCGCGCCAGGCCTGCTCGGCTTCGGGCGTGAGCAGATCCTGTCTGCTGAAACCCTGCTCCAGCGCGAACTGCAACGCGCCCTCGCCCACCAGCAGCACGTGCGGGGTGTGTTCCATCACCCGCCGCGCCACCGAGATGGGGTGTTCGATGTGCTCGAGCGCGGCCACAGCGCCGCAACTGCCGTCGGCGTCCATGATGCTGGCGTCCAGCATCACGTGGCCGTCGCGATCGGGATAACCGCCCTTGCCCACGCTGTGGTTCTTCAGGTCCGACTCCGGCACCTGCACGCCGGCCTCGACCGCGTCCAGCGCATTGCCGCCCTTGCCCAGGATTCCCCAGGCCGCCTGGTTGGCGGCGATGCCGAAATCCCAGGTGGAGACAACCCGCGCCGCGGCGGCCTTCGTACTACGGCGGGCGGGAGCCGCGCCGAGCCGACCGCCCCATGCCAGCATCGACGCCGACGCACCCAGCAGGGAGGTTTTGAGGAAGTTTCTGCGGTTGGGCATGGCGCGGTCCCGTGTGGACGAAAGTGGTCCCCGGCACGCAGGGCGGGAAAGTGGCGCTCCGTATCCCTGGAAAAGAAAAAACCCCGCACAGAATGCGGGGTTCCAATCTTGCTGTACAACCCTTGCCTGCCGATCAGGCGGCGACTGGCTCTACGGCCGAGGCCTGGGCGCCCTTCGGGCCCTGGGTCACTTCGAACTGCACGCGCTGGCCTTCTTGCAGGCTGCGGAAGCCCTTGGAATTGATCGCTGAAAAATGGACGAATACGTCATCCCCACCATCCTCGGGCGCGATGAAACCGAAACCCTTGGCGTCGTTGAACCACTTGACCGTACCGAAACTCATTGCGTCGACCTCTGCAAACTAGGGGCTGGATGCACCAGATCTGTGCGCTGAACCACCGTATCCTTCGGCTCCCCGCATTGGTGCGGGGAAAAGTATCAGCGGGTTCGAGGGCAAAGCGCAACCTGCCGTTCGGCCGTCCGTATCGAACCGGTGGATATCGTCAATCTTCCAGCAGCGCGGCCAACAGCCCGGGCACCTCGGCCGTGGCCGCCGCGAGGTGGGCAAAGATCTCCTCGATGCTGATCTCGGCCTCGTCGCCGCAACCGGCCGCGTGGTTGGCCACCAGCGCCAGGCAGGCGTAGTCCAGCCCCAGCTCGCGGGCCAGCACCGCTTCGGGCATGCCCGTCATGCCGACCAGATCGCAGCCGTCGCGCTTCATGCGCTCGATCTCGGCGCGGGTTTCCAGCCGCGGCCCCTGGGTGGCGCCGTAGCAGCCGCCATCGATCACCGGCACGCCGCGCTTGCGCGCCGCCTGCAGCAGCGACTGGCGCAGGGATTCGGTGTACGGCTCGCTGAAATCGATGTGCCTGACCTCGGCACCTTCCACGTCGCAATAGCTGGTGTCGCGGCCATGCGTGTAGTCGATCAGCTGATCGGGCACCACGATCGCCCGCGGCCCCATGTCGGCACGGATGCCGCCCACCGCATTGACGCCGATCACCCGCCGCGCGCCCAGGCTGTGCAAGGCCCACACGTTGGCGCGGTAGTTGACCCGGTGCGGCGGCAGGTTGTGGGACTCGCCATGGCGGGCAAGAAAGGCCACTCGCCGGCCCACGAAATCGCCGATCACCACGTCGCCGGACGCGGCGCCGTACGGGGTCTCCACGACATGGCGCGTGGCGTTTTCCAGCCCGGAAAAATGGTAGAGCCCGCTGCCGCCGATGACGGCCAGGTCGATGGATGCGTGGTCGGAATGAGACATGGTGTTGTCCGTGTGGAGATGGTGGTTTTGCTCCCTCCCCTGCTCGCAGGGGAGGGCTGGGGAGGGGTAGCTTTTGATCTTCAAGTCAAACGCAAGAGCGTCACCCCTCCCGCCCCCCTGCGAGCAGGGGAGGAGTTAGGCGTCGCGCAGCGCGTAGATGCCCGGCAGGTTGCGGCCTTGTTCGTGATAGTCCATGCCGTAGCCGAAGACGTAGCGGTCCGGCAGCACGACGCCGTTGAAATCCGAGGCGATGCCGTCGACCAGGCGATCATGCTGCTTGGTGCAGAGGCTGGCGATGAGCACCTTGCGGGCGCCGCGCCGGTAGCAGTCGTCGCGCACGGCTTTCAGCGTGTGGCCCTCGTCGAGGATGTCGTCCACCAGCAGCACCACGCGGTCACGCAGCGCCACCTGCGGCTCGCGCAGCCACATCAGCTCGCTGCCGGCGGTGTCGCCGCGGTAACGGGTGGCATGCACGTAATCGAATTCGAGGTCGGTGCGGATCGCCAGCGCCAGCTGGCCGGCGAAGATCAGCGCGCCGTTCATCACGGTAAGGAACACCGCCCGCTCGCCGTCCAGCGCCGCGTCGATCTGCCGGCCCATGTCGGCGATCACGCTTTCCAGCGTGGTGCGGTCATGCAGCAGTTCGGCGTCGGCCAGCGCGGCAGCCAGGGAAGGTACGGTACGGCTCATAAGTGTCTCCATGGAGATCGGGGATAGCGGTGCAGCGCGGGTCTCGCTTCTACGATTCCCCATTCCCTGTTCCCGGCCCGCCATGCAAGGCGGTGATTCGCGCCACGAAGCGGTCGCGCTGCGGGTTGTCGGTCAGCCCTTCCCAGCCGGCGGCGATGGCGCCGCGCAAGCTGGCCAGCGAGGCGCGGTCGACTTCCCGCCCGCGCACCGCTGCAATGGCTTCATCGACCACGTCGGGGAAACAGGCCAGCACCAGGTCGCAACCCGCATCCAGATGCGCCTGCACGCGGCCGCCCACGGAACCGGCCGCGCCGGCGGCGGCCATGCTGATGTCGTCGCTGACGACGACGCCGGTAAAGCCCAGTTCGCCGCGCAGGATGCGCTCGATCCAGACGCGCGAGTAGCCCGCCGGCTGCGTGTCCACGGCGGGATAGGTCACGTGCGCCATCATCACCGCCTCCACCCGCGCCTCGATGCATTCGGCGAAGGGCAGCAGGTCGTCGCGGAGAATTTGGTCGAGCGGGCGCGGGTCGATCGCCGCGGCCTTGTGCGTGTCGGTGGCCACCGAACCGTGGCCGGGAAAATGCTTGATGACCGCGGCCATGCCTGCCAGATGCATGCCGCGCACATAGGCCTGCGCCAGTTCGGCGGTGACCGCCGGGTCGGCATGGAACGCGCGCAGCCCGATCGCGGCATTGCCGCGGGCCAGATCCACCACCGGCGCGAAACTGAAATCGACGCCGCTGGCACGCAGCTCGCTGGCCATGACCCAGGCATGTTCCTCCGCCAGGCGCACCGCCTCGTGCGGATCGTGGGCGTAGCGCTCGCCGATCGCCGACAATGGCGGCAGCCGGGTGAAGCCGTCGCGGAAGCGTTGTACCGGACCGCCCTCCTGATCCACCGCGATCAGCATGTCGTCGCCGCCGGCCTCGCGAATCGCGTCGCACAAGGCGGACAGCTGATCGCGCGACTGATAGTTGCGCGAAAACAGCAAGACGCCGGCCACGCCGGGTTCGCTCAGCCAACGCTTCTCGTGCTCGGCCAGCTCCAGCGCGGCCACGCCGATCATCAGCATGCGGCATCCTCGGCAGCACGCTCCGCCGGCGACCATTGCCGATACGGATGCGCGATCAGGTTGACGTTGTAGTAGCGCACCAGCGCGCTCACCTCACGGCCCAGCCACGGCGGACGCGGAAACGGCGCATCCACCGCCGGAAGTTCCACCTCGGCGACCACCAGGCCACGATTGTCGCCATCGAATTCATCGACCTCGAACAGTACGCCATCGACCCGCACATGGTGGCGGGTTTTCTCCAGCACGCCATCGCACAAGGTGGCCAGCAAGGTCCGCGCATCGGCTGCCGGTATCGGGTAATCGAACTCGGCGCGTGCAATGCCGGGCGTGGCGGCCTTGATGTTGAGCCATGCGTGCTCGCCGGCCAACCGTGCACGCACCGAGGCCCGCGCGCTGCCATCACGCAGCGCCTGCGCACCCACCAGATAGCCCTGCGCCATCGGCTCGCTGTGCTCGACGGCGGCACGCCAGTCGTCCGTGGCCACCAGGAATTTGCGTTCGATCTCGATCGGCATGGGGTCAGCGATACTGGTATGAGTGAAAACCAACGATGCCACTTGAGTGGGAAACCCCACTTCCGTCATTCCTGCGAAAGCAGGAATCCAGTGACCTCCGTTGTCGAGGCGCTGGATCCTCGCTTTCGCGGGGATGACGAATTTGAGCAGCTACGGTCGAGGGAGAAAACCCGCATTCTGCTGCGTCTTCCATTTTGAAGTTGCGCCGAGCCTCAGCGTTCGAACAAGGCAATCGATTCCACATGCGCCGTATGCGGGAACATATCCATCACGCCGGCCGATGCCAGCGTGAATCCGTGCTGGTTCACCAGGATGCCCGCGTCGCGCGCCAGCGACGCCGGATGACACGAGACGTAAACCACGCGGCGGGTCTTGCGGTGGGGCAGGTACGCCAGCAGTTGATCGGCGCCGGCGCGCGGCGGATCGAGCAGCACCTTGTCCCATGGCGTGCGTGCCCACTCGCTGGCGCGCTGGTCCTCGAACAGGTTGGCGACGTGGAAGGTGGCGTTGTCGATGCCGTTGCGCGCGGCGTTCTGCGCCGCCCGCTGCACCAGGCCATGCTCGCCCTCCACGCCCACCACCTCGGCCACGCGGCGGGCGATCGGCAAGGTGAAGTTGCCCAGGCCGCAGAACAGGTCCAGCACGCGATCGGTCGGCTGTGGATCGAGCAGTGCCATCGCGTGCGCCACCATGCGCTGGTTCATGTTGGCGTTGACCTGCACGAAATCCAGCGGCTCGAACTCCAGCTCCACATCGGCGAAGCGCGCGTCGTCGCTGGCGATGCGGAACGCCAGCCGCGGCTGCGCCGGCCACAGCGGATGCACGCTGGAGTTGTTGCCGGGCTGCAGATAGATGGCCAAGGCGTGCTGCTGGCCGAACGCGGTCAGCGCGGCCAGATCGGCGTCGCCGAGCGGTTGCAGATGGCGGAACACCAGCGCCATGGTGTCGTCGCCGCCGGCAAACTCGATCTGCGCGATGGCGTCGACCGCGGCCAGGCCGTTGATCAGTTCGGCCAGCAGGCCCAGCTTGGGACCGATCGCGGGATGCAGCACTTCGCACTGCTGGATGTCGGCCACGAAACGCGGATTGGCCTCCTCGCGGAAGCCCACCAGCACGCGACCCTTCTTCAGCACGTGACGTACCGACAGGCGGCCCTTGCGCCGGTACGACCAGGGCTCGCCGGTGAGCGGCGGCAACCATTCTTTCGGCGCGACCTTGCCGATGCGCTCGAAGTTTTCCGCCAGCACGCGCTGCTTGGCCGCGATCTGCGCCTCGGCATCCAGATGCTGCAGCGAACAGCCGCTGCATTCGGCGAAATGCCGGCAGCGCGGCTCAACCCGATGCGGCGAGGGGCTGATCACCTCCACCACTTCGGCCTCGTCGAAATGACGGTGCCGCTTGCGCAGGCGCGCCATCACCCGCTCGCCCAGCAAGGCGCCACTGACGAACAGCGCCTTGCCGTCGATGCGGGCGACGCCACGACCGTCGTGGCTCAGGTCGGTGATGGTGGCTTCGAAGGGCGTGGCGGGAACGGAGTTGGATCGGGACATGAAGAAGCATCGGGCCGCAGCGGTAGGCCGCTGATTATCTCAGATCGGCAATGCCCCGGCCCGCAGGAGCGCACCCTGTGCGCGATGGCTTTTCGTCACATCACATCACGAAAAGCCATCGCTCCCGCAGGCTATTTCCGTTGCCATGCGCCGGCGGCGTTCTGGTAGTACCAGCCCGCATGCGCATGCTTGATCCAGCCCTTGGCAAAGGTGGCACGGATTTGCGCCTGCCATTCCGGATGGCCGTTGGCTTGGGCGATCTCGCGGTACAACTCGGTGCGATCGCGGTTTTCGTCGGCCACCGTGGCGTTCGCCTGCGCGCGCTGGCTCAGCGGCACCTTGGCGGCATCGCGCATGGCCACCAGGCCGTCGTTGGTGAAGCCCACGGCGCCGCTGTCGAGCAGGCTGCCCAGCGCGCCGTTCACGCGTGCGCGCATGCGGCCACGGATGGCTTCGGTGGTGGCGTTCTGGATCCGCAGGTTGGGCGTATCGGCGGCGTAGGCCGCGGGAACCAGCAGATCCAGCAGCATCGCCGACGGCTGCGGGCGATGATCGCTCGGGGGCGGGGTGTCCTTCTTCGGTTCGGCGGGCGCCTTTCCGGTGCCGTCGAGCACGTTGCCGATGAACTGGTCCGCCGCCTTCTGCGCCGCCGCTTCGGGAAAGTAGACATTGATGGTGACGCAACCGACGAGCGCCACGGTCATCGTGGTGAGGATCAGGTAGACGAGCTTGCGCATGCGGCAACTCCGGCGGGGATGTGGGGGAAAAGAATCAGCGGATCTCCGGCGCATTGCCCGCGATCGCCTCCTTCAGACGGCGAACCAGGGTGGGCCAGTCGACCTCGGTCTGGTGGCCGATCACCTGCAAGCGCGGCAAACCGCTGCCTTCCACGATAGTGTAGCCGTCCTGCTCGCGCTCAAGGCCGCTCATCTTGCAGACTGATCCCTGCAAGGTGCAGTTGAGGCCGATGCGCTTGTAGCCGAACGTCTTGAACAGCTTCAGCATGGCTCCCTGCAGGCCCGCGGCGATGCCGCCGCCACCGACGGAGGTGAGGTTGTTCACCGCGCGCTGGCTGATACGTCCGCCCTCACCGGCCAGCAATCGCGCCTTGAACGCCACCGGCTGCCAATTGACCAGGCGCAGGTCGTCGATCGATCCGTCGAGCCTGCCGGTGATGCTGCCGAAATCGAAGACGCTGGTGATGGCGCCCAGGTCGAGCTGGCTCAGCTTCACGTCGGCGGCAAGCACCGGGCTGTCGCCAAACGGCTGCTGCAGCGAAAGCTCGGTGATGTCCGCAAAACCGCCAAACAGGTTCACCGACAGGCCGCCGGCAAGCTCGACCCGGTCATCCACCCATTTCAACGAAGGGATCGCGCCGCCCAGCGTGCCGGGGAACTTCGGCCAGCCCATGGCTTGGCTGAAGGCTGCCATGTCCACCCCGGTCACGTTGAGCGCGGTGGACAGGCGCTGTCCGCTGGCTGCAGCGGGGCGCCAGGTCAACTCGCCCAGGTGCAACCGGCCTTGAAGCAGGCTCATGTCGACGTGCTGCTGCAGCGCCAGTGCGCCGTTGCGGCTTTGCCAGCGCGACGACGCGCCGCCCACGGGCAATCGATAGAACTGCAGACTCTTCCACTGCAGCGTGGTGGCGGGACGAGCGTCCGCAGCGGCCCAGTCCAGTCCACCGCGCAGGCCGGTCACGGCGATGCGGCCATCGGCCTCGGACAGGTCCAGCCCGTCGGTCGTGAAGGCGAAGGCGCGCAAGCCGTTCGCGCGCATGTCCACGCTGGCGTTCAACTGTCCGTTCAGCTGCGCATCGCGCAAACCCAGCGTCGCCAGCCAGGCGCGGCCATAGCGTTCGTAGGCCGCTGGAAAAACCGCATGCAACCGGTCGAGCCTGAGCTGTTTCAACCCGCCCTTCGCATCGAACGCCAGCGCACCCTCCAGTTGCAGGGCGTCGGCGTCGTTCACGCGCAGGTGTTCCAGGGCGAAGGCGCCCTGTTGGGCGGTGGCGTTCAACCCCAGTTGCACCGGGTGGTCCGGCAGGTTGGCGTAGATCGGCCCCAGCAGCAATTCGCCACCGCGCAGGGTGGCGTCCAGGTCGATGCGCGAAGGCACCGCAGTCGTGTCCAGTCCGAATCGTCCCGCGCCGCCCAGGTCCTCGGCGGCCAGCGTACCGGCGGGCGTGTCGAAGCCCACGCCGGCAAGGCTGAACTGGCCCGACGACTGCAGCCCGCTATCGCGCACATCCAGCGCCAGCTCGGCATCCAGCCGGCCGCCGGTGGGACGGCCCGACCACACGGTACCCAGCAGGCCCTGCAGCCAACTGGCTGGCAGTTGCGTGAGGGTGATCTGCGCATGGGTGGGTTGATCCAGCGGCAGCGCGGCGCTGGCCTTCGCCTTGCCCTGCTCGATGTCGATCTGGATGGTGTTGGCGGTTTCGCTGGTCACCAGCCGCAGCGTGGCATCGCCCAGCGCGCCGCCCGGGGCGCCACGCAATTGCAGTTGGCCATCCAGTATCCAGCGCATGCGCGGGTCGCGTTGCAGGTCGCCATCCAGCGCCAGGCCGACCTTGCGCCAACCCATCGCCGCCACATCCGCCTGCTTTGCGCTCAACTGGAGATGGATGCCACCATCGGCGCGATCGCTGAGATGCACCGTCACCGTCGACAACTTCATCCCGGGGACGCTGATGGAGCGGGCCGCGAAAACCACATCCGCCCGCGCGGGCACAGCCCAGCCGCCGCCCAGCAAAAGCAGGCAAAAACCCAGCAGCAGATGGCTTGATGAAAAACGCATGTCGGGCCATTCTGCCAAACTCAGCTGAACGATATGGATTTCGTCATGCCCGCCACCGTCACCGTTCCGTCTCTCCCCTTGCTTCGCGCCACCGGCGCGGATGTGCTGGTGGCCGACGACGACCCGGCCAGTCGGCGCTTTCTGGCCGACGGCATGAGCCGGCTGGACGCCCGCGTGGTCACCTGCGCCGACGGGATCGAGGCGCTGGCGCTGGCGCGTGGCCAGGCTTTCGACCTGCTGTTGCTGGATTGCCGCATGCCCGGTGCCGGAGCGCTGCAGATTCTGTCGGCGCTGCGCCAGGATGAGCAGGCCAGCTCGCGGCGCAGCATCGCGGTGGCGAGCAGTGCCGAGATGGCGCCCACCGAACGTTCGGCCTTGCTCGCCGCGGGCTTCAGCGACGTACTCGTCAAGCCTTGCAAGCTGTCGGACCTGCAGCGGCTGCTGGGATGGCTGCCGAACCACCCCACCCCGCCGCTCGACGACCAGGCTGGCCTGCAGGCCAGCGGCGACCCGGTCACCATGAAGGCGTTGCGCGGGTTGCTGCGGGAAGAACTGGAACTGCTCAAGGGCGAGCTCGCACGGATGGACGCCGATCACGCCGCGCTGGCCGAGCGGCTGCATCGGTTGCGATCGTCCTGCGGCTTTTGCGGCGCGACCATGCTGTCGACCGCCACCGTGGCCCTGCAGGAAGCACTCGGCCATGCTTCCGCCGACATCGCTCCGTGCCTACAACGCTTCAACCGGGCGCTGGATGCCACCTTGCAGGCACTGGATGCCTGACCGCGGCCATCAGCGCCACGATGTGGCGCCGCCGAGCACCCGCCAAGCGCGCAATTCGCCGCCCCCGAGATGAAAACGGATCACCTGGCGCATCATCCCGCGCAATGCCTTGAGTCCTTCGTCGTCCGGGATGCGGTCGTGCGCCAGCGCCAGCAGATCGCTACCACGCAAGACCGGCCTGCGGCCCGGAAGACAGGCCACCGCGCCCTGTTCGACCCGGTATTCGTAATGGGCCTGCGGGTCCAGCGGTTCGCCCGTTTCCGCATCGTGTTCGAGCTGCAAGGCGTAGCCCATCGCCTGCAGCAGATCGCGTTCGAATCGGCGCAGGCTCCAGGCCAGCGGCTCATCCGAGGCCAGCCGCTGCAACGCCAGGGCGTAGGCATCGAACAACGCGCCCGACGGATCCTGTCGCTCGCTGAGGCGCACCACCAGCTCGTTGAGATAAAGCCCGGCCAGTCCGGCATTGCCGACCAGTCGCAGCGACGCGCCGGTGATTTCCACCGACGTCAGCGTGGCCAGTTCGCCGCGCAGCAGCAACCCCATCGCCAGCGGCTGGAACGGTTCCAGTTGCGCGCGGCGCAAGCGCGTCTTCTCGCCCCGCACGCCACGCGCCACCACGCCCAGCCGACCCTGGTCGCGGGTCAGGCATTCCAGCAACAGCGACGTCTCGCGATACGGGCGCGAATGCAGGACGTAGGCGGGTTGCAGTTCGAGGCGCATGGCTTTGGGTGGGAATCGGGAATGGAGAATAGGGAATCGTTAGGGCAAAGCTTTTCCCATTGCCTATTCTCCATTCCCGATTCCCGGCCTCAATCGGTATACCCGAACTTGCGCAGCATGTTGTCGTCGTCGACCCAGCCTTCGCGCACTTTCACCCATAGCTTCAGGAACACCTTGCGCTCGAACATGCGTTCCATGTGCCGGCGGGCGCTGCTGCCGATGGCCTTGAGCTGGGCGCCGCCATTGCCGATCACGATGGCTTTCTGGCCGTCGCGCTCGACCCAGATGACGGCGTGGATTTCGGCGATGCCATCGGGGCGGTCCTCGAACCGTTCGATCTCCACCGTGGTGGCATAGGGCAATTCCTGATCCAGCCGCAGCATCAACTGCTCGCGCACCATTTCGGCCGCCAGGAAGCGTTCGCTGCGGTCGGTGACCTCGTCCTCGCCATACACCGGCGGCTGGATCGGCAGGCGCTTCAGGATGGCCTGCTCCAGCTCCTTCAGGCCCTGCTCCTTCAGCGCGCTGACGTAATGGATTTCGTCATAGCTGTGCCTGGCCACCAGATCGGCCACGAACGGCAGCATCACGGTCTTGTCCTTGTTGAGGTCGACCTTGTTGATCACCAGCAGGCGCGGCGTGGTCTGCTCGACCAGCGCGGCGTACAGCGCCTCGTCCTCGTCGGTCCAGCGACCGGCCTCGATCAGCTGCACCACCAGGTCGACATCGCTGATCGCCGAGCGCGCGGCGCGGTTCAGGCTGCGGTTCATGGCGCGCTTGGCGCCACGGTGCAGGCCGGGCGTGTCCACGTACATGATCTGGCCCGCTTCGGTGGTGTTGATGCCCAGGATGCGGTGACGGGTGGTTTGCGGGCGCGGGCTGATGATGGACAGGCGAAACCCGATCAGCGCGTTGAGCAAGGTGGACTTGCCCACGTTGGGCCTGCCGGCGAGGGCCACGGTGCCGCAGCGGTAATTTTCGTGCGGCAAGACAGCGGTAGGGTCCAGTTCGGGGTTCATGACAGCAAGGCTCGGCAAGTTGGACGACGATTGTAGTGCGTTGTCGCCAAAGGAAATGGCAGCCGGCGCCGCGGCGACGCCAGCAAGGAGGTTTTCCGGATCGGTGAAGCGCGGATCAGGCTTTGCGGTGTCCTTCAAGCAGCCTGGCCAGCACGATTTCGGCCGCGTCCTGCTCGGCGCCGCGCCGACTGGCGCCGGTGGTTTCGGCGACCAGCGTCAGCGGCTCGCTGACGGTGCAGCGGATATCGAAGGTCTTGGCGTGGTCTTCGCCGTGGCTGGCGACGAGCTCGTAATGCGGCAGCGGCCAGCCGCCAGCCTGCAGCCATTCCTGCAGGCGCGTCTTGGCATCCTTGGACGATCGGCGCAAGGCCGCGATGCGCTCGCCGAAGAGGCCACGCACGGTTTCACGGCAGACCTCGAAGCCGCCATCCATGTAGACCGCCGCCACCATCGCCTCGAACGCGTCAGCCAGGATGGAGTCGCGACGGAAGCCGCCCGTCTTCAACTCGCCGGTGCCCAGTTTCAGCTCGTCACCCAGCGACAGCTCGCGCGCCAACGCCGCCAGCGCCTGGCCACTCACCAGTTGCGCGCGCAGCCGCGACAGCTCGCCCTCGCTGGCCTTGGGGTGCGCCTCGAACAGCATTTCGGCGACGATCGCGCCCAGCAAGGCGTCGCCCAGAAATTCCAGGCGCTCGTTGTTGGGCTTGCCCATGCTGCGATGGGTCAGCGCCAGTTCGGCCAGCGAGCGGTCGCGGAAACGGTAGTTGAATGGCAAGAGAGGCCCTGATCGATTACTGGCTCGGATTGCCCTGCAGCGGCACGCTCTTGTCGAAGTGCAGCAGGAAATCGATGTTGTACATGAACGGCACGACCTTTTCGTAGGCGACCCGCAACTGGGTCGGGCCACCCTCGCGGTCGCGCACGAGGGTGATGTCGGACGGCTGGATGGTGGCGTCGTCGACGTACTGGAAGTTCATCTTGAAGATCAGCTCGCGGCGCAGGTCGTCCAGCGACTTGCCGTCGACGCCGGAAGTGGAGATCTGCGTCATCGCCTTTTCCACGCCCATGTATTCGCTGTACGACGGCGCCAGCCGCATCGCCATGTAACCCAGAAAGCCCACCACGGCCAGAATGACCAGGAACCCGATCAGGGTGATGCCCGATTGCCTCGATTTCATAGTCCCCTCGCTATGCCGCCTGCGCGGCGTGACCCGCCGATATGTGCCGCCAATCCCCGATGCCGCGGGCATCGGGGATGCCGGCGAATTCTCGCACCAATGGCGCGCCCGAATCCGGCAACCAATCAATGAATGACCGTGCCGATCCGGGAAAAATCGACCCCGCCGGTACCCCAGCCCTTCCAGCTCATCCAGATCAGGAAGGCCTTGCCGGCCAGGTTCTTCTCCGGCATGCAGCCCCACCAGCGGCTGTCCTCGCTGTTGTTGCGATTGTCGCCCATCACCACGTAGCAACCTTCCGGCACCTTCGACGGCACCTTGGCATTGGGTATCGGATTGGGAATGTTGTAGGCCGGCATGCGGGCGATCATGTGGTTGACCTTGCCCAGGTGCTCCTTCCAGACGGTGGCGCCCATGTCCAGCATCAGGCGATCCTCCGCGCGCTGCGGATTGCCCTGGTAGGGCCCGATCTCCTCCGCTTGCACCGGCTGGCCGTTGATCAGCAGATCGGCGCCATGCACTTCGATGGTATCGCCCGGCAGGCCCACCACGCGCTTGATCCAGTTCTGGCTGGGAACCTTCGCATGGGGGTCGCTGCAGCTTGGATCGCCGCTGCGGACCAGCTTGCCGGTGCCGTCATCGCACAGGAAACCGGGGAAACGGAACACCACCACGTCGCCGCGCTTGGGTTCGCCCAGGTCCACGATCTTGTTGTTGAACGCGGGCAGGCGCAGGCCGTAGGCGAACTTGTTGACCAGGATGAAGTCGCCCACGTCCAGCGTGGGCATCATCGAACCGGACGGAATCCGGAACGGTTCGGCCACGAACGTGCGCAGCAGCAATACCACCAGCACCACCGGGAACAGCGAGCGCGCCCAGTCCACCGGTACCGGATCGCTGTATTCCGTACCCGCGGCATCGAGCCGCGCCTTGCGCTGCTTGTACAGAAACAGCCGATCCAGCCCCCACACCACGCCAAACAGGACGGTGAGGCCAAGCAGGATCGCCGAGAAATCAAATTCCATGTGGGGCTCCTTGGAGAGCCGGGAATCGGGAATCGGGAATCGGGAATCGGAGCGGCAAGCCCGTGCGATTCCCGATTCCCGATTCTCCATTCCCGACCAAACTATTTATCCACTTTCAGCACGGCAAGGAAAGCTTCCTGCGGGATGTCCACCCGCCCGACCTGCTTCATGCGCTTCTTGCCTTCCTTCTGCTTTTCCAGCAATTTCTTCTTGCGGCTGACGTCGCCACCGTAGCATTTGGCCAGCACGTTCTTGCGCAGCGCCTTGACGGTGGAACGCGCGATGATCTGCGCGCCGATCGCCGCCTGGATCGCCACGTCGAATTGCTGGCGCGGGATCAGATCCTTCATGCGCTCGACCAGCTCGCGACCCTTGCGGTCGGCGTGGCTGCGATGCAGGATCAGGCTCAGTGCATCGACCCGTTCGCCATTGATCAGCACGTCGGTGCGCACGAACGGGCCCGCCTCGAAACGCTCGAACTGGTAGTCCATCGAGGCGTAGCCACGCGAGACGGATTTCAGCCGGTCGAAGAAATCCAGCACCACCTCGGCCAAGGGCAGCTCGTAGCTGATCTGCACCTGGGTGGCCAGGTACTGGATCGAGCGCTGCACGCCGCGCTTCTCCTCGCACAGCTTGATGATGTTGCCGATGTAGTCCTCCGGCGTGAGGATGTTGGCCACGATGATCGGCTCGCGGATTTCCTGGATCAGGCTGGTGTTGGTGGGCAGCTTGGCCGGGTTGTCCAGCAGCATCGTGCTGCCGTCGCTTTTCAGCACCTCGTACACCACGGTGGGCGCGGTGGTGATCAGGTCCAGGTCGTATTCGCGCTCCAGCCGCTCCTGCACGATTTCCATGTGCAGCATGCCGAGAAAGCCGCAACGGAAGCCGAAGCCCATCGCCTCGGAGGACTCGGGCTCGAAGAACATCGCCGCATCGTTCAGGCGCAGCTTGTCCAGCGCCTCGCGCAGCGCGGGGTAATCGTCCGACGACACCGGAAACAGGCCGGCGAACACGCGCGGTTGCATGTGCTGGAAGCCTGGCAGCGCCTTTTCGGCGGGCTTGCCGGCGTGGGTCAACGTGTCGCCGACGGGCGCGCCATGCACGTCCTTGATCGAGGCGTTGATCCAGCCCACCTCGCCGGCACCCAGCTTGGCCAGTTTCTTGCGCTTGGGCGTGAACACGCCCACTTCGCCCACTTCGTGGCTGCGCCCGGTGGACATCACCAGCAACTTGTCGCCGGGCTTGATCTCGCCCTGCATCACGCGCACCAGCGATACCACGCCGAGGTAGTTGTCGAACCAGGAGTCGATGATCAAGGCCTGCAGGCGGTCGGTGTCGCCCGGCTTGGGCGGCGGGATGCGGGCGATGATCGCCTCCAGCACCTCGACCACGTTGAGGCCGGTCTTGGCGCTCACCGCCACCGCGTCGGTGGCGTCGATGCCGATGACGGCCTCGATCTCGCCTTTCACCTTTTCCACGTCGGCCGTGGGCAGGTCGATCTTGTTCAGCACCGGAATCACTTCCAGCCCCTGCTCCACCGCGGTGTAGCAGTTGGCCACCGACTGCGCCTCGACGCCTTGCGCCGCATCGACCACCAGCAACGCGCCCTCGCAGGCGGCCAGCGAGCGGCTGACCTCGTAGGAGAAATCCACGTGTCCGGGCGTGTCGATGAAATTCAGCTGGTAGGTTTTGCCATCCCGCGCGGTGTACGGCAGCGACACCGATTGCGCCTTGATGGTGATGCCGCGTTCGCGCTCGATCGGGTTGTTGTCCAGCACCTGGGCTTCCATCTCACGGTCGGCCAGGCCGCCACAGAGATGGATGATGCGATCGGCCAGCGTCGACTTGCCGTGATCGATGTGGGCAATGATGGAGAAGTTGCGGATCAATTCCATGGAACGCTGCTGGCCTGCCGAACGGGGGTTTGTCGCCATGCGGGGAGCGCAGGCGCGCGCTGCCGGTATGGCGGCGCGAACCCGGCATTATCGCATGGAACCGACACGCGCCATTCCGCGAAAACGCGACGGGCGCCACCTGCTCGATGGCGCCCGTGCGTCGAAACGGCGAACGCAGGCGTTATTTCCCGCCCGGTATGGTCAAGCCGATGAAGCTGCTCTGTTCGCCGCGGCGCACCAGCAACAGGGCGGTGCTCCCTGGCTTCATGTCCTTGGTGGCTTCCTTGAACTCCTCAACGGTACCGATGCGCTTCTGGTTCACCATCAGGATCACGTCGCCGGCACGCAACCCGGCTTGGGCCGCCACCGGGCCGGTGATCTCGTCGATCACCACGCCCTGCCCTTTCTTCAGACCCAGTTGATCGCGGGTGTCATTGTCGATCGACTGCACGCTCAAGCCGAGCGCGGCCGATCCGGTGCGCGCCGATGAAGGCGAGGCGCCCTTCCCACTGACCGCGTTCTCGTCCCGCGCCGCTTCGCTGATGGTGACCTTCAAGGTCAGTTTCTTGCCGTTGCGCAGGATCTCCAGCGGCACCGTCGTGCCCGGTTTCGTCATGCCGACCA
>JBIQMK010000004.1:0-47260 GCA_044463365.1 Rhodanobacter sp. | reverse complement strand
CGGCGGGTAAGTGATCAAGGCATTTTTTCCCGCCCTGCGTGCCGCCTTGCAAGGTCAGTCGCGATTGCGCCTGGACACGCGCGAGCTGGATCGCGAGGGCCCGTCGTTTACCGTCGACACCTTGACCGACCTGCGCGCCGAGCAGGGCGCGCGGCCGCTGGTGCTGCTGATCGGCGCCGATGCGTTCGCCAACCTCGCCAGCTGGGATCGCTGGCGCGAGTTGTTCGAGGTTGCGCACATCGGCGTGCTCAGCCGGCCCGGCGTTTCATCGATCCTGCCGCCCGAGCTGGAACATGCGGTGACCGGTCGTCGCGTCACCACGGCGGACGCGTTGCGCGATCAGCCGGCGGGCAAGGTGATCGAACTGGCGGTGACGCCGCTGGAAATCTCGGCCACCCGCATCCGCGAGTTGCTGGCGGCGGGGCGGGACCCACGCTATCTGCTGCCGTGCGGTGTGTTCGACGATCCCGCGCTGCTGGCGCCGTATCGGCAGTAGCGACGGCTCAGGCCGCCGTGCTGGCCCACACGCTGTTCGGTTGGTCACGGCGCGCCCGCCGCGCCACGGCACGGGCCAACGAGGCAAAGGCGAACGCCATCGCCAGCGCGCCCACGTCGATGGCGAACAACGCACCATGCCCCGCCGCCGCGCTGCGCCACAGCCACCAGCCGGTGGCGATGCCGTGGACCACCGGCACGAGTGCGGTAACGATCGCCGCCAGCCACAACAGCTCGCGCGCCGCCTTCACTGGCGCCCGTCGTGCGGCCCACAGCGCGCACAAGGCCCAGCTCGCGAAGCAGACCCAGCGCTGACCGGCAGCCACGTCCCAACCCAGCATGGGCAGGATCTGCGCCGCCACGAACGCGGCGGAAATCGCCACGCAAACACCGATGCAGATGCCCACCGTGGCGCGTGCCATGCCCAGTTGTGCACGGCCCTGTTCCGCCTGCCGGCGCTTGCGGCGCGATTCGATCCACAGCAGATTGCCGGAATAGAACAGGAACGCTCCGCCCAGCCCCAGCAGGAAGTACAGCCAGCGCACGGCGGCGCCGCCGTAATCGGCGAAATGCAGCGCATACGCGGCGGCCAGGGTGGCGTGATTGGCGTCGCGCGAACCCGGCAGCTGCGTGGCCAGCACCGCGCCGCTGACCGCGTCCAGCGCCACCGAGCCGCCACCCAGCGCGTGCGGTGAACTGCCGGTGATCTCGACCACGGCGTGCGCGTCACCGGCATGGGCCAGCTTGAGATAACCCGGCTGGAACGCGGCATCGCCATGCTCGCGGGCCACCGCGATCGAACGCGCATGCCAAGCGGCCAGTGGCGCCAGCGGTGCCGTAACGCCAGCCTTGGCGATGGTCGGCGCGGTATTCATCGCCGCCGCCGAAGCCGCCATCAGCTTGCCCTCGTAGATCAGCGGATTCAGCGCCAGCATCGCCACCAGCAGCAGGCACAGCACCGCGCCGGTGACGGCAAACATCACGTGGAACGGCAGGCTCAGCACACCGATGACGTTGTGCGTGTCCTGCCAGAAGCGCTTGAGATTGCGCCCGGGGCGCAGCGCGAACAGGTCCTTCGCCAGCCGTGGCAGATGGATCACGAAACCGGACACCAGCGCCACGCCGTACAGCAGGCTGACCACGCCCATCAACCAGGTGCCCACCCGCGGGATGCCCAGCGCGTAATGCAGCTCGTTGATCAGCTCGGGCAGCGGTGCGACGCCGGGTTCGACGGTGCTGCCGGTGGTGTTGCCCGGCGAGGCAAACAGCCAGGTGCCGTCGCCGTCCTGCCAGTAGGCCATCGGCTGCGCCAGCTCGTAGCCGGGAAAGGTCATGCCCACGTGATCGCGCGCTTCGGGGTGCTGCGCCAGCACCTCATCGAGCAACTGCTGCGCATCGGCCAGCGTGGCGGTCGACGGCGTGGCATGCGGGTTCGCCCAGCGCTGCACATCCGGCTGGAACACCGTGATCGCGCCGGCATAGAACGCCACGAACAGCGCGAACCCGGCCACCAGCCCCATCCACGAATGCAGGCTGGTGAAGGTGCGCAAGGTGGCGGGCTTCAATTTCATGCGGGCAACTTCATGGTGACAACCTCAGCGGACCCAGCCGGACAGCTGCAACAACCACAGCAGGCCGAGCCCGAGCAGTGCCAGCGCACTCAGCCAACCCCACGCGCGCTTGCCGCTGGAGAAACGGAACGCCGCGCAAATCACGCCGATCCACACCGGGAAGAACGCCAGCAGGCCTACCACGATGGTCGACTGCCATGCGCCGGGCGGCAGCCAGCAGCCCAGCCCGACCAGCGCGGCGGCGAGAAGGAAACCCGGCAGCACACCGGCGCTGGCGCGCGCCCACATCAGTGCGATGCCTCGCCGGCGTGGGGATTATCCCCGTTGCACATCACTCTTTCTCCACTGCGGTGACATCCGCGGCCGGCGTACCGAAGAACATTGCCAGCCACGGTTGCGCCATCAAGCCCAGCATGCCGCTGGCCAGCGTGGCACACAGCCCGACCGCGATGCCGGCCGCGCCTATCCAGCACGCCAGCGACAGCAGCATCAAGACGCTGCCGGCGATGCGTGCCACCCGCGGGTAGCCGCGCAGCGCAGACCACATGCAATGCGGCGAGCCGGCGTACCAGGCGATGGCGGCGCACACCGCGAGCACGAAGCCGAGCAGGCTGATCATCGCGCCACCTTACCAGCGGTAGCGCGCGCTGGCGGTCACGCTGCGCTCGTAGCCGTAGTAGCACCACGCGGCGCTGTTGCAGGCGGAGACGTACTCCTTGTCGAACAGGTTGCTGGCATTCAACTGCAGCCGCCAGTCGCCCACGTCGTAATGCACGGCGGCGTCGAACAAGGTGTACGAAGGCGTCTTCCACTCGTTGTAGATGTCGCCGTAGTGGCTGCCGATGTAGCGCACGCCACCGCCGAAACCGAAGCCCGCCAGCGGCCCGGCGACCACGGTGTAATCGAGCCCCAGCGAAGCCTGCTGTTCGGGCAACAGCGCGATCTGCTTGCCCAGCGAGGGCAGGTCGTTGGTGCGGGTGACTTCCGAATCGCTCCAGGTGTAGCCGCCATAGATGGCCAGATGCGTGCCGAGATTCCAGCGGCCTTCCAGCTCCACGCCGCGCAACCGCGTTTCGCCCTGCTGCACCTGGAACAGTGCGTGGTTCGGGTCGACCGTCAGCGAGTTCTGCTGGGTGATCTGGTAGGCCGCCAGGGTGACCAGGCCGTTGCCGCCGGCGGGCTGGTATTTCAGGCCGGCTTCGTACTGGTCGCCGGTGGTGGGTTTGAACGCGTTGCCGCCGAAGTTCGTGCCTACAGTGGGCTGGAACGAATGCGACCACGACACGTACGGTGCCAGTCCGTTGTCGAACAGGTAGTTGACGCCCACGCGGCCGGAGAACGCGCGGTCGGTCTGACCGGCGCTGGTGCCGGCCAGCTGGTTGTCGGTGTCGGTGCGGACATGATCCTGGCGCCCGCCCGCGGTGATGCTCCAGCGGCCGACCTTGATCTGGTCCTGCAGGTAGACGCCCAGTTGCGACTGCACCTGCACGGTGTGGACGGTGTACGCAGGCACGGTGACCGGGCTGCCGTAGACCGGGTCGAACACGTCCAGCCCGCCAACGCCGAAGTCGAACGCGGAGGCGTAGTCGTCATTGGCGCGGCGGTAGTCCACGCCGGCCAGCAGCGTGTGCTGCACGCGGCCGTTGTCGAACACGTATTGCAGGTTGTTGTCGACGCCGAAGGTCTTGGTGTGGTTCTCGTTCGGGAACAGGTAGCGCAGCAGGGTGCGGCCGTCGCCGAGCAGGCCGAACGCACCCACGTTGGCGCCGTTGTTGTCCACTTCGGCGGTGCCGTAGCGCAGGTTCTGGTTGAACGCCAGGCCGTTGGCGAAATCGTGGTGGAATTCGTAGCCGATCGAGGCCAGCGTCTTGTCGTAGTCGTTCTGGCCCGGCTCGCCGGTGAAGCGGTCGCGCGGGATCTTGCCGTGCGGGCTGGGCAGCAAGGTGCCTTCCGCGGGCAGGAAGCCGGCGCCGGAGGCGGTCTCGGCCTTCTGGTAGTGCGACAGCACGGTCAGCGAGGTGTTGTCGTCCGGCTTCCAGGTCAGCGCGGGGGCGAGGTAGTAGCGGTCGTCCTTGATGTAGTCGGTCATGGTGTCGCTGTTGCGGGCCAGGCCGGTGAGGCGATACAGCAGCGTGCCCGCATCGTTCAGCGGGCCGGCGAAATCGAACGTGCCCTGGCGCAGGTCGAAACTGCCTACCTCCACGCCCACTTCGTGCAGCGGTTGCGCGGTGGGGCGTTTGCTGACCATGTTGACCATGCCGCCGGGCGGCATCGCGCCGTAGACCACCGACGACGGGCCCTTGATCACCTCCAGCCGCTCCAGCCCGTACGGCTCGATACGGGTGATGCTGGTGCCCGAGCCTTCGGGCAGCGCCAGGCCATCGAGGTAGCGGGCGGGGGTGAAGCCGCGCACCAGCATCCAGTCGCTGCGCGCGTCGGCACCGTAGCCGCCGCCCTGCGCGCCGGCGGTGTACCACACGGCTTCCTCGATGCCCTGGATGCCGCGCTGGCTCAGTTGCTCGGCGGTGATCACCGACACCGACTGCGGGATCTCGATGATCGGCGTGTCGGTCTTGGTGACCGAATCGCTTTCCCGCGCGATCGGCGCCGTGACCTGCACGCCCGACAGCGCGGTGGCGGATTGCGGTGTGGATGCGGCGTCGGCGTCATCGGCGTGGGCCGGAGTCACCATCGCCAGTGCGGCCAGCAACGGGACGCCAAGCAGGGCGGCGTGGATGGCACGGGGAAGGGACGGGCGGTGGCGTGTGGCGGCGGTCGGAGCGGGGAACGATGACATGGAGGCCCTGTTTCGAAGACGTGGGAGAGGCAGCCGCGCGAGCGCCGCGTGGTCGAATGGATCGACCGCGCCATGAGCGCGCGAGGTTGTTTCCGCACTGGCCGGGACGACGGTGGGGAAACCGGCGTTTCGGTAGTGAGAATGGTTCTCATTATAGAAGTGACGGCGGCGGACGGCAATTGTGCTCACGCCATGCGGGCGCAGCGGCGCGCGCGAAAATGCACGCCACGCAAGGCCTGGCGCGTTTCGGTCGGAGTGCGTCGTTTCAGCGCACCGCACCTTGACGATGCGGAGCCGAGCTCAGGCGGCGTGCGGAATGAAGTGCAGGGCGGCCGAGTTCATGCAGTAGCGCAGGCCGGTAGGGCGCGGGCCGTCGTCGAAGACATGGCCCAGGTGGCCGTCGCAGCAGGCGCAGTTGATGGCCGTGCGCCGCATGCCGAACTGGCGGTCGTCGTGTTGCGTGACATTGGTGCGGGCAATCGGCTGGTAGAAGCTGGGCCAGCCGGTGCCGGAGTGGAATTTGGTGGCGGCGTCGTATAGCGCGGTGCCACACCCGGCGCAGCGGTACAGGCCCGGCGCGGACAGGTTCCAGTAGGCGCCGGTGAACGCCCGCTCGGTGCCCGCCTGACGCAGGATGCCGAACGCCTGCGGCGACAGCCGCTGCCGCCATTGCGCATGGCTGAGCACCAGCCTGGGTACCTCGTGCGCGCCGAGGTCGCGGCCATCGTCGGCGAAAATCTCCAGCAACACCTTGCCCGCCTTGCCGACCGGTGTAGCAGCGGCGGCGAACAATCTCGGCACCAGCAGGCCACCGCCCGCCGCCAATACGGCGCCACCGGTCAATGCGGCGCGCAGAAAGCGGCGCCGATCCATCGCGAGGGTTTCATCGATGCGTGACATGGCTTGCCTCCGTGGAGCGTTTGTGTAGTGGTGGTTATTGTGGGCGTGGTTCCAGCTGCGATGGCTTTTGTTCGTCATTCCCGCGAAGCGGGAATCCAGTGCCTTCATGCAATTATCGAGGCGCTGGGTCCCAGCTTTCGCTGGGATGACGGCTTGGGAGTTTTCGGTTCCTGAAGCCCCAAGCCGCTGGGCGTTCCTATCAGCCGAAGGTGAACGCGAACGCCTGCGCGCCGGGGTCGAGGAAGGTGATCTCGAACACCCGCTCGCCGCTGCCGTTGGCCTGGCGCACCAGCTGGTACAGGCGCTGGCTGGTGACGGCGCCGTTGCCATCGGCGTCGGTATCCATGCCGTGGTCGGCGCCGGGCGCCTTGCCGTCGAGGGTGACGCGGAAGCGCACCGGCTTGCCGTCGCTGGCCGGGCCCAGCACCAGGTGCAGGTCGCGGCCGCGGAAGCGGTAGACGATGCGACCGCCGGCCTGCAGCAGTTGAGCGTTTTCCGCGTGCACGTTCCAGCGGCCGTCCAGCGACCACTGGTTGGTGCCCAGCGCATCGGGCGCGTGGTAGTTCCAGGCGTCCTCATGGGCGACGCGGCCGCCGACGAAGTTGCGGGCGCGGGCGTAGCCCACGTAGGTCTCGGGCGAGCGGGTGGCGTCGCCGGAATCGGCCGCTTCCACGCCGCGGTGGTCCGCGCTGACATAGCCGCCTGGCAGGTTCTTGTAGCCCGCTTCGCTCAGCAACCGGCGGATCACGTCCTCGCTTTCCGGGTAGGCGCCCTCGCCGAAATGGTGATGCCGGATGCGGCCCTGGGCGTCGATGAAGTAATGCGCCGGCCAGTATTGATTGTTGAAGCCTTGCCAGATGGCGTAGTTGTTATCCAGCGCCACCGGGTAATCCACGCCCAGGTCCTTCACCGCCTTGGCTACGTTGGCCGGGTCTTTCTCGAACGCGAACTCCGGCGCGTGCACGCCGATCACCACCAGGCCGTGGTCCTTGTACTTGTCGGCCCAGCCGCGCACGTAGGGCAGCGAACGCAGGCAGTTGATGCAGGAGTAGGTCCAGAAATCCACCAGCACCACCTTGCCGCGCAGCGACTGTGCGGTCAGCGGCGGACTGTTGAGCCATTGCGTGGCGCCGGCCAGCGAAGGCAGTTCGCCTTCCACCGGCAAGGACTCGCCGGGCTTCACCACGGTGGCGGCGTTCACCGGCGCCGGCCGCACCGCATCCAGCAGCTTCTGCTCGATGCCGCCGGTGCTGGCCAGCGATACGCGCGTCAGCAGGCCGGTATCCAGGCCCAGCGCGATCGCCGCCACGCCGCACAGCACCAGCGCGCCCAGCCCGCGACGTACCCATTCACCCGCGCCCAGCGAGCGCTTCATCAGCGCGAACACCTTGCCGCCCAGCAGCAACGCCAGGCCCAGCGAAGTGGCGGCGCCGGCGGCGTAGGTCAGCAGCAACAGGGTGGTCTGCACGCTGGCACCGTTCAATGCCGCGCCGGTCAGCAGCAGGCCCAGGATCGGCCCCGCGCACGGCGCCCACAGCAGGCCGGTGGCGACGCCCAGGCCGGCGGAGGCCCAGATCGAATCGCGCTCGCCCGCTTGCCGGGTCAGCCGTCCGCCCAGCGCCACGAACGGCCGGCTGATCCACTCGGCCACCCGCGTGGACAGCAGCGCCAGGCCCAGGAACGCCAGCACCAGCATCGCCACGTAGCGGCCGTACTGGTTGGCGTGGATGACCCAGCCGCCACCCAGCGCGGCCAGCGTGGCCACCGCCGCAAACGTGATCGCCATGCCTAGCAGCATCGGCAGGCCGTTGCGCTTGAACGGGCGGTCCGAGCGGGCGAACACGAAGGGCAGCACCGGCAGGATGCACGGGCTGAGGATGGTCAGCACGCCGCCGAGGTAGGCAATGATCAGTACGAGCATGAGCGTCGTCCGCGAGGGGTTTGTCAGCTATTCGCCGGGCGGCGCTGTGCGGTTACATGCGGTGACGAGGTAACCCTGGTCGCGTGCGCAGCGAATGCAGGGTGAGAAAGTCTGGTCGGAGAAAATGTTGCAGCCCTTGACCGCCGCGGGCCCGATGGTCTCTGATGATGCGCTCCCCCGTCGATCGAGCGTCAGATACCGCGTGCCAGCCAGCCCCGCCACCAGCGCCATCGAAACCGCCGACCAGCGGCGGGCGGCGTGGATGGCGGCCGCGCAGGCCGGCGATCGGATCGCGTACGAGAAGCTGCTGGCCGACTCGATCCCGCTGATCCGCGCGGCCGCACGGCGGCAGGGTGTGGCGCGGGATCACGTCGATGACGTGGTGCAGGAAACCCTGATCACCGTGGATCGCGTGCGGCATACCTACGACCCGTCGCGCTCGTACGACGCCTGGCTCAATGCCATCGCCAGCCGCCGCGCCATCGATGCGCTGCGCAGCCGCGGGCGTCGCGACAGCCGCGAGTTGCACGACGAGTTCGCGTTGGATCGCCACCCCGACGCCGACGATGCCAGTGCCGCCAGCGAGCGCCAGCAGGACGCGCAACGCCTGCGCGCGGCCATCGATGAATTGCCGCCGGGCCAGCGCGAGGCGGTCGAACAACTGGGCTTGCGCGAACGCACACTGGCCGAAGCCTCCGGGCAGACCGGGCGCAGCGCCGGCTCGCTGAAAGTGAACCTGCATCGCGGGCTGAAATCGCTGCGCCGCCATTTCAACGGAGAACCTTGAGCAGCATGTCCGACTCACCCCGCCATGAAACCCTGATCCACGCGCTGGGCGCTGGCTTGGTGCCGGTGCGCCGGTTGCCGCCGCCGTGGCTGCGTACGCTGGGGTGGCTGCTGGTGGTGGCGGCGCTGGCCGTGGCCTTGTTGCTGCGCTACGGCACCGGCATCGCGATGGAGCGTTGGCAGGCGTCGCCGGACATGGGCTGGGCCACCGCTGGCGCGGTGCTTACCGCGATCTGCGCGGCGTGGGCGGCGTTCGTGTCGGGCATGCCCGGGCGGCGGGCGATCTGGGCCTGGCTGCCGTTGCCGCCGGCCCTGCTGTGGATCGGCGCCAGCGGCCTGGGTTGCCTGCGCAGCTGGGTGGAGCCGGCGGCGCAGTTGACGCGCACCCATCCCGCGCCCGACTGCCTGGTTTTCATCCTGGCCTTCTCGATCCCGCTGTCGGCCCTGCTGATCTGGCTGCTGCGCCGCGCCTGTCCGTTGCGGCCGGTGCTGACCGCGGTGCTGATCGGCCTGGCCAGCGCGGCGGCCTCGGCCAGCCTGCTGGAGATCTGCCACGCCTACGGCGCCGCGGCCACCGACCTGCTGACCCATGCCGCCGCGGTGGCCGTGGTGGTGGCGGCGAATGCCGCCATGGGCGGACGCTTGTTGTCGAAGCGGTGAGCGGCGCGCTTTGCAGTAGCAAGCGCCTAAGGAAGCTCTGATTTTGCTCGTCATCCCAGCGAAAGCTGGGATCCAGCGCGTTCAAACCATTGAACACAAAGGCACTGGATTCCTGCGTTCGCAGGAATGACGAGCAAAAAAAGCTGATTGATCAGACCTTCCCTAAAGGTCGTGGTGGAAGAGGCCAGTCAGGTTTCGCACGCCTCCGGTTTCGAGGTCCTCTGTCACCATATCGTTTATCAGTGGCGTGCTATGCCAGTCAGGTATGGGTGAATCTGCCAAGCAATCAGAATCATCACCGTCATGATCGGTCGTTGGGTCGGCCATCGTTTCAGCTTCCTTGCGCGGGTCCGCGTTCGAAGGTTTGAATAATCTGAATGCGAGAAAAAGCAGAGCGAGGAAGACAAGGCTGGGAACGAGGTTCATGGAAAGCTTCTCTGAGTGGCACGCGTACATATCTGACCGTAACCATAAATACTGCCCATCGTTATGCACGGATTAATAGGGGCAGTGTAGAAGTGCTTGGTGACCCTGTTCAACGAGCCTGTCTGGCGCGGTCGCACGGCGCAGCGGCCATCTTGACGTGCCGTTGCGGCGGGGACGGTATACTGCGCCCGCGCCATTTTGCGCAGCGATACCGCCATCGAGGCTCTCCCTTTTGAGTACTGCCCGCACCAACAAGGCCGTCACCACGGCCACCCTGCGCCAATCCGTCGTCGATGCGCTGGACGAACTGAAAGCCAAGGACGTGCGCGAGATCGACGTCCGCGGCAAAACCTCCATCGCCGACCTGCTGGTCATCGCCTCCGGCACTTCCGCCCGTCACGTCAAATCCATCGCCGACGAAGTCCTGAAATTCGCCAAGAAAGCGGGTGTGCATCCGCTGGGCGTGGAAGGCGAAGGCGAAGGCGAGTGGGTGCTGGTGGATCTGGGCGACGTGATCGTGCACGTGATGCTGCCGCGCATCCGTGAGTTCTATGGCCTGGAGCGGCTGTGGACGGTGGGTGATCGCGACGAGGATGAAAGCGAAGCGGCGCAGGCCGGGTGAACTCGCGACGTCGATCCTCCGCCCTGCGCGTTTTTTCTCCCTCTCCCCTGCGGCGACCGAAGGGAGTCCCCTTGCGGGTGGAGGAGGGCTGGGGAGAGGGGGCATTCTTGCGACAGGCCTGCCACGAAGCGAAGAGCAGCTTCGATGGATTTTCCGGTAAGCCCGGCACCCTCTCCTCAATCCTCTCCCCAAGGGGGAGAGGAGGCAAACGAGGGCGCTGCGCGCCGGTTTTGGCTTTTCGACAGCGATGATGCGCGCGCGCATCATCGCTGTCGGGGAGCGCATGCCCGGCTGGGTGGCCGAGGGCTTTGCCGAATACCGCAAGCGCCTGTCGCATGAGCTGCCTCTGGAGTTGCTGGAGTTGAAGCCCGGCACGCGGGGCAAGGGACGCGACGATGCGCGAGCCATCCACGATGAAGGCACCGCGATTCTCGCCGCGCTGCCGCGCGATACCCATGTGATCGCCCTGGACGGCGGCGGCAAGCCGTGGTCCAGCGAGGCGCTTGCCACACAGCTTGCGCAATGGCGCATGGCCGGGCGCGACCTGGCTTTCCTGATCGGCGGCCCCGATGGCCACGCGCCGGAGGTGCTGGCCCGCGCCGACCAGACCTGGTCGCTGGGCCCATTGACCCTGCCGCACATGCTGGTGCGCCTGGTGCTGGCGGAGCAGTTGTACCGGGCCACCACGATCATGGCGGGGCATCCGTATCATCGGGCTTGAGTGCCGGGAGTGGGGAATCGGGAATGGGGAATCGCAAAGGCAACAGCCGTCGCGCGTGAAGGTATGCTCCCGAATCCCCATCCCGAATCCCCATCCCATGTCATTCCATATCTGCCAGGCCACCATCCACCATCTCGACAAGCTGGCGCCGTTGTTCGACGAATATCGCCAGTTCTACGGTCAGCCGGGCGACTTGGCACGGGCGCGCGAGTTCCTGGCCGAGCGTTTTCGCCATCATGAATCGCTGATCCTGCTGGCGCTCGACGAGCAGCGCCAAGGCGTGGGCTTCGTGCAGCTTTACCCGCTGTTTTCGTCCGTGCGCACGGTGCGCACGTATCTGCTCAACGATGTGTTCGTGTTGCTGCGCGCGCGTCGCCAGGGCGTGGCCGCCGCCTTGCTGACCGCTGCCGCCGACCATGCCCGCGCGTTGGGCGCCGCCAGCCTGTCGCTGTCGACCGCGCGCGACAACGCCTCGGCGCAGGCGTTGTACGCCTCGCTGGGCTGGCAGCGCGACCAGCAGTTCTACGAATACAACCTGGCGCTCTGACGCATGCTCCATCTCGCCTCGCAATCGCCGCGCCGGCACCAGCTGCTGCAGCAACTGGGCGTGGCGTTCGACGTGCTGGATGTCGATGTGCCCGAGCAGCGTGTCACCGGCGAAACGCCGCTGGCCTACGTAAGCCGGGTGGCGCGCGACAAGGCCGCCGCGGGTGCGCTGCTGGTGAGGCCGGGTGACGTGGTGCTTGGTGCGGACACCGAAGTAGTGCTGGCCGACGAGGTATTCGGCAAGCCGCGCGATGCGGACGATGCCGCGGCCATGCTGCGTCGCCTGAGCGGGCGTACGCATGCGGTGATCTCGGCAGTGTGGGCGCTGGGTGCCGGGCGGGAGGAGTGCGCCGTCTGCGTATCGCAGGTGCGTTTCGGCGCATTGGACGAAAACGATATAGCCGTCTATGTGGCCACCGGCGAGCCGTTCGGCAAGGCTGGCGCGTATGCGATCCAGGGCCGCGGCGCCGCCTTGATCGAACACCTCGAGGGCAGCTATTCCGGGGTGATGGGTCTGCCGCTGTTCGAGACCGCGCGCCTGCTGCGCGGCTTTGGCATCAATCCATCGGCTTGACCGCCAGAAACCACGCCGCCACCGCCAGCAGGTTGTTGGCGCCATGCGCCAGCACCGCCGGCCAGATCGAGCCCGAGCGCAGGCGCAGCCATGCCAGCGCCGCCGCCAGCAGCGCCAGGCCCGGCAGCGTGTACCACAGGAAACCCAGGTCCGGCAGATGCACCAGGGCAAACAGCAGCGAACACGCGGCCACGGCCCAGCCCGCCGGCAGCCGCCGCATCAATGCCGAGAGCAGCACGCCGCGAAAGAGCAACTCCTCCACCAGCGGGCCGACCGTCACCACGATGACCATCAACGCCACCCGCAGCGGCAACGCCGCCTCGGCGCCGACCCGCTGGATGTCCTGCGGCACCTTGTGGCCGTGCGCCAGCCACTGGGTCAGCCAGCCGCCCAGCACCGGCGTGGCCAGGCCAATGACGATGGCCAGCAGGTAGAACAGCGGTTGCGCCGGCCGCGCCACGGCGAAACCTGGCGGTGACGCCAGCGACCACAGCCGCGGCCATTTGCGATGCACCAGCCACAGCATCGATCCGGCCGCCACGCACAACACCAGCATGACCATCGCGGCGCGCGCATCCGGCTGCCCCAGCAGGGCCTGCACCTGGTGTCCGATGGTCTTGGCGTCGTAGGCCAGATGCTGCAGTCCGGCCCGCAGACCGAACCACAGGCCGAGCGCGAAGGCGATCAAGGCGCCCACCGTGGCCTGCAACAGGAAATACAGCACGATGAGCCCCAGCGCTGTCAGCAGACCCGGCGCCCGCACGGCGGTTATCGGCCACGGGCGTGATGGCGGCAGGGGCGGAGTCGCGTGCGGTGTCGCTTCCATCAGCCTGCATGCCTGGCGCGGCACCCGTCTGCGGCCACGGTCGTCAGCCCAGCATCAGCGCGCGGCACACGCCCACCGCGGCCATCACCAGCACGGCCAGCCAGGCCAGCATGGCGACCGCGAAACCTTTCTCGCGCGAGGCGGGATCCCGCAGGTAGCTCCACGCGTACCACACGCGGCCCACCAGCCAGACCAGGCCCGCGATGCCGGCCCAGCCACTGAAACCATAGTTGGCCGCCAGCCACAGCAGGGGCAGAAACATCACCGTGCCTTCCAGCGTATTCATCTGCACGCGATAGGCGCGGTCGAACGCCGGATGGCCGCTGGTCGCGGGCGCCTTGATGCCGTGGCGCATGCGCATCCGGCCAACGACGAACATGGTGCCGAACAGCAGCAGCACGGTGAGCAGGGTGACCAGCGCGGGCAGGTGGGTCATGGGCAGCGTCCTCGGAAAGTGACCCCTACTGTAGCGTCCGCGTCGGTGTGCGTGCATGGCGCGATCATGCGGCAGTCGCTATCTTCCCCGTGCGTACTCCGACGCATGCATCGCTCAACGAGGTCTCTCATGGATTGGCGCAAAGGCGGCGGCAGCAACAACATCGAGATCGGCAGCGGCGGCGGCCCGCGTTTCGGCGGCGGGCGCGGCATGGGCCTGGGCGGACTGGTGGTGCTGGCGCTCATCGGCTGGATCTTCTTCAAGAACCCCATGGCGCTGCTGGACCAGGGCGGCGCGGCACTCGACAACGGCACGCAGAGCAGCGCGCCCACCGAGGTCGATCCGGAGCAAAAGGCCTTTGTCAGCGCGATTCTGCATTCCACCGAGCAGACCTGGGGCGCGATCTTCCAGGCCCGCGGCGCCACCTACGTCGAGCCGAAACTGCACATCTTCAGCGGCGGCGTGAACACGGCCTGCGGCGGCGCCACCACCGCGGTCGGGCCGTTCTATTGCCCGGGCGACCAGAAGGTCTACCTCGACCTGGCCTTCTTCCAGCAACTGCAGGACGAGCTGCAATCGTCCGGCGACTTCGCCCGCGCCTACGTGATCGCGCACGAGGTCGGCCACCACGTGCAGAACCTCACCGGCGTGTTCGCCCGCACCGATGCCGCCCGTCGACGCGGTGCGCCGATGGAGGGCGCCAGCGGACTTTCGGTGCGACAGGAACTGCAGGCCGACTGCTACGCGGGCGTGTGGGCCAACCACAGCCAGCAACGCCTGCAGTGGTTGCAGCCGGGCGACATCGAGGAGGCGCTCAACGCCGCCAGCCATATCGGCGACGACACCCTGCAACAACAGGCACAGGGGCGTGTGCGGCCGGACACGTTCACCCATGGCACCTCGGCGCAACGCGTGCACTGGTTCAAGACCGGCTTCGACAGCGGCGACATGGACCAGTGCGACACGTTTGCCGGCGCGCTCTGAACATCGGCGACATCGCTGTAGGAGCGGCTTCAGCCGCGATGCCTTTCGCCTCGGCATTCCCAAAGCATCGCGACTGAAGTCGCTCCCACAAGTTGCGCACGTCCTATAGGCGCCCGCCCGCGGGCCATGCCCCTGCTTTTGCAAATCGCGAATGCCGGCCTTTTGGCTTTTCGGTGCGCCCTTGACGGCCTTTAATTATTTCTATAATTTTAGAAATATGAAATCAAAAGAAGCCCTCGCCTGTCTCGCGGCGCTCGCCCAGGAGCATCGCCTGAACCTGTTCCGCCGGCTGGTGGAGGCGGGCGATGAAGGCCTTTCGGTCGGCGAGCTCGCGGCCGCGACCGGCCTTGCCGGCGCCACCCTGACCAGCCATCTGCACGTGCTGCGTCGTGCCGGCATGGTCAGCGACGAGCGCCGCGGCCGCGTCATCCAGTGCCGCGCGAGCTACGCGCAGATGAACGGCTTGCTGGGCTTCCTCACCGAAAATTGTTGCGCGGGCTCGGCGGCGGCAGCCGGCTGCGGGACGGCGGCATGCAAACCCCCACGGAAAAAACCATGAAACGATTCCACGTGCATCTCAACGTCGCGCGGCTGGACGACAGCATCCGCTTCTACACCACGCTGTTCGGCGCGGCCCCGGACGTGATCCGGCCCGACTACGCCAAGTGGATGCTGGACGATCCGCGCGTCAACTTTGCGATCTCGCAACGCGGCCGCCAGCCCGGCGTCGATCACCTGGGTTTGCAAGCGGGCGATCCCGCCGACCTGGCTGTCATCGGCGCGCGCCTGCAGGCAGCCGATGCGGTGGCATTGGCGGAAAAGGGCACCACCTGCTGCTACGCCCACTCCGACAAGTTCTGGGCCGAGGATCCGCAGGGCGTGCGCTGGGAAAGTTTCCACACGCATGGCGAAGCCACCACGTACACCGGTGCCCCGCACGAAAGCGGCGCCACCTGTTGCGGCCCGGCGATCACGAAACGCACCGCATCCGGGTGCGGCCCGAATGCGGGCGCGGGTTGCTGCTGAGATGGTCGTGCGTCCACCGATCAAGGTGCTGTTCCTCTGCACCGGCAATTCCGCCCGCAGCGTGATGGCCGAGGCCTTGCTCAATGTGCGAGGCGAGGGCCGCTTCCAGGCATTCAGCGCCGGCAGTTTTCCCAGTGGCGCGGTGCAACCGATCGCGGCGGAGCTGGCGCGCACGTTCGGCTACGCCGCGCCATTGCGCAGCAAATCCTGGGACGAGTTTGCCGGGCCGAATGCGCCGGCGATCGATATCGTCATCACCGTGTGCGACAACGCCGCCGGCGAGGTGTGCCCGATCTGGCCCGGCCAGCCGGTGAGCGCACATTGGGGCGTGCCCGATCCGGCAGGCGTGCAAGGCTCCGACGCGCAGCGCCGGAGTGCATTCCAGTCGGCCTGGGCGATGCTGCGCCAGCGTATCGAGCAGTTGTTGGCGCTGCCGCTGGAAACGCTCGATCGCACGGCGTTGCAGCAGGCGTTGCGGGCGATCGGCAAGGTGGAATCCGCATGAGCGACGCAGTGCTCGCCGCGCCCGCGCCGATCGGCCGCTTCGCCCGTTACCTCAGCCTATGGGTCGGGTTGTGCATCGTGGTCGGCATTGCGCTCGGGCACGGGTGGCCCGGGGTGTTCGCGGCCCTGGCGCGTGCGGAAATCCAGCACATCAACCTGCCGGTGGCCGGGCTGGTGTGGTTGATGATCGTGCCGATGCTGCTCAAGGTCGATTTTGCGCAACTGGCGGGCGTGCGCCATCAGCTGCGCGGTATCGGCGTCACCTTGCTGGTGAACTGGGCGATCAAGCCGTTCTCGATGGCCTTGCTGGGCTGGCTGTTCGTGCGGCATGTGTTTGCCGGGTGGCTGCCGCTCGACCAGCATGATTCGTATATCGCCGGATTGATCCTGCTGGCGGCTGCGCCATGTACCGCGATGGTGTTCGTGTGGTCGCGGCTGTGTGGCGGCGAGCCCAACTTCACGCTGGCGCAGGTGGCGCTCAACGACACCATCATGGTGGTCGCGTTTGCGCCGATCGTGGCGTTGCTGCTGGGCGTGGCCTCGATCCATGTGCCGTGGGGCACGCTGCTGCTGTCGGTGTTGCTGTACATCGTGGTGCCGGTGGTGGTGGCGCAGTCGTGGCGCGCCAGCCTGTTGCGCCGCGGCGGGCACGCGACCCTGGAGGCGACGCTGAAACGCATGGATCCGCTGTCGACCATCGCCTTGCTCGCCACGCTGGTGCTGCTGTTCGGCTTCCAGGGCGAGGCGATCCTGGCGCAGCCGCTGATCATCGCCATGCTCGCCGTGCCGATCATCATCCAGGTCTATCTCAACGCCGGTATCGCCTACGGCCTCAGCCGCTGGCTGAAGGTGCCGCACTGCGTCGCCGGGCCGGCCGCGCTCATCGGAGCCAGCAATTTCTTCGAGCTGGCCGTCGCGGCCGCCATCAGCCTGTTCGGACTGCGCTCCGGTGCCGCGCTGGCGACGGTGGTGGGTGTGCTGGTCGAAGTGCCGGTGATGCTGTCGGTGGTGCGCATCGTGAACCGGACGGAAGGCTGGTTCGCCGGTGCCGGGTCGTTTGCGGCGACAGGAAGCGATCGCAATCGCGCCTGACCCGGCTTGCATGGATCCCCTGTCACGCGAACGCGGCAAGTTCTAGAATGCGCCCGCTGCGCGCCTCGGGGTGCGCCCTGGTTCCTTCCATGGATCATCCCTGCCTGCGTTGTGGCGCCTGCTGCGCGTATTTCCGCGTGGCGTTTCACTGGTCGGAAGCCGAGCCGTTTCTCGGTGGCGTGGTGCCGGCCGAACTCACCGAAAAACTCGACCCGCACCGGCTGGCCATGCGCGGTACCTATGCCGCGGCGCCGCGCTGCACCGCGTTGCAGGGCACGGTGGGCGAGGCGGCGCATTGCGGCATTTACCCGCAACGGCCATCGGTGTGTCGTGAGGTGGCGCCGTCGTGGGAATTCGGTGCGGTCAGCCCGCAATGCGACAAGGCGCGACTCGCGCACGGCTTGCCGGTGCTGACGCCGCAGGATTGGCTGGACCCATCCACCTCAGGCACGCCACCGTTGCCGCAAAGCGCCTGAAGTCCTGATGCACTTGTGGGAGCGACTTCAGTCGCGATGCTCTTGCCCTGAAGCTCCAAGGCAAAAGCATCGCGGCTGAAGCCGCTCCTACAAAGTATGGATTTACCGCCGGTGCGGCGGCTTGCCGCCGGGCCTGAAGCCGCCAGGTTTCTTGTAGCCGCCAGGCTTGCGCGCGGGCGGCGCGTTGCTGGATGCGGTGTCGTTGCCATCCCATTCGTGGATGCGCAGTTGCTGCTGCACTACCCACACCTTCTTCAGGTGATCGAACACCTCCGGCGGCATGCCGTCGGGCAGGTCGATCAGGCTGTAGTGGTCGCGGATGCTGAGGCGGCCGATGTACTGGCTGTCCAGGCCGGCCTCGTTGGCGATGGCGCCGATGATGTTGCCCGGCTTGACGCCGTGTTCGTGGCCCACCTCGATGCGGTAGGTGCGCTTGCCCTGCTCGGTGGCGTGGGCGCGCACCGGGCGCTGGCCGAATTCACGCGGCGGCGCCTGCTCGTGGCCGGCCCGCTCGTGCAGGCGGGGCTTGTGCTCGCGCGGCATGCGGGTATCGGTGCGTTCGCGCGATGTGCGGTCCCCGCGTTCGCGCATGGCCGGCTCGTACTTCTCGCGTTTCGGCGGTGGCGCCAGCAGCAGCGGCTGGTCGCCTTGCGCGATGCGCGCCAGTGCGGCGGCGATCTCGACGGCAGGCACGTTGTATTCCTGCTCGTACTGTTCGATCAGCTTCTGGAACTCGCCCAGCTCGCCCACCGCCAGCGTGTCGGTGATGCGCTGCTTGAACTTGCCGATGCGCACGTCGTTGACCACTTCCACCGACGGCAGCTGCATCTGCTCGATCGGCTGGCGCGTGGCGCGCTCGATCGCGTGCAGCATGCCGCGCTCGCGCGGGCTGACGAACAGGATCGCCTCGCCGTTGCGCCCCGCGCGCCCGGTGCGGCCGATGCGGTGCACGTAGCTTTCGGTGTCGTACGGGATGTCGTAGTTCAGCACGTGGCTGATGCGTTCCACGTCCAGTCCGCGGGCGGCCACGTCGGTGGCCACCAGGATGTCCAGCTTGCCGTCCTTCAACTGCTGGATCACCCGCTCGCGCTGCGCCTGGGCGATGTCGCCGTTGATCGCGGCGGCGGCCAGGCCGCGTGCCTGCAGTTTCTCGGCCAGTTCCTCGGTGGCCTGCTTGGTGCGCGCGAAGATGATCATCGCGTCGAACGGCTCGGCCTCCAGGATGCGGGTCAGCGCATCGAGCTTGTGCATGCCGCTGACGAACCAGTACCGCTGGTGGATGTTTGCCGCGGTGGTGGTCGAGGACTTGATGGTGACCTCGGTCGGCTCCTTCAGGTGCCGCTGCGCGATCTTGCGGATCTGCGGCGGCATGGTGGCCGAGAACAGCGCCACCTGACGCTCGGGCGGCGTGGCCTGCAGCACTTTCTCGACGTCGTCGATGAAGCCCATGCGCAGCATTTCGTCGGCTTCGTCCAGCACCAGGAAGCGCAGCTCGGAGAGATCGAGCGTGCCCTTGTCCAGGTGATCGATCACGCGCCCCGGCGTGCCCACCACCACGTGCACGCCGCGCTTGAGCGCATGCAGCTGCGGGCCGTAGCTCTGGCCGCCGTAGATCGGCAGCACCTGGAACCCGGGGATGTGCGCGGCGTAGCGCTGGAACGCTTCGGCCACCTGGATGGCCAGCTCGCGCGTGGGCGCCAGCACCAGCGCCTGCGGCTTGCCGGGGCGAGCATTGATGCGCGACAGGATCGGCAGCGCGAACGCGGCGGTCTTGCCGGTGCCGGTCTGCGCCTGGCCCAGCACGTCGCGGCCTTCCAGCAGCGGCGGGATGGTGGCCGCCTGGATCGGCGACGGCGATTCATAGCCGACATCGGCCAGTACGCGCAGAACGTCGGGATGCAGCGCGAGTGCGCCGAAACCGGACGAAACCGGGGCGTTGTCGGAAACGGGGGAAGACATGGGGGTACCTCAAAACGGATAGCAGCGTCGGAGAGGCGGCGCGCAAGCCGGCCATTCTATCAGGCCTGCTGGCGCCGCGTTACGGGCGCGCGCTGAACGGATGCTTCAGCCACGCGCGGATATGCTCGGCACATCGCGATCCACGGGAACCACGATGAGCACGCTCGAAACAATGTCCCGCCACCGCTGTCACGGCGGTGTGCAGGGGTTTTATCGCCACGCCTCGACGGCTTGCGCCGGGCCGATGCGTTTCGCGCTGTACCAGCCGCCACAGGCCGAACATCGCGCTTGCCCGGTGCTGTATTTCCTGGCCGGGCTCACCTGTACCGAGGAAACCGCCACCATCAAGGCCGGTGCGCAGCGGCTGGCCGCCGAGCTGGGGCTGATCCTGGTGATGCCCGACACCAGCCCGCGCGATACCGGTTTCGACGGCGCCACCGGCGATTGGGAATTCGGCGAAGGCGCGGGTTTCTATGTCGATGCCACGGAGGCGCCGTGGTCAGCGCGCTTCCGCATGCACAGCTACGTGGTCGATGAACTGCCCGCGTTGATCGCCGCCAACTTTCCCGCCGATATCGTCCGCAGCGGCATCTGCGGCCATTCCATGGGCGGCCACGGTGCGCTGACCATCGCGTTGAAACATCCCGGACTTTACCGCTCGGTCTCCGCCTTCGCGCCCATCGTGGCGCCCAGCCAGGTGCCATGGGGACGCAAGGCATTGCCGCGCTACCTGGGCGAAAACCCGGAAGCCTGGGCCGGTTACGACGCCTGCGAACTGGTGCGGCGGCAGACCTTTCCCGGCACGATCCTGATCGATCAGGGCGAGGCCGATACGTTCCTGGAAGCGCAGCTGAAACCCGAGCTGTTCGACCAGGCCTGCGCCGAAGCCGGCCAGCCGCTGCTGTTGCGCCGGCACGCCGGCTACGACCACAGCTACTGGTTCATCGGCAGCTTCATCGACGATCACCTGCGCCATCATGCCGAGGCGTTGGCTTAGCGAACCGTGTAGGAGCGGCTTCAGCCGCGACGCTCTCCGGTTCGATGGAAGGGCGGTCGCGGCTGAAGCCGCTCCTACAAATGACGGTCAGGCCTTGGCGGCAGGCCGATGGCTGGAGCGGCGACGCTGGTTGCCGGCGGCATGCTCGCCACGACCTTGCGCGGCGTAGCCGTTCGGACGTGCCGCACCGAAAGGCTTGCCCTGGCGCGGCTGCCGCTGGCCGCCACCCTGCTTCGGACGCGGCGCGCCGGCATCGATGCGCAGCGGCGCGGAAGGCTCGAAACCGGTCACCGCGGTGATCGCGATCTCCTGCTTCAGCAGCTTGCGGATGTCGTACAGCAGACCGCTCTCGTCATGGCTGACCAGCGACAGCGCCAGGCCTTCCATGCCGGCGCGGCCGGTGCGGCCGATGCGGTGCACGTAGTCCTCGGCCACCGCGGGCAGGTCGAAGTTGATCACGATCGGCAACTGCTCGATGTCGATGCCGCGGGCGGCGATGTCGGTGGCCACCAGCACGGTGACGCGGCCGCTCTTGAAATCGCTGAGCGCGCGGGTGCGGGCGTTCTGGCTCTTGTTGCCGTGGATCGCGGCGCTGCGCAGGCCCGAGGCGTTGAGGTACGTCACCAGCTTGTCGGCGCCATGCTTGGTACGGCTGAACACCAGGGTCTGGCGGCGGCTGTCCTGCGACAGCACGTGCAGCAGCAGGTCGCGCTTGCGCGCGGCGTCCACCGGATGCACCTGGTGGCTGACCAGGGTGGTGACGGTGTTCGGCGCGGAGACCGAGATCTCCTTCGGGTTGCGCATGAACTCCATCGCCAGCGTCTTGATGGCTGGCGCGAAAGTGGCCGAGAACAGCAGCGTCTGGCGCCGTTTCGGCACCGCGGCCAGGATGCGCTTCAGCGCGGGCAGGAAGCCCATGTCCAGCATGCGGTCGGCTTCGTCCAGCACCAGCGTCTCCACCGCGGACAGGTCCAGCGTGCGCTGCTGCATGTGGTCCATCAGCCGGCCGGGGGTGGCGATGACCACGTCCACGCCACGACGCAGCGCGTTGACCTGCGGGCCCATGCCGACGCCGCCGAAGATGGTGGTGGCGCTGACGTGGATGTGCTTGCCGTAGCTGCGCATGTTGTCGTGGATCTGCGCGGCCAGTTCGCGGGTGGGCGTGAGGATCAGCGCGCGCGGGCGGCGCGTCATGGTCTGCCCACTGGTGGAAAGCTTCTGCAGCAGCGGCAGCGCGAACGCGGCGGTCTTGCCGGTGCCGGTCTGGGCGGCAGCGAGCAGATCATGGCCTTCCAGCGCGGCGGGAATGGCGGCGGCCTGGATCGGGGTGGCCTGCGTGTAGCCGTATTCGGCGAGCGCACGCAACAACGCGGGCGCGAGGCCCAGCGAATCAAAAGACATGTAACACTCCTGAGCAACCCGGAGTGTTCATACCGTGTTGCAGACTAAGGGGGGGAAAGGCGGCAATGCCGCAGCAATCAGGGGGATTGCGCCGCCGAGTATACCCGGTCGCGCTCCATCACGCGCGTTTTTGTGCATGGGCCCTGAAATCGCCCCACCAGCAGGTAGCTGTTGTACGGCGTGCGCCCGCGCAGCGGGCTCACCTGCACGTCGAGGCCGGCCTGGCGCAGCGGCGCGCACAGTTCCTCCGCATCCGGGTAATGCTGCGCGCCGCCGGGAATCCAGCCCGACACGCGCAGAAAGAATTCCTCCACCCGGGTGGCGTGGAAACGCCAGTTGGGTTCGCGCAATACGTTGCGGACGACCAGCGTGCCCTCGGGCGCCAGGTGCGCGAGGACCGCCTGCAACAACGCCTGCTGTTGCGCGGCACTCAGGTAATGCAACACATCCAGCAGTGCCACATGGCCATGCACCGGTGGCAGCGTGGCGGCATCGGCGCAGCGCAGGTCCATGTCGCTGTCGAGACCGGCGGCAGCCGCCGCTTCACGTGCCGCGGCGATCTTGCGCGGGTCGTGATCGACGCCGATGTAAGGCGTTCCTGCGTGCCCGGCCTGCAGGTATTGGCCCAGCAGGCCGATGCCGCAACCGATGTCGAGCAGCGGCAACGGCGCGCCGCGGAGCAGGTCGGCGACGGCGTCGTAGGCCGGGTCGCAGGCGAGCTTCCAGCGCGCATGCCATTGGTGGCCACGGTGGGCGTAATGGCGGGCGATACCGTTTCGTTGAGCACGGTCGAGCGCCATGCCTGTCTCCGGGGTGTGGTTGGGGAAGCGCTGGCATTTGCCGATCACGGAAAGTGCTGCGCGATGCAATCTCCGGGTGCGGCGTGACGGGCAGGTGATGGTCCGTACTGGCGGGGCGGCCCCGCAGGTCCCGGCGGGTCGCGGGTAAGCTAGAATCCGTCGTTTGTTCCCATCGACGAGACAGGCAATGAAGGCTGGCAAGGACAAGGTCATCGCGTTCCACTACACCCTCACGGTGAACGGCGAAGCGGTGGAAAGCTCGCGTGATCGCGATCAGCAATTGTGGGTATTGCTGGGCCACGGCCAGCTGATTCCCGGGCTGGAGACGGCACTGGAAGGTCACGAGGCAGGCGAGACACTGGCGGTGGACGTATCGCCGGAGGAGGGCTACGGCGAGCGCCAGGAAGGTCAGATCCAGCGCCTGTCGAAAAAGTACGTGCCGCAGGCCAACCGCCTCAAGCCCGGCGACGTCACCGTGCTGCGGATGAAGGAGGGCGGCCAGCGCGCGGTCACCGTGCACAAGGTGGGCATGAGCACCATCGACGTGGACATGAACCATCCGATGGCCGGCCAGACCCTGCATTTCGACGTGAGCATCAGCGAAGTGCGCGAGCCGACCGAAGATGAGCTGAAGCACGGCCACGCCCATGCGCCGGATGCGCCGGCGCACTGAGCCTGCACTCCTGGTGAAATGAAAAAACGGCACCCCGCGGTGCCGTTTTTGTTTTGCGGTTGCCGAAACGGGCTAGCGATCCGCCGGTCCTTGCGGGAGCGGCTTTAGCCGCGATGCCTTTTGTAGGAGCGACTTCAGTCGCGATGCTTTTGGGTTTCATGCGGCCTTAGACCGCACGAAACCAAAGAGTCGCGACTGAAGTCGCTCCTACAAACAGCAAGAGCATCGCGCACAGGGTGCGCTCCTACGCGGCGAGTTAGGTTTGCCTGGAGTCCAAGGTCTGCCCCAATTCCTGCAGCCGCTGCGGCGTGCCCACGTCGGTCCACGTACCCCGAAAATGCGTACCGATGACCGCAGCGTCAGCTATCGCTGCGCGCAACAGCGGGGCGAGCTTGAAGCGGGGTGGTTGGGTATCCGTCGCCTCCACCACATCACGCCAGTTGCGCAGCAGCTGCGGGCGGTAGACGCCGATGCCGCTGAAGGTCAGCCGCGCCGTGCCGGTGTCGTGCACCAAGCCTTGCGCATCCAGCGCGAAATCGCCGTCGGGATGATGAGGCGGGTTGTCGACCAGCAACAGGTGGGCCAGACCGGTCGGTTCAAGCGGCAGGGTGGTGAAGTCGGCGTCGGTCCAGATGTCGCCGCTGATGGCGATGAAGGGCGCGTCGCCCAGCAGGGGCAGCGCGTTGAGCATCCCGCCGCCGGTTTCCAGCGGCTCCCCGCCTTCGTAGGCATAGCGGATGCGCAGGCCCCAGCGTGAACCGTCGCCCAGCGCGGCGGGGAATTGTTCGGCCAGATGCGAGGTGTTGATCACCACGTAGTTCACGCCGGCGGCGGCCAGCTTTTCCAGGTGCCAGACGATCAGCGGTTTGCCGCTCACGGCCAGCAGCGGCTTGGGCGTGGTGTCGGTCAGCGGCCGCATGCGTTCACCGCGGCCGGCGGCGAAGATCAGTGCATGCCTCATGCGCTCGTCGCCTGGCGCAGGTCGCGCGTCCCCACGCAGCGCTGCAGCAGCGCCGCGAAGTCGGCCAGCTCGGGGTAACGCGCGGCGACGTCGACGACGTAGTCGTACACGCGCGGCAGGTCGTCGAGGTAGCCGGGTTTGCCGTCGCGATAGCAAAGGCGGCAGAAAATGCCGAGCACCTTGATGTGGCGCTGCAGGCCGGTCAGGTCGAACCAGCGCAAGAACTGCGCGCGATCCACGGCGCCGTCGATCAGCTGGGCGGTTTGCAGATGCGCCCGATAGCCGTCCGCCCACGCTTCAACGCGCTGGCGATCCCAGGCGATATAGCAGTCGCGCAGCAGCGAGGCGAGGTCATAGGTGATCGGGCCGATCAATGCGCCCTGATAGTCGATGATGCCCGGGCTGGGTAGTCGCGTGGCGATGTTCTGCGGCTGGTCGTGCGGCACGATCAGCAGGTTGCGGCTGTGGTAATCGCGATGCACGAAGCCTTGCGGCTGCGCCAGCGCGTTGTGCAGCAGCGTGGTGAAGCCCGCCTCCAGCACGTCCCATTCCGCACAGGTCGGCGTGTGGCCCAGATGCCGGCGCAGAAACCATTCCGGCATGAGCTCCAGCTCGCGCAGCAGGAAGTCGCGGGTATAGCGCTGCATGCCCGCGGTATCCACGTCGCGCTGCATGCGCAGCAGCGCGCGCAGTGCGTCGCCGTACAGGGCGTCGACGGTGGCGTCGTTCAGCGCGGGCAGGTACAGCTGCGAGCCCAGGTCCTCGATCAGCAGAAAACCCTGCTGCAGATCGTGCGCGCGAACCGTGGGCACATGCAGGCCGGCGGCGGCCAGGCGGTTGCCGATGGCCAGCCATGGCGCGGGGTCTTCCAGCGCCGGTGGCGAATCCATCACGATCCAGCTCTGGCCCGCATGGCGGGTGCGCCAGTAGCTGCGGAAGCTGGCGTCGGCGGAGGCCGGCTCCAGCGTGAGCTCGGGATCGCCAAGGGTCTCGCGAGCCCAGGCGAGGCGGCTGGCGGCGCGGTCCGGGAGGCCGGACATCATCGCGCTGGGTCGAATGGAGGGTGGGCGTGCAAGGGTCACTCCGCACAAGTGGGTAGCGGACGATTCTTGTCGATCCGTCGACCGTCCGCTACCCGTCTCCATGACCGTCGCTTATGACAGGTTGTAGGCGCGCTCCTCGTGCAGCGCCAGATCCAGGCCGATCTGCTCCTGCTCCTCGTCCACGCGCAGGCCGATGGTCCAGTCGATCAGCTTCAGCACCAGCAAGGTCAGCAGGCCGCTCCAGACCACGGTGAAGCCTACGCCCTTGGCCTGGATCCACAGCTGCAGCCAGGGGTGCTCGATGCCGCCGAAACCGCCCAGTGCGCCGGCCGCGAACGGGCCGGTAAGCAGCGCGCCCACGATGCCGGCCACGGCGTGCACGCCGAACACGTCCAGGCTGTCGTCATAGCCGAAGTAGTGCTTCAGGCGGGTGGCGCAGAAGAAGCAGATCACGCCGGCTGCCGCGCCCAGGATCAGCGCGCCACCGGGGCCGATGGTGCCGGCGGCGGGGGTTATCGCGACCAGCCCGGCCACCGCGCCCGAGGCGATGCCCAGCACGCTGGCGCGGCGGTGGATGATCCACTCCACGCCCATCCAGCCAAGCGCCGCGGCGGCGGTGGCGATCTGCGTCACCAGCATCGCCATGCCGGCCGTGCCGTTGGCGGCGACGGCCGAGCCGGCATTGAAGCCGAACCAGCCCAGCCACAGCATGCTGGCGCCGATCAGGGTGTAGCCCAGGTTGTGCGGCGGCATCGGCGTGTGCGGATAACCGCGGCGCTTGCCCAGCACCAGGCAGGCCACCAGGCCGGCGATGCCGGCGTTGATGTGCACCACCGTTCCGCCGGCAAAATCCAGCACGCCGATGTCGCCCAGCAACGAACCCGCGCCGCCCCAGACCATGTGCGCCATCGGCAGGTACACGATCGTGAACCAGCCGATAGTGAACAGCATCAGCGCCGAGAACTTCATGCGCTCGGCCACCGCGCCCACGATCAGTGCCGGCGTGATGATGGCGAAGGTGAGCTGGAACATCGCGAACACGCTTTCCGGCACGTGGTTGTACAGGCTGGCCGGCGTCATCCCCGCGAACATCGCGCGGTCCAGCCCGCCGATGAACGAGTGCAGGTTGGTCACGCCTGCCTGCATGCCCTCGGTGCTGAACGCCATGCTGTAGCCGTACAGCAGCCACAGCACGCTCACCAGCGCCGTGATCGCGAAACACTGCATCAACACCGACAGCAGGTTCTTGGCCCGCACCATGCCGCCGTAGAACAGCGCCAGCCCCGGTATCGTCATCAGCAGCACCAGCATGGTGGCGGTCAGCATCCAGGCGGTGTCACCGCTGTCCGGTGCGGCCGCCGTCTGCGCCATCGCCGGCAGCGCCAGCGCACTGCCAGTCAGCACCAACGCGCCGCGCGCCAGCAGGCGGCTCCCGATTCCCCATTCCCGATTCCCCATTCCCGTCTCAGAGCGCATCGACGTCGGACTCCTGTGTGCGGATACGGATGGCCTGTTCCAGATCGCTGACGAAAACCTTGCCGTCGCCGATCTTGCCGGTGCGGGCGGCGCCGCTGATGGCCTCGATCACCTGCTCGAGTTGATCGTCGGCCACCGCGACCTCGACCTTCAGCTTGGGCAGGAAATCGACCACGTACTCGGCGCCTCGATACAACTCGGTATGGCCGCGCTGTCGACCGAATCCCTTCACTTCGGTGACGGTCATGCCCTGCACGCCCGCTTCCGACAAGGCCTCGTGCACGCTGTCCAGGGTGAAGGGTTTGATGATGGCTGTGATCCACTTCATGGCAGTTCCTCCGCGGTGAGGATTCGGAATCAGCACGATGCATGCCACCTCGCGGCTTTCCGTCGACGCCATATTTTTCAGTCACTTGCGGACATCCTGCCGGCGAAATTGCACGGTGATCGGGCATCGCGATCGGCACTTTCCCCCCGATGGTGCGCTGCGGCAGCGTTGACCGCGGCAGCGCTAATCAGTACCATTTTGGTCCCGATTCAACCCGGCCCGGTTCCCATGCTCCGCGTCAGCCGATTGACCGATTACGCCACGGTGGTGATGGCCTTCATCGCCACCCATCCCGACCACGTGCACAGCGCCGTGCAGATCGCCGAGGAAACCCGGCTGGAGCTGCCCACGGTGAGCAAATTGCTCAAGACGCTGGGGCATGCGGCGCTGGTGGAATCGTTTCGTGGCGTCAACGGCGGCTATCGCCTGGCACGACCGGCCACCGAGATTTCGCTGGCCGAGATCGTCGAAGCGCTGGAAGGCCCGTTGGGCATGACCGAATGCAGCATCGCCGAAGGCCAGTGCGATCGCGAGGCGCAATGCGGCGTGCGCGGCAGCTGGCAGCAGATCAACCACGTGCTGGACAACGCGCTGCGCGCGGTCAGCCTGGCCGACATGATGAAACCGCCGCCGGCCAAACGCCGCATCACCATGCAGGTGATCGACAGCGCGCCCCTGCCCACCGGCGCGGCCACCACGGAATGAAAGACGCCATGACCATCGAAAGCAGCACTGCCACCACCTTGCGCGACAACGCGGATGTAGCCGAAGCCCTGGGCCGCAGCTATGCCGCGGGCTTCGTCACCGACATCGAGATGACCGGCCTGCCGCCGGGTCTGGACGAAGGCACCATCCGCGCGCTGTCCGCCGTGAAGCACGAGCCCGAGTGGATGACCGAATGGCGGCTGGAGGCCTATCGCCATTGGCTGACCATGCCCAAGCCCGACTGGGCCAAGCTCGACATCGACCCGATCGACTACCAGGCGATCAGCTACTACGCCGCGCCCAAGAAGCAGCCCAAGTCGCTGGACGAAGTCGACCCGGCGCTGCTGGAAACCTACGAGAAACTCGGCATCCCGCTGCACGAGCGCGCCGCGCTGGCCGGGGTGGCGGTGGATGCGGTGTTCGACTCGGTCTCCGTCGGCACCACCTTCCGCAAGCAGCTGGCCGATGCCGGCGTGCTGTTCTGCTCGATGAGCGAGGCGATCCGCGAGTATCCCGAGATCGTGCGGAAATACCTGGGCAGCGTGGTGCCCACCGGCGACAACTTCTTCGCCGCGCTGAATTCGGCGGTGTTCTCCGACGGCAGCTTCGTGTTCATTCCCAAGGGCGTGCGTTGCCCGATGGAATTGAGCACGTATTTCCGCATCAACGCGCAGAACACCGGCCAGTTCGAGCGCACCCTGATCATTGCCGAGGAAGGCAGCCACGTTTCCTACCTCGAAGGCTGCACCGCGCCCAAGCGCGACGAAAACCAGCTGCATGCGGCGGTGGTGGAACTGGTGGCGCTGGAAGGCGCCAAGATCAAATACTCCACCGTGCAGAACTGGTACCCCGGCGACGAGAACGGCCTGGGCGGCATCTACAACTTCGTCACCAAGCGCGGCGATTGCCGCGGCGACGATTCGAAAATCAGCTGGACCCAGGTCGAGACCGGCTCGGCCATCACCTGGAAATACCCGTCCGTGGTGCTGCGCGGCGACCGCTCGGTGGGCGAGTTCTACTCGGTGGCGCTGACCCACCACTTCCAGCAGGCCGACACTGGCACCAAGATGATCCACCTGGGCAAGCACACCAAGTCCAAGATCGTCTCCAAGGGCATCAGTGCGGGCAAGAGCTCCAACAGCTACCGCGGCCTGGTGAAGATGGAGAAGGGTGCCGACAACGCGCGCAACTACACCCAGTGCGACAGCCTGCTGATCGGCAAGCAGTGCGGCGCGCACACCTTCCCGTACATGGAAGTGAAAAATCCCACCGCCATCGTCGAGCACGAAGCCACCACCTCGAAGATCTCCGACGACCAGATGTTCTATTGCCGCAGCCGCGGCATCGCCGAGGAAGACGCGGTGTCGATGATCGTCGACGGCTTCTGCAAGCAGGTCTTCCGCGAACTGCCGATGGAATTCGCGGTGGAGGCGAAGAAGCTGCTTGAGGTGTCGTTGGAAGGCGCCGTTGGCTGATTGAAACGGGAGTCGGGAATGGGGAATCGGGAATCGCAAGAGCTTCGATGCGGCCCGATTTCGCTTCTGACGATTCCCCATTCCCGATTCCCCATTCCCGGATACTGAAATGCTTAAAATCGAAAACCTGCACGCCCGCGTCGAGGGCAAGGAAATCCTCAAGGGGCTCAGCCTCACCGTGAATGCGGGTGAGGTGCACGCCATCATGGGGCCGAACGGCGCGGGCAAATCCACGCTGGGCAACGTGCTCTCCGGTCGCGACGGTTACGAAGTCACCGCGGGCACCGTGACCTACAACGGCGTCGACCTGCTGGCGCTGGCGCCGGAGGAGCGCGCCGCTGCCGGCGTGTTTCTGGCGTTCCAGTACCCGGTGGAAATCCCCGGCGTCAACAACACCTATTTCCTGCGTGCGGCGCTCAACGCGCAGCGCAAGTCGCGCGGCGAGAAGGAGCTCGATTCCATGCAGTTCCTGAAGCTGGTGCGCGAGAAGCTGAAGGTGATGCAGATCTCCGACGAACTGCTGCACCGCGCCGTCAACGAGGGTTTCTCCGGCGGCGAGAAGAAGCGCAACGAGATCTTCCAGATGGCCTTGCTGGAGCCGCAGCTGGCGATCCTGGACGAGACCGACTCGGGCCTGGACATCGACGCGCTGAAGCACGTGGCCGACGGCGTCAACGCGCTGCGCTCGCCCGATCGCGCGTTCCTGATGATCACCCACTACCAACGCCTGCTCGACTACGTGGTGCCTGACGTGGTGCACGTGCTGGCTGGCGGGCGCATCGTGGAAACCGGCGACAAGTCGCTGGCGTTGCAACTCGAGGCGCACGGTTATACGGGCCTCGCCGAACGCCAGCCCGCGGGAGCCTCGGCATGAGCGAGCCGGCACTGCTGCCGCTGGTCGCCTCGCTGGTCGATGCACCGCTGCCCGTCAGCGGCATCGCCTGGCTGGATGCGATGCGGCGCGACAATCGCGAGGTCTTCGTCGCCGGCGGCCTGCCGCTGGCGCGGGTGGAAGCGTGGAAATACACCGCGCTGCGCGGCCTGGCGCGGCGGCCGTTCGTCGACGGCGACGCGGCCGCACTGACGCGGGCGGTCGACCCGTCGGCGCTGGCATTGCCCGGTGTCGATGGTGCGCGGCTGGTGTTCGTCAATGGCGCGTTCCGTGCAGACTTGTCCGCACTGGACGCTTTGCCGGCCGGCCTCACGCTGCAGCCGCTGTCGCAGGCACTGCATGCCGATCCGGACCCGTTGCGTTTCGTGCTGTCGCGCCGGCATTACGAAGCCGATGAGGCGTTCACCCAGATCAACGCGGCGCACGCCCGCGACGGCGCCGTGTTGCGCGTGGCCGACGGCGTGAAGATCGAGGCGCCGCTGCATTTGGTCTTCCTGGGCGCACCGGCCGAGGGCGACCTGGCCTGGCATCTGCGCAACGTGATCGAACTGGGCGAGGGCGCCGCGCTGACACTGGTCGAGCATCATCTGGCCAGCGGCGATCAGGCGCATCTGTCCACCGTGGTGGGCGACATCGAATTGCGCGAAGGCGCGCACCTGCACCACACCGTGCTGCAGCAGGCCGCCAACGGCGCCAGCCTGATCCGCCGCACCGGCTTGCGCCTGCACGCACGTGCCCACGCCACGCTGCATCTGGCGGAACTGGGCGGCGCGCTGGTGCGGCACGACTTGCGTGCCGAACTGATCGGCGATGGCGCGCAACTGGAAACCCGCGGCGTATTCATGCCGCACGGCCGCCAGCATGTGGACACGCAACTGGCGATCCGTCACCAGGCGCTGAACACCGCCTCCAGCTCCATCTGGCGCGGCGTGGCCAGCGATCGTGCCCGCGGTGTGTTCCGCGGCGCGATCGTGGTGGCGCCCGGTGCCGATGGCAGCGATGCCAGTCTCAGCAACAAGAACCTGCTGCTGTCCGGCAGCGCCGAGATCGACACCAAGCCCGAGCTGGAGATCTACGCCGACGAGGTGAAGGCCGCGCATGGCGCCACGGTGGGCCAGCTCGATGAGCGCTCGCTGTTTTACCTGCGTTCGCGCGGCATTCCGCTGGCCGAGGCGCGCGCGCTGCTGACGGCGGCTTTCTGTAGGGCCGTGCTGGACGATTTGCCAAACGAGGCATTGCGCGAGCACTTGTCTTCGTTGTTGATCGCGCAACTGCCGGCTTAACGCTTTGCTCCTCCCCCTGCTCTGCAGGGGGAGGTTGGGAGGGGGTAAGGCTTTGACTTTGCAAGACCAAAAGCACCCCTCCCCAACCCTCCCCTGCGAAGCAGGGGAGGGAGCCACTCATGGAATACCCGACGCATGAACGCACAACCCACGCCTTCCACCGTCTTCGACGTCCAGCGCATCCGTGCGGATTTCCCGCTGCTGACGCGCAGCGTGCACGGCAAGTCGCTGGTGTATTTCGACAACGCCAACACCAGCCAGAAACCGGCCTCGGTGATCGAGGCGATGGACGAGCATTACCGCCGCCACAACGCCAACGTGGCGCGCGCGGTGCACCAGCTGGGCGAGGAATCCACCGCGGCGTACGAGGGCGCGCGCGACAAGCTAGCGCGTTTCATCAACGCGCCGTCGCGCGATGAGCTGATCCTCACTTCCGGCACAACCCAGTCGATCAACCTGGTGGCGTACAGCTACGCGTTGCCGCGACTGAAGGCCGGCGACGCCATCCTCACCACGGTGATGGAGCATCACGCCAACATCGTGCCGTGGCAGCTGGTGGCTGCGCGCAGCGGCGCCACGGTGAAGGCCGCACCGATCAACGAGCGCGGTGAACTGGACGTGGAGCAATACATCGCGATGCTCACGCCGGAGGTGAAACTGGCCTGCGTGGCGCACGTTTCCAACGTGCTGGGCACGGTGAACCCGGTGCGCGAAATCGCCCGCGAGTGCAGGAAGCGCGGCATCCCCTTGCTGGTGGACGGCTCGCAGGCGGTGCCGCACCGGCCGGTGGACGTGCAGGCGCTGGGCTGCGATTTCTACGCCATCACCGGCCACAAGATGCTCGGCCCCACCGGCACCGGCGCGCTGTGGGCGAAGCGCGAGCACCTGGAGGCTATGCCGCCGTTCTTCGGTGGCGGCGACATGATCCGCGAGGTGCGCTTCAGCGGCACTACCTTCGCCGACGTGCCGCACAAGTTCGAGGCCGGCACGCCGAACATCGCCGGCTTCGTGGGCTTGAGTGCAGCCATCGACTATTACGAATCACTGGGTTTCGATGCGATCCACGCGTGGGAACAGCAACTGCTGGCCTACGCCACCGAACGCCTGCGCGACGTGCCCGGCTTGCGCATCTTCGGCGAGGCGGCGCAAAAGGAGCCGGTGATCTCGTTCCTGCTGGAAGGCGCGCAGGCCAGCGATCTGGCCACGCTGCTGGACCTGCAAGGCGTGGCGGTGCGCTCCGGCCATCATTGCGCGCATCCGCTGATGCAGTTCTACGGCGTGCCCGCCACGCTGCGCGCCTCACTGGCGTTCTACAACACGCGCGAGGAGATCGACGCCTTCGTGGTGGCTTTGCTCAAGGTGCGCAAGCTGCTGATGTGACGGCACCGCCGGGGCTCAATCGACGTACAGCTTCTGGCACTTCTCGCAGTAGAAACTGCGCCGGTTCGTCTTTCCCAGGTAGGCACGCTTGAGTGGTATGTCATGCCGCGGGCAACGCCCCTGGTTGTGTACCAGCCAGTGCTTGCGCAGCACGTACGCCTTCTTCCAGGCCAGGAATTCGAAACTGTATTCGCGCGCCTGTTTCACCAGCTCGCCCAGCTTGCGCGGCGACAGGGCGCCCACGGTGGACAGCGGATGGACCCGGATGCGGTACAGCACCTCGTTCTTGATGATGTTGCCCACGCCGGCGAACACGTTCTGGTCCAGCAACGCATCGCAGACCAGCGTGTCGGGCATCGCGCGCAGCTTGCGCCGGGCCAGTGCGGGGTCCCACGCATCCGACATCACGTCGCCGCGCCAGTCGTAGAGCTCATCCAGGTCGCCGTCCAGCAATCGCACGGAGCAGCTGTAGAAATTCAGCTCGCCCTCGTCGAAGCCCAGGCTCAGCCGCGGCGCCGCTTCCTTGCGCTCATTGATGCGGTAACTGCCGAACATCAGCAGATGGATGCGGATGGCCACGTCGGGCAGCTCGATCAGCGTCTGCTTGCCGAAGCTGCGCAGGCTTTCGATGCGCTTTCCCGGCAGCCGCGCCATGTCGATCTTCGCGTTGCCTTCCGCCCGATGAATGCGCTGGCCGACGAAGCCGGCCGCTTCCTCGCGCAGGATGACGATGGAGGGACCTTCCGGCATGACGGACTCTGCGCAGCGATGACCGGCGCATTCTGTTCGGGCATGTGCTGAGACAAGGTGAAACCGGCAAGGCGCGACGCGCGCGGCATCGCCACTGCGCAAGTTCAGAACGACAGCGTCACGGTGACCGCATCGCTGTACACGCCGATATACGGGTTTTGGCCCGCGGGCGCATTCCCGTACACGGCCCGGTCCACCTCGGTGCCGCTGTCGCCCACCACGCTGCTGCCTGCGCTGCCATCGCCCCAGACCATGGTTTGCGTCGCGTCGGTATAGAGGTTGTAGAAGAGCCGATGCGTTCCGTTCTGCATGCTGCGCGCGGCAAAGCTGCCGCTGCCGGGGCTCAGCGCGATGGTGAAACTGGTGCTGCTGTCGCAGCTCACGATGACGTGACCGACACTCTCCAGATCCTGGCTGCTCTGGAAATCGTAGTTGCCGAAAACCACCGGCTGCACACTGAGGCTGCAGCTTGCGGCGTGGAGCGGCGCCGCCGCCAGCATGCCGAAGGCACTCAGCAGGCACGCCACGCGCTGGCGCGCGGGGTGGAAGGGAATCTGGTCCCGTGGTGAAGGGCTCATGGATCGATCCCCTGGCAGGTGACCGGCCCCAGCCGGGGCAGCGGGTCGGTGGTATCGGGGAAGCTTATCGTCATGTCGCAGCTCTGTCCGTTCCAGGTGGCGTGCAACCGACTCGTTTCCTCCAACCCCGTCAGGTAGGCCTCCCCGCGCAGGCCAACCGGGAACATCGCCGCCTGGGCGTCGACGCTTACTTCGGCACCGGCCGGCAGATCGCGGCCGTCATCGAGCTTGATGACGACGATGGCGCCACGCGAACGCGTGACGGGGAAGGTCAGCGCCAATGCGCTGTGGTAGTACGGCACGGCGTCGAGCTGCAGACCCTTGATCTGCGCATCCATCGGCAAATCGGCCTGTTCGATGCGGATCGGATTCTTCTGATATGGGCGCAGTCGCGGCACCAGCGCATACCCGTTGCGGTCCGTGGTGGCGACTTGCTGGTTGTCGGCGTAGACGCGCACGTCGGCAAAGCCCGGCACCTGGACCACCGCAAAGCTGCCTTCGATATGGCGGCTGGGAAAGGCCTTGCCGCTGAGCAGCGCGATCCCGCCACGCACGCCCACCTGGTATGCCTGCCCGTCCCTGTTCGATGCCACGCCAAACTGGTAGGTACCCGTACCGTTCTGCAGGCTTAGGTCGGCCTGGTGCGGGTCGCGGGGACCCAGCCCTGTCTGCAAGCGATAACCCACGCCATTGCCCACTGGCAGGCTGTGCCGGTACTGCACCATGCCGTGGCTGTCGCCGGCGCGGGTTTGGCCGCTGAAGCTGGCGCTGTCGGCCGCGCCCAGCGGCACGGTGAGGTTGAGGGAGAACAGTGGCGCGGGGTTGCCGCCGAGAAAGCGCAGCGCGGACACCGAGAGGTAGCCGAGCCAGCCGACCGGTCGGCTGTAGCTGAGGCCGACCAGCTCGACGTCGTCCTGGTCGCGAAAATCCTGGCGCGTGTAGTTCAGGCTCACCGAGCCGAAGCGGCCGGCGGACAGGCTCGCGAATGCGCTGGACGTCTGCCGTGGCGGTCGCGCCGTCGGCAGGTAACCCAGCTGGGTAAAGCCCTCGGTGGTCCACTGGGTGCGGGCACCGTAGCTTAGGGAGCGGGACTGGTGCTGAATGCCCAGTTCCATCAGCGCACCGGCACCGGCGTGGTCGCGGCTGCCAGCCACCGAGGCCGTCAGCACGCCAACGTTGCCCAGCAACATGGTGCTGCCGATTCCCAGGGTCTGTTGATTGCGCGCGGCCTCGACGTGCAGCTCGCCGGTGAAGTTGTCGGAGAAGCCGCGCCGCTCGGTGACGGCGGCGACCAGTCGTCCGTAGTCGTTGCTGACCAGGCCGTAGTTTTCGCGCTCGAAGCCCACCTCATAGGAATAATCGCGCAGCCCCGGCGCCAGCAGGCCGCCGCTGGCGTAAAATGGCTGGGTCACCACTTGTTCGCGACCCAGCATGTCGCGTACCACCATGCGGATGTCGCCCTGGCCGGTGACGACCGGAAGATCCTGGATGGTGAACGGCCCGCTGGGTACGTTGCGCCGCAGCCGCAAGACGTTGTTGACGTAGAAATCCACGGCTGACGGTTCCGCCGCCACGCCGCCCAGCGTGGGCAGCGGAAAGCTGATGAAGCCCGGCTGCGTCGCAAAGTTGGTACCCCACTGCACGCCGCCGAAACGCACGCCGCGACCCCAACTGCTGGGCGCACTGATCACGTCACCAATGCGCAGACTGGCCATCTCAGCGGGACGGTCGTGGGTCCACGTGGTGTTCAGGCGCAGCGTCCGGTTGCTGCCGTTCCGGTGGCGCGCCAGGAACGTGCTCGAACCGGCGCCCCAGCCGCCGAACACCCCCGCTTCCAGCAGCGCGCTGGCATGGGACGATCCATCCTGGCTGCGTGTGCCGAAGATGTCGTAGTTGATGTACGCGCCGGGCGGGGACGGCGTGGGCCGGTCGGCAGCGCGCGAAACGCCGGTGAACCGGGTGGTTGCGAACCGGTCCGGCGCCACGTCGAGCAGCAGGGTGCCTTGCGACGGGTCGATCCGGTATGTCAGGCCTGGGATCGCGGACAGCGGAAGATAATCGTCCGTGCCGTGAGTGACGGCGGCCACATCCACGACGGGAATGCGCCAGCGCTCCATATCCGCGGCGCGAACCAGTACGTGGCCGCTGGCATCCTGCAACACCAGCACCGTGCCCTGGGGCGTGCCATTCACGTGCACTTCGAACCAGGCTTCCGTCGGGCCATCGCCCGTCTCCTGCGATGTGTTGGCGAGCGGTGCGGACGGCATCGGCGCCGGCGACGCCACCGCGGTCGGGGTTGCCGTGTCCGCCGGCGCGGGCGGCGCGTCCACCGGCGGCACGGGCACGGTGGGGACGACGTCCACCACCAGCCGGTGGGTGTGGTCGTCGACCGGCGCGAGATGAAAAATCTGCAGCGTGACAGCGGTCGTCGCGATCAGGTCCATTCGCGTGTCGGCCGCGTCGCGACTGAATCGGACCGAGCCCAGAAATGGATTGCGCCTGATCTTGTCGGGAAGGTTTTGCAATACCGCATCCAGGACCACATCGCCCAGATCGACGGCAAGCATGTCGCCCGGCTCGGTCGGATGGATGACGCGGGCCTGGATGGGTCGGTCCGATTCAAGCACCAGCCGCACGCGGTCGGGCGCCAGCGCCACCCGGACGGCGCTTACCCGGACAGTGCCTGTCTGCATTGTCGCGGTCGCAGCGACAGGGGCGATCAGGCCCGTGGCGGGATCTTTTTTTTTCCCCGGTTGCGCCTCGGTACGGAAGAAATCCATGACCAGACGATCAGCGTGCCCATCACCTGGTCCCAGGTTGAAGATCCGCGGCGCGACCCCCGCCGGTGCGGCCAATGCCATCCGCGTGCCGGTGTCCGTGCGGGACAGCCGCACGTCCGCGATGAAGGGGTTGTTCGCGCCGATCGCGCGCCTCAGGCCGGCAAGGGCTTCGCCCATGGCGACGTCGTCGAGATCGACCACCAGCGCGCCGGTTCGTGCATCGCGTGCCATCCGGGCGTGGATCGGCTGGTCCGATTCCAATACCAGTCGGGAGTGTTTCGGGTCCAGTCCCACGCGCACGGCCTGCACCTCGACCGCCGCCATCGATGTGTCGGTCACGGTTGCCAGCAGCACGGCGAGGCAGGCCGCGGCGACGCCGGTCCTGTGTGGTGGGATGAAAGGACGTCGGGGGCCGGCGCACGGGCCGGCACGCGCGGGAACGGGCGCGGCGGCGGCGAACCCCGGGCGCGTCATCTTCCGCCGGGCGCGGATCGCACCCCTCTGCACGGCAATGGCGGTGCGCAGATCATGGCCGGCTACTTTCCGGCCACGACCAGGTCGGTCTGCATGTTGCGGCCGTCGGATTCCATGGCCAGATGCAGAGGGGTGCCGGGCGCGATCGGGGTGTTCAACAGCCAGTCGTGCGTGGCACCGGGCAACACGTAAACGATGCGGTCCTCCATGGGCAAGGGTTTGCTGCCCGACGTGGCGGAAAGTCGGAATTTGCTCAGACGCGCATGCGTCTGGCCATGATTGGTCACGTGGATCCGGAGCTGACCCGCGGCGACTTGTTCCGCCCGCCATTCCAACTGTGGCGCCGCCGCGACACCCTCGCGTGCGAAAACCGGCAGGCTGATCCTTAGGCTCATCCGCAAGCCGTTGAAGCCCGGCTCGGGAGGTGGCGGCACTTCACGCAAGAACAATCGATAGGCGCGCTCGGTGGTATCGGGCGGTCGCCGCGATCCCACACGGATCACCTGAGTACCCCCCGGCGCGATGGTGAAGATGGGTGGGGTCGCCAGGATGTCCGTGGCCGGAACGTACTTGTCCCGTCCGTTCGGCTGCGACCAATCCGTGGCCTCAAGCTGGATCACCGCCGCTTCCGTGCCCGTATTGCGCACGGTCAGCGCGACCACCGGCTGGTCCCGGGTCAATGTGGCCGACACCGGACTGACCTGGAACGATCCGGCGGTCGCCGAACCGACGGCGACCGCGAAAAGAACCAGGCCGCAAGCGACCTGGAATAAAATCGTCCTCATGATTTCAGAACGTCACCGTGACGACGACGCTATCGGAATAGCTGTCCGCCTTGACGTTCTGGGCGCCGGCCACGGAGCCGTATACGGTGACGGAATCCGAGGTGCCGCTACCGGTGACCGTTTTGCCTGATCCCGCGTCATTGCCCCAGGGAGTCACGCAATCGGTGCTGTCCTGGCACAGGCTGTAAGACAGAAACTGATCCGCATTGGTTGTGCCGACCATGCGGCGAAGCGGTGTGGCATCCGTGGAGCCGGTATCGGCATTGTCGCCTTGGCCCAGAGTGATGGTCGCATCCGAACCATTGGTGCAGGTGGTGTCGATGGCGCCGGCATTCGTCGTGAGTGCGTCGGTCTTGTTGGCCGACACCGGGTCGTAGGTGCCGAAGGCTACCGCCGTGGTCGAGTCGATGGTGCAGCTCGCGTTGACGGTGGCGGTAACGGACAGCGTGTCGGTGGCCGTACCGGCGATGGCCGTGTTGCCCACGGCGGCGAACGCCACGATCAACGCCGCGGCCGTGGCGGAACGGGTAAAGCAGGTCTTGGTTCGCATGTTTCTTTTCCCCTGGTAGGTGGACGTGGTCGCCACGGTCAGCTGTTCATGGCGAGAAACTCCGATGGCTTGTCAGCCGGTTTGAATCCACAAGCAAGAAATGGGCTGAGGCATTTAATGCGACGTGCATTCAACCCATTGGAAAGAACAAAATGTGATGAACATCTCATTTCTTTCGATTTCAGGGAGGCCAATTCGTCGCTTTGGCGCTGAGCGGTATCTCCCATGTCAATTCATCGGCGCCAGCGATCAACTCTTGAGGCCATTGGGAAAATAACGGGTTGCCGCACAAGGGCTTGCTGTAGAAACCTTCCAAAGCGCGGCATCGCGGTTTTCAGCCGTCAATCGTCGAGCGGTATTCTCGGGACGGTTTCGCGGCCGATTCATTCGCCTGCCATGGGGCATGCCGTGGCCGCGTTCAAATCAATTCCGATCAACCCAACCCCCACGGACCTGAGTCATGCGCATTCTGGTTATCGGTGCCGGTGCCACCGGCGGCTATTTCGGCGGGCGCCTGCTGCAGCACGGGCGCGACGTCACCTTCCTGGTGCGCGAGCACCGGGCGGCGCAATTGGCGCAACACGGTTTGCTGATCCACAGTGCGACCGGCGACGCGAACCTGGCGGCGCCGCCGACCGTGTCGGCCAAGGCGCTGCGTGGGCCGTACGATCTGGTCCTGCTGAGCTGCAAGGCGTACGGCCTGGAGCAGGCGATGGTCGACATGGCGCCGGCGGTGGGGCCGGATACCGCGATCCTGCCGCTGCTGAACGGCATGCGCCAGCTCGACCTGCTGGATGCGCGGTTCGGCGCGCAGCACGTGCTGGGCGGGCAATGCATCATCGCGGCGACTCTGGACGAGCGCGGCGGCGTGCGGCACCTGAACCAGTCGCACAGTCTCACCTTCGGCGAACGCGACGGCAGCGTGTCCGGGCGCATGCAGCGGATCACCCGCGAGCTTTCGGACGCCGGCTTCGATGCGCGCCCCAGCCAGACGGTGTTGCAGGACATGTGGGACAAATGGGTGTTCCTGGCATCGCTGGCGGGAATCACCTGCCTGATGCGCGGTCCGGTCGGCGATATCGTCGCCGCGCCCGGCGGCACCGCGGCGGCGCTGGCGCTGCTGGAGGAATGCCGGGCGGTGGCGCAACGCGCCGGCCATGCGCCGGGTGACGCCATCCTGCAACGTGCCCGCGGCGTGCTCACCGAGGCAGGCTCGACTCTCACCGCGTCGATGCTGCGCGACCTGCAACACGGCCACGCAATCGAGGCCGACCACATCATCGGCGACATGCTGGCGCGCGCCGATCCGCGGCATGGGGCCTCGTCGTTGTTGGCGTTGGTCCATGCGAATCTAAAGGTGTACGAGGCGGGCAGGGCAAAGACGCGATCGGTTTGACGATGAGCGCCAGCCGGTCGGTCCGAGTAGTCGCCAAGCGCCAGGCCGCCGCGTGGCTGTCGGCTTTTCACGCCGACCGAAGGGCGCCCCCATCAGCCCTTCGGGCAGCTTCCCCCGCGACGCAGGGGAAGCAATCGGGCCTCCCGATTTTTCGCAACCGCTCAGCCCGAACGTAAAGCGGTCGGCAAACCTCACCACCTACCAGATCTTCACCTGCTTCTCCCCATCGCGCACCATCGCGTCGCCGCTCTTGCACTGGAACGCGCTGGCGAACTCCGGCATGTTCGACGGCGCGCCGATGGCGCGGAATTTCGCGGGTGCGTGCGGATCGGTGTTGAGCAGGGTGAGTTGCGCCTTGGGCCGGATGTTGCCGCGCCACACGCGTGCCCAGTTGAGAAAGAAGCGCTGCTCCTGCGTATAGCCGTCTATCTTGCGGGCCGCTTCGGCGGGGTTCTTCGACAGTGCCATCTGCAACGCGGTGTAGGCCGCATTGAGACCGCCCAGGTCGCCGATGTTCTCGCCCATCGTCAGCTGCCCGTTGACGTGCTTGCCCGGCAGGGCTTCGTACGCGTCGAACTGTGCGCCCAGCTTTCTGGTGCGCGCCTCGAACGCGGCGCGGTCGGCGTCGGTCCACCAGTTGATGTTGTTGCCCTGGGCGTCGAACTTGCTGCCCTGGTCGTCGTAGCCGTGGCCCATTTCGTGGCCGATCACCGCGCCGATGCCGCCGTAGTTGATCGCATCATCCGCGTTGGCGTCGAAGAACGGTGGCTGCAGGATGGCCGCGGGAAACACGATCTCGTTCTTCTGCGCGCTGTAGTACGCGTTCACCGTCTGCGGCGTCATGCCCCATTCGTCGCGATCCACCGGCTTGCCGATCTTGGCCATGCGGTAGTCGTGCTCGAACTTCGCCGCCGCCTGCATGTTGGCGTAGTAGGCGTCGGGCCGCAGGGTGAGGCCCGACCAGTCGCGCCATTTGTCCGGGTAGCCGATCTTGGGCACGAAGGTAGCCCACTTCTGCAACGCCTTCTTCTTGGTGGCGTCGCTCATCCAGGGCAGTTGCTCGATACGGGTGCGGAAGGCGGCACGCAGGTTGTCCACCAGCTCCTGGGCGCGCTGCTTGGCGACCGGCGAGAAATGGTCGGCCACATAGAGCTGGCCCAACGCCATCCCCATGGCGTCGTTGGTCGCTTCCAGCACGCGTTTCCAGCGTGGCTTGATCTCCTTCTGGCCGTTCAACGACTGCTCGTGGAACGCGAAATCCTCTTGCTGGAACGGTGTGGACAGGTAGGGCGCCGCGTTGTCGATGGCGTGATAGCGCAGGTACGCCCGCCAGGTGTCGATGGACTCTTCGCCGAGCATGCGCTGCACCTGGGCGAAGAACTTCGGCTGCGACAGCGAGAATCCGTCGGTGACGCTCGCATGCTGTGCCTGGAAGAACGCCGCCCAATCGAAACTGGGCGTCACCTTGTCGGCCTCGGCGATGCTGACGTAGTGATAGCGGTTTTCCGGCTGGCGCAGTTCGACCGGCACCAGCGAGGCGGCGGCCAGGCGGGTTTCGAATGCCAGCACGGCCTTCGCCTGGCGCTGCGCATCATCGCGGCCGCTGCCGGTGAGCTCGAACAGCCGCGCGATGTGCTGCACGTACGCGTCGCGGATCGATGCCTGCTCCGGCTTGCGGTAGTAATCCGCAGTGGGCAGGCCCAGGCCGCCCTGGTTGGCGTAGGCGATCTGCCGGTTGGAATCCTTGAAGTCGGCGTTGCCGCCGAAGCGGAACAGCACCGGCTCGCCCCGGGCGTGGCTGTCGCGGATGTAGCGCACCACGTCGTTGCCATTGCGCAGCGCGGCGATCTGCGCAAGCCGCGGCTTGAGCGGATCGAAGCCGGCCTTGTCGATGGCCGCCACGTCCATGCCCGAGGCGTACAGGTAGCCGATTTTCTGTTCGATCGAGCCGGGCTTCGCGCTGGCGGCGTGGCGCGCGGCCTTCTCCACGATCGTGCGCTGCACGTTGAGGCTGTCCTCGCGCAGCAGGTCGAACGAGCCCCAGCGGGTGCGGTCGTCCGGAATCGGGTTGGCCGCCACCCACTTGGCGTTGACGTAGCCGTTGAAGTCGTTGCAGGCGTCGAGGGTGGTGTCGATCTCGCTTACGTCGAACGCGCTGTGCGATGCGGCGACGACCGGAACGGACAGGGCCAGTCCGATGGCGAGGGCGAGCGGCCGGACGATGCGGAAGGTCATGGAATCTCCTGGGTGCGCGCGGCGCGTGGTCAATGTCGAAACCGCACCGTAGGCAGCAACGCAGGGTGCCAGAAGTGCCCAAGGTCATGCCGCAGGTCATGGTGGCGGAGCGCGGCCGCGCACTATCATCCGCGGCATGACCGAAATTGATTCCCTTACCTTCCGCACGGCGCGCGCCGACGATGCCGCCGCGATTGTCGACCTGGTGGAATCCGCCTATCGCGGCGAATCCGGCCTGCGCGGCTGGACCACCGAATCCAACCTGCTCGACGGCCGGCGAACCAATGTCGATGACGTGCTGGCCTTGATCGCCGGGCCGCACAGCCAACTGCTGCTGGCCGAACGCGACGGCAAACTGATGGCCTGCTGCCAACTGGAACATCGCGGCGACAGCGGTTATTTCGGCATGTTCGCCGTCGACCCGCTGGCGCAGGGCGCCGGCCTGGGCAAGCGCGTGCTGGCCGAGGCCGAGCGCGTCGTGGGCGAAACCTGGGGCTGCACCACGTTGCGCATGACGGTGATCGTGCAGCGCGATGAACTCATCGCCTGGTATGGCCGTCGCGGCTACCGGCGCACCGGCCAGTTCGAGCCGTTCCCGTATGGCGACGAGCGTTTCGGCATCCCGCGCCGTGACGACCTGCGTTTCGAGGTGTTGGTGAAGGATCTGGCGGGAGTCGCGGCATGAACGACTGGAACGCGCACGACTGGATCCGCGTCGGCACGCGCAGCGACTTTCTGCCCGGCGAATACAAGGTGGTCTGGGATGGCGACACCCCGATTGCCGTGTACAACATCGACGGCGCGCTGTACGCCATCGAGGACACCTGCACCCACGATGGCGGCGACCTTGCCGGCGGCGAGGTGTTCGGTTTCGAAGTGGAATGCCCGCGCCACGGCGCGCGCTTCGACGTGCGCACCGGCGCGGTGACGCGCCCACCGGCGTACGAGCCGATCGCCAGTTTCCCCGTGCGCGAGGAAGACGGCGCCATCTGGACGCGCGACGACAGGTGAGGGCGCTGGTTCGGGATTGGCAAGGGCGGAGTCGCGGGGTGACAGCCGTCGTTGACGCGGACCTCGCTCCCGCTCCAGCCCCTGCGAATCCCGAGTCCCAAATCCCACTCTATTGAGATTGATTCTTATTTACGCTCTAATGTGGCCCCGCCGCGCGCTTCCGCGCGGACCACATGAAAGACACGCGCGCCGCACCCACGCAGCGCGGGTACATCGCGGAAGAATCGATGGGATCGCCTTCACAACCCGCAGCGCAGCCGCCGCTCTGGCGTGCGTTCTGGATGCGGCAGCTTTATCAGTGGCATTGGATCAGCTCGGCGCTGTGCCTGATCGGCCTGCTGTTGTTCGCGTTGACCGGCATCACCTTGAATCACGCGCGGCAGATCGAGGCCACGCCGCAGGTGGTCGATCGCACGGTGACCCTTCCGCCGGCGCTGCGGGCGATGGTGGCAGGCGAGGATGCGCGCAAGGCGGCGCCGCTGCCGGGCGCGGTGGTCGATTGGCTTGACGACACGCTGGCCACCCGCGTCGCCGGCCGCGCCGGCGAATGGTCGGCGGACGAGATCTACCTGTCCCTGCCGCGGCCCGGCGGCGATGGCTGGCTCAGCATCGACCGCGCCACCGGCGAGGTGCAGTACGAGGTGACCCGCCGCGGCGCGGTGGCCTACCTCAACGACCTGCACAAGGGCCGCAACGCGGGACCGGTGTGGGGCTGGTTCATCGATGTGTTCGCGCTGGCCTGCCTGGTGTTTTCGATCACCGGCCTGTTCCTGCTGAAGTTCCACGCCGCGCGGCGCAGGTCCACCTGGCCGCTGGTGGCGCTGGGGTTGGTACTGCCCCTGCTGCTGGCGCTGATTTTCATTCACTGACGAGAGATCCGTGCCGATGCGTCGTTTGCCGTGTTTCGCCCTCATCTTGCTGCTGGCCGCGCCGTTGGCGGCGGCCGAACTGGATGTCACCGTGCAGATTCCGGAGCAGAAGGTGGCCGAATACCACCCGCCGTACGCGGCCATCTGGATCGAGCGCGCCGACCGCAGCGTGGCCGCCCAGTTGGCGGCGTGGTACGCGCAGAAGGACAGCAAGGAAGGCGCCGGCACCAAGTGGCTGCCCGACCTGCGCCAATGGTGGCGCCGCGGCGGCCGCGGTCTGTCGTTGCCGGTGGATGGCGTGTCCGGCGCCACCCGGCCCGCCGGGCAGTACCAGCTGAAGTTCGTCGATGGCCAGGCGCCGCTGGGCACGCTGGCGCCGGGCGATTACACGCTGGTGGTCGAGGCCGCGCGCGAAGTCGGTGGCCGCGAAGTGGTGCGCGTGCCGTTCACCTGGCCGGCCACCGCGACGCAGCATCTGAGCGTCCAGGGCCGCAGCGAGCTTGGCGCCGTCAGCCTCGACATCAACCCCTAGAACTTCCCCGCCGAACCCGGAGCGAACATGCACAAGCGCACACTGAAATGGATCGTCCTTGCCGCCGCCATCGTCACGCCGCTGGCGGCGCAGGCGCACAAGATGTGGATGGTGCCGTCGGCCACCAACGTCGCCGGCGCCGACCCGTGGGTGACGGTGGATGCGGCGATCTCCAACGACCTGTTTTTTCCCGATCACCACGCGGCGCCGTTGGACAAATTGGTGATCACCGCGCCGGACGGCCAGACGGCCAAACCGCAGAACGCGGCCACCGGCAAATACCGCAGCGTGTTCGATGTGGAACTTGCCCAGCAGGGCACCTACAAGCTGGCACTGGTCAACCAGGGACTGTTCGCGCGCTATGAATTGAACGGCCAGAAGAAGCGCTGGCGCGGCGATGCGGCTGGACTCGCCACGGCGATCCCGGCCGGCGCCAAGAACGTCGAGGTCACCGCCTCCAGCAGCCGCGTGGAAACCTTCGTCACCAACGGCAAGCCCAACGCCACCGCGCTCAAGCCCGGCGGGCAGGGCCTGGAGCTGGTGCCGGTTTCCGGCGTCACCGACCTGGTGGAAGGCGAGCCGGCCACGTTCCAGCTGCTGCTGGACGGCAAGCCTGCCGCCGACCTCAAGGTCAGCGCCATCGCCGGCGCCACCCGCTACCGCAACGCGCCGCAGGAGATGACCGCGCAGACCGGCGCGGACGGCCGGTTCACACTGACCTGGCCGCACCCGGGCATGTACTGGGTCAACGCATCCACGCAGGACGACAAGAGCGGCGTGAAACAGGCCAGCAAGCGGCGGCTGTCGTACACGGCCACGCTCGAGGTGTTGCCCGAGTAAGACGTGATGCCGTTCCGCCTGCCTTTCCTGGTCGTACTGATGCTGTGCACCGCCGCCGCGCCCGCCGCGGCGGCGAAGCTGCAGCACCTGCATGGGCGCACCATGGGCACCACTTGGTCGGTGGTGGCCGACCTGCCGTCGACGCCGTCGGTGGAGGCCGTGCTACAGGGCATCCAGGTCGAGCTGGATCGGGTGGACGGCCAGATGAGCACGTACAAGCCGGGCTCCGACCTGTCGCGCTTCAACCGCGCACCGGCCGGCAGCTGGCAGCAGCTGCCGCCGGAATTCTTCACCGTATTGCGGCATGCGCTGCAGCTGGCGAAGGCCAGCGATGGCGCCTACGACCCCACGGTGGGCCCGCTGGTGAACCTGTGGGGTTTCGGTCCCGACCAGCGCCCGCGCCAGCCGCCGACGGCGCAGGCGATCGCGGCGGCGCGTTCGCGGGTGGGCTGGTGGAAATTGCAGGTGGAACCCGCCACGCGTCGCGTGCGGCAGCCGGGCGGCGTGTACCTGGACCTTTCCGCGGTGGCCAAGGGCTACGGCGTGGATCAGGTCGCACGCTACCTGCAGCACATCGGCGTGGACGCGTACCTGGTGGAAGTGGGCGGCGAGTTGCGGGCGCACGGGCGCAAGCCCGACGGCAGCGTGTGGCGAGTGGGCATCGAGCGGCCGGACGCGGCATCCGGCGCCGTGGTCGATGCCGACGAACTGATCGATACCGTGGCGCTGGACGAGCGCGCCATCGCCACGTCGGGCGACTATCGCCATGTGTTCGAGGACGGCGGCCGCTACTACTCGCATCACATCGACCCGCGCAGCGGCTACCCGGTGCCGCACGAGGTGGCATCGGTGAGCGTGCTGGCGGACGACTGCATGCAGGCCGATCCGCTGGGCACCACGCTGAGCGTGATGGGCGCGGACGAGGGCATGGCGTTTGCGCGCTCGCACGGCTTGGCGGTGCTGATGATCGTGCGCACGCCGCAGGGTTTCGTGCAGCGCATGTCGCCCGCGTTCGACGCCGCGGTGCGTCCATGAGACGCGACCGCGGCGCGTTCGGGCGGGTGGCCGCCATCAGCAACGCGATCCTGATCACGGCGTTCGCGCTGCTGGCCGTGCTGCTGTGGTACTGCCGCGCCGAGCCGGTGCAGTGGCACGATCCGGGCCGCCAGTGCTGGATGGCCGCGGCGTGGCTGCTGGCCGGCTGGTTTTTGCTGGCGGGGTGGTTTCGGTACCGGCATGGGCAGGCCAAGCGCGGTGAAACCGGACCGCTCGACCCAACGCCGCGCGTCGCCGATGCGCCCGCGCCGGTCGCGCCGGATACCGTGCGGGTGTTCTACGCCAGCCAGACTGGCCTGGCCGAACAACTGGCGCGGCAAACCTGGCAAAGCCTGCAAACCGCTGGCGTGCCGTCGCGCGTGGATGCGATCGACAGCTCCACCCTGGCGGCTTTGCGCGAGACCTCGCGCGCGCTGTTCGTGGTCAGCACCACCGGTGACGGCGAGCCGCCGGACATGGCTGTCGCGTTCGCGCGCCAGGCGATGGCGCAGCCGACGGACCTGACCCACTTGCGCTACGGCCTGCTGGCGCTGGGCGACAGCGACTACGAGGAGTTCTGCGGCTTCGGGCGCCAGCTGCGGCACTGGCTGTGGGCCAGCGGGGCCCAGGCATTGTTCGACCCGGTGGAGGTCGACGACGAGGACGCTGCCGCGCTGCGCCACTGGTGC
>JBIQMK010000003.1:0-48526 GCA_044463365.1 Rhodanobacter sp. | reverse complement strand
CTTTTTTTCCTTGATCATGATTCCCGATCCAGCAGTGTCGGCTGCCGCGTGGCGCAATGGGCCACGCAGCGGCTGATGTCGTCGAAATTGTCCAGCCCGTACCAGAACACCTTCCAGCGCTCCTGCTTCAGGCAGCCGTCGGACTCGGCGTAATAGAACGGGTTGATCGCGTTGCCGTGGCGCGAACGCCAGAACAGCCGCGGGTGCGCCTCGCGCATCACCTGCCATACCGCGCGACCCAGGCCTTCGCCCTGCGCGTCATCCAGCACCGCGAACTTGTCCAGGTACGGCACGCCGCCCTCTTCGGTGAGGATCATTGCCGCCCGGTAATTCTCGCTGACGTAGACACAACGCGGCTTGGTGCGCTCGAAATAATCGGCCACCAGCGTGCGGCCAAAGCTGGATTCGACCAACGCCCGCAGGCGGTCCAGGTCGATGCCTTCCCACGAGTCGTATTTCAATACGCGCTCGCCGCGGCGCACCAGCGTGCCGGAACCCTTGTGGGTGAACAGCTCCTTGGCCAGCTCGGATGGCCGCGTGATCGACACCGACGAGGTCAACGGCAGGTCCGACAGCAGGTCGGCGATCTGCTCGATCTTCAGGCGCATGCCGCCGTTGATCCAGGGCTGCGCCATCAGGTGCTCGTACTCGGTGCTGAGGTTGATCGAATCGATCACCTTGCCCTTCTCGTCCAGCAGCCCGCCGGTACCGGTGAGAAACACGATCTTGTACGGCTGCAGCACGCGCACCAGTTCGTTGGCGGCGAAGTCGGCGTTGATGTTGAGGATCTGCCCGCTCGGCGTCTCGCCGAGACTGGCGATCACCGGGATCGAGCCGGCGCGCAGGCTGGCATCGATCGGCGCCAGGTTGATGCTGTCCACCTTGCCCACCAGACCGTAAACGGACTGATCCAGGTAGCTGGACGCGAACACGCCCGACGGCACCGAGGTGGCACGCGCGTCCATGCTCTGTAGCGCTTCCACCAACCGCAGGTTCTGCGCCTGGAACACCTTGCGCACGATTGCCAGCGCTTCGGGCGAGGTCACCCGCAGGCCGTTGACGGTCTCCTTCACGATGCCCGCGGCAGCCAGCTCCTCGTCCAGTTGCGGGCCGGCGCCGTGCAGCACGATCGGCGTCAAGCCGACCTGTTGCAGGAAGGTCAGCGACGAGGTCAGCGCGGACAGGTCGTCGCGCAGCACCGCGCCGCCGACCTTCACCACGGCAAAGCGCTTGGCGTCCAGCTGCGAGAAGCGCTTCAGGTACTGCTGGATTTCCTTCGCGCTGCCCATGCTCGAAAGCAGGCGCACGATGGTCTGACGGGTACTCTTGTTATGCATTTCCACGATCGACGATCCGGTAGATGGTTTCTGCGTACTGCTGCAATTGGTCCAGCGCCACCCATTCGTCGGCGCTGTGCGCCTGGGCGATGTCGCCGGGGCCATAGACGAAGGCGGTATAGCCAGCGGCGGAGAACAGCGCCGCTTCGGTCCAGAAGTCCACCGCGTTGCCGACCGGGATACCCAGCTCGTCGGCCAGGTCGCGCGCGCGCAAGCGGCGCTCCTCGGCCCGCGCCGTATCGCCCGCCGGCAGCGAAGGGCCACGGAAGGTTTCCTCGAAATGCGCAGGCGCCGGTTCGGCCAGGGCACGGAAGCTTTCCAGCAGGCCATCGGGCTGCATCGTGGGCAGCGGCCGCATGCCGAAGCGCAGCTCGGCGCTGGGCGCAATCATGTTGGCCTTGATGCCGCCTTCGATACGGCCGATGTTGAAGCGCAATCCGGTGAGGCCGCCAAAACGTTCATGCGATTGTGCGTCCACGAAATCCAGCGCCGCGTCACCCCAACGCACCGCCTGGTGCAACGCGCTGTCGCTGGCCTTCTGCTCGCCCGAGGCGTGACCTGCGTGGCCGGCGAAGCGCATCAGCACCGACTGGATACCGCGATGCGCCAGCACCGCCTCGCCCTTGGTGGGCTCGGCAATGATGATCGCTTCGTAGCCCCTCTCCCGTTGGGAGAGGGGTTGGGGTGAGGATACGGCCGGAGTCATACCGTTCGCTTTGCCCGCACCCTCACCCCGACCCTCTCCCAAAGGGAGAGGGGGAAAAGCCTGCAGGAAGCCCGCAATACAGCGTGGATCGTTGGCTTCTTCGTCAGTGGAAAACAGCAACGCCATATCACCGCCGCTGGCATTGGCCACCGCCAGCAACGCCGCGGCCGCACCCTTGATGTCACAGGCGCCGAGGCCGATGGCGCGGTCTTCCGTGACACGCAGCGCATGCGGATCGGCCGTCCAGGCCGGCGAATCGGGCACGGTGTCCAGATGCACGTTGAACAGGTATTTCGGCGTGCCGCGCACGGCATGCAGGCTCACCGCGCCGGCGCCGTGATCGGTGACGGTCACGTCGAAGCCGGGCAACTGAGCGCGCAGGTAATCGAAGATGCCACCAGTGTCGATCACCCGCGGCGGGTTGCGCGTGTCGAAACCGACCAGCGCACGCAGGTGTCCCAGCGTCGCCTCAAGCAGCGTATCGCTCTTGACCATTCCCGATTCCCTATTCTCCATTCCCGGTCCTGTTGACCTCGGCCCACAAGGTGCTGCTCATGCCGAACAGCTTGATGAAGCCCTCGGCCTCGGCCACGCCCCAGTCGGCCGACTGCGCATAGGTGGCGCCCTTGGCATTGAGGATGTGCTTCGATTCGATCGCCACCGCGTTGACCACGCCGCCATTGGTCTCCAGCGTCACTTCGCCATTGACGGTGGACTGGCTGGACGCCAGGAATGCTTCCAGGTCGGCCTTGATCGGATCGTGGAAGAAACCCTCGTACACCACTTCAACCCACTTGCGTGCCACCTCGGGCTTGAAGCGGTTCTGCTGCTTGCTGAGCACGGCTTCTTCCAGCGCGCGGTGCGCGGTCAGCAGCGAAATCAGGCCGGGGGCTTCATAGATGATGCGGCCCTTCAGGCCGATGGTGGTGTCGCCGGTGTAGAGGCCGCGACCCACGCCATAGGGCGCGAACAAGCCGTTCAATTTCGCCAGCAGCTTGTGGCCGGCGATCTTTTCGCCGTCCAGCGACACGGCTTCGCCATGCTCGAAGCCGATCTTCACCTGCAGCGGTTTGGACGGCCATTCGGCGCGCGGCTTGCACCAGCCCACCGCGCCTTCGCCCGGCGCCTGCCACTTGTCGATCTCGCCGCCGGACATGGTCAGGCCCAGCAGGTTTTCGTTGATGGTGTAGGCCTGCTGCTTGGCGCGCACACCGAAGCCGCGCTCTTCCAGGAAGGCCTGCTCGTAGGCGCGCGTCTGCGTGTGTTCCTTCTGGATCTCGCGGATCGGCGCCACGATCTCGTAGTCACCCAGCGATTTCACCGCCAGGTCGAAGCGCACCTGGTCGTTGCCCATGCCGGTACAGCCGTGCGCGATGGCGCGCGTACCCAGCTCGGCGGCGCGCTTCAGCGCGGCCTCCACGATCAGGTAGCGGTCGGACACCAGCAACGGGTACTGGCCCTGGTAGCCCTCGCCCGCCCACACGAACGGCTTGACGAAGCCGCTCCAGATCGCGGGGCCGCCGTCGACGGTAACGTGGCTGGCCACGCCCAGCTCCTTCGCGCGGTTCTCGATGAAGGCACGCTCCTCGGCGTCCACACCGCCGGTGTCGGCGAACACGGTGTGCACGGCCCAGCCGCGCTCCTTGAGGTAAGGCACGCAGAAGCTGGTGTCGAGGCCGCCGGAAAAGGCGAGGACGATGTCTTTGCTCATGGCTTGCGGAATCCTGATCGGGAAGATGTCAGTCGGAAGAAACGACGATGCGCGGTTCGCAGCGCACCGGGAAATTCACGGAATTGGCAATGAAACAGGCGTGGTGGGCCGACTCGTGCGCCGCTTCGGCCTTGGCCGGGTCGCTGGCCGGGCTGATCGTGACGGTCGGGTGCAACACCACTTCGACGAAATGGCCGCCCTCTCCTTCCATGGCCATGGTGCCCTCGGCCGCATCGACATAGCCCGTCACCACCACACCGGCCACCGTCGCCATGTGCAGGTAGGACAGCATGTGGCAAGTCGACAAGGCGGTGACCAGCATGTCCTCGGGGTTGTGCCTGGCGGCGTCGCCCCGGAAGGCGGGGTCGGACGACCCGGCCAGCGGCGGCTTGCCCTCGATGCGGATGACATGGTCGCGGCTGTAGTTGCGGTAACCATCCGTGCCGGTGCCGAGATTGCCGGTCCATTCCACGTCGACGCGATAGTGATGCTGATGGTTCACAGTGCGGACTCCTCGCGTTTGCTCATCATGGCGGCCAGTTCCAGGTCGCCATCGCCGTCGCGCTGGCGCAGGCCGGCGATCACTCCTTCGCGGTTGCGTGCGGGATGGTTCTGGCTAAGTTTGAACTTGCCTTCGATGCGTTCGACCGTGACTTCGATGCCGGCGATCGCGCCCAGCAATTTCTCGACGTGATCCTCGGGTGCGTCACTGATTTTCCACGGCCGGGGCTGGCCCGATTCATGGTGATCGGTGAGCGCTTCCAGCTGGTGACGGACCCATGCCGCGTCATCGATCACGCGGAGCCGGCCGTGCACGTGCACCACGGTGTAATTCCAGGTCGGTACTTCGCGGCCGGTCTCGTGCTTGCTCGGATACCAGTTCGGGCTGATGTAGCCCTGCGGCCCCTGGAACACCACGAGCACCGGCGCGCCATCCATCGCCGCCAACTCGTTGCCCCGGGCGACATGTGCCTGCAGCGCGTCGCCGTTCCATTCGAACGGCAGGTGGTTCGCCACCAGCCCGCCCTGCGCCTGCACGACCACGGTGGCGAACGGATAGGCACGAACCAGATCGCGCAGAACCTCGCTGCGTGTTTCGCGAAATGACGTGGGCGCGTACATGGTGGCTGGCTCAGCCCTGGCCGATCAGCGAGGCCATGACCGCCTTCTGCACGTGCAGGCGGTTCTCGGCTTCATCGATGGCGATGCATGCGGGCGAATCCATCACCGCATCGGTGGCCTTGATGTTCCGCCGCAACGGCAGGCAATGGCTGAACAGGCCGTTGTTGGTCAGTGCCATCTTCGCTTCGTCGACGATGAAGTGCTTGCTGGCCTCGCGGATCGGTTTTTCCTGCTCCCAGCGACCGAAATAAGGCAACGCGCCCCAGCTCTTGGCGTAGACCACGTCGGCGCCGCTGTAGGCCTCCTCGATATTGTGGCTGACGGTGAGCGAACCGCCGTTCTGCTCCGCGTTCAGACGTCCATACGCCATGTAGCGTTCGTCCAGCACGTAGTCCGGCGTGGGGCACAGCAAGGTGACGTCCATGCCCATCTTGGTGGCGATCAGCAAGGCGGAATTGGCCACCGCGGTGTTCAGCGGCTTGGGATGGTAGGTCCAGGTCAGCACGTACTTCTTGTTCTGCAGGCTGCCCAGGTGTTCCTTCAGCGCCAACGCATGCGCCAGCTCCTGGCAGGGGTGGGTGATCGTTTCCATGTTGATCACCGGCACCGTGGCGTACTGCGCGAACGCCTTGATCACGGTGTCCTGGCGATCCACCGCCCAGTCCTGGAATTTGGGAAACGCGCGCACGGCGATCAGGTCGACATAGCGCGAAAGCACCCGCGCCACCTCGGCGATGTGCTCCTCGGTGTCGCCATCCATCACGCTGCCGACCTCGAACTCGATCGGCCACGCGTCCTTGCCCGGCTGCAGCACCACGGCATGCCCACCCAGTTGGAACGCACCCAGTTCGAAGCTGGTGCGCGTGCGCATCGAGGGGTTGAAGAACAGCAACGCGATCGACTTGCCGGCCATTTGCCGACCGCCGGGCGAGCGCTTGAATTCGGCAGCTTGGGTCAGCAGCGCGTCGATCTCGGCGCGGCTGTAATCCTGCGTGGTCAGGAAATGTCGAGGTGCCATGGGGCGATACCTTGAGTGAGAGTCAGCCAATAGATACGTGTGAAACCAATTCCGAAAACGCAAAAACCCGGCGCGAGGGCCGGGCTTTTTCGTCTGTCCGCATAATTAACGTGCGCGACTGCCTACCCGGCCGAAAGTCGGTACCGCGGTCGGCGCGCGCGCGACGTCATGCCAGCGGCCATGCGGGCGCTGGTGAGGACGTTGGCGGTATAGACGGCTATGGACATGCGCTGAAATCGGTGATCGGCGTTGAACACGAACACGCATGATGGCGGGAATTTCGCTGCCTTGCAACAAAAACATGCCTCACTGCCCCACTACACAAACGAATGCGCCGCCCGAAGGCGGCGCGTTCCGATGAAGCTGGCCAGGGTCAATCGGCCGGCTGCACGTTCACCCTGACCCGCAGCCGTTCGCCGGGATCGTAATTGAGCCGCGACACGTAGACCTCGCCGCGATACTTGTATTCGACGTCGTAGCCGACGATACGGCGCTGCTCGCTGACCGTGCTGACCTGCCGGCACTGCGTCTGCGTGGTTTCATACGTGCCGCCATGGTTGGACGCACGGTTGCCCACCGCGCCACCCGCCACCGCACCGGCCACGGTTGCCGCGCGGCGGCCGTCGCCCTTGCCCACGGTGTTGCCGAGCACGCCACCAACGACAGCGCCGAGGATCGTGCCCGCGGTGCTGTTGCCGCGCTCCTGATGCACGACTTGCTGGTCGTAGCATTCCTGCCGCGGCACTTCGGTCTGGGTGATGGCCGAGACCGGATCGACGCGCAGGACGTCGGCCCAACCGTAGTGTGTGTTGTCGTCGCCATTGGCGTAGCGCCCGTCCTGGGCCTGGACGCCCGTCGCCGCCAGGGCCAGCAACAGCATGGGGAACAGCAGCTTGGTCATTGCGAACTCCGATCTGAGCACTGCGAGGATTGCGCTTGCTCCGTCATTGCAACAAATTCACGCTGAATACACGCTTAGAATCAGCAGGTTCCGCCCGCCCCGCTTACACCTTGTTAAGATGCCGGGCTGCCGTAAAAACGCCAGTACGCCCGATCACACCGCGGATGCTCCAACCCATGCCGATTTCCCTCTACAACGGCCTCACCCGCCGGCTCGAACCTTTTGTTCCGCTCGACCCGCAACGGGTGACCATGTATGTCTGCGGCCCCACCGTCTACAACTTCGTGCACATCGGCAATGCGCGCCCGCCGGTGGTGTTCGATGTGCTGGCGCGGCTGTTGCGGCGGCATTACCCGCAGGTGGTGTACGCCCGCAACATCACCGACGTCGACGACAAGATCAATGCCGCCGCGCAGCGGCAGGGCGTGCCGATCGCCGCCATCACCGACCGTTTCGCCCAAGCCTTCCGCGACGACATGGCGGGCCTGGGCGTGGCCCCGCCCGACATCGAACCGCACGCCACCGCGCACATCGGCGAGATCGTGGCGATGATCGAGCAACTGCTCGCCAACGGCCATGCCTACGCGGCAGAAGGCCACGTGCTGTTCGACGTGGGCAGTTATCCGGACTACGGCGCGTTGTCCGGTCGCGATACCGAAGAACTGATCGCCGGCGCGCGGGTGGACGTGGCGCCCTACAAGAAGAGCCCGGGCGATTTCGTGCTGTGGAAACCGTCCACCCCCGAACTGCCCGGCTGGGACAGCCCGTGGGGCCGCGGCCGCCCCGGCTGGCATATCGAATGCTCGGCCATGAGCGCCGCCCACCTTGGCGAAACCATCGACATCCATGCCGGCGGCATCGACCTGCAGTTTCCGCATCACGAAAACGAGATCGCCCAATCCACCTGCGCGCATGGCGGCAAGACCTTCGCCCGCTACTGGCTGCACAACGGCATGCTCACCTTCGGCGGCCGCAAGATGTCCAAGTCGCTGGGCAATGTGCTGCTGGTGCACGAACTGCTGCAACAGCATCCGGCCGAAGCCCTGCGCCTGATGTTGCTGCGCGGCCATTATCGCCAGCCGCTGGACTGGTCCGACGACGCCATCCAGCAGGCGGTGAACACGCTCGATGGCTGGTACCGCGTGTTGCGCGATCTGGACGGGATCGACCTCCCCGAAGGCGCGCTGCCGGTTCCGCCCGCCGTCGAGGCCGCGCTGTGCGATGACCTCAACACGCCGCAGGCGCTGGCGGAACTGTCGCAACTGGCCGATGCCGCGCGACAGAGCGGCACGGCCGCGGCCAAGGCAGACCTGCTCGGTGGCGGCGCCTTGCTCGGCCTGCTGCAGCAGGCGCCCGAAGCGTGGTTCCAGCGCGGCGGCGATGCCATCGATGCCGCCCACGTCGAGGAGCTGTTGCAGCAGCGGCGCGACGCCCGTGCCGCACGCGACTTCGCCCGTGCCGACGCCATTCGCAACGAATTGGACGCACTGGGCATCGTGATCGAGGACAGCGCCCAGGGCACCCGCTGGAGTGTGAAGTAATGGCTGCGGACGCATCGGCGAAGCGGCCGCATCCCCTCGCCTCCATCCGATGCGCGATAATGGAACGATGAATATGCACACCAGCGCCGACGCGGCGCAGCAGGAAATCGCCGAGGAATTCGCCTACTTCGGCGACTGGACCGAGCGTTACCAATACCTGATCGACCTCGGCAAGCAGTTGCCGCCGTTTCCGGAAGAACACAAGACCGAGACCTACCGCGTGCTCGGTTGCCAGTCGATGGTCTGGCTGGTGCCCAGCGGCGACGCCCACTGCATGCATTTCGAGGCAACCAGCGATTCGGCGATCGTCTCCGGCCTGATCGCGCTGGTGCTGCGCGTGTATTCCGATCGCCCGGCGCAGGACATCGTCGATACCGAACCCACGTTCATCGGCACCATCGGACTGGCCAAGCACCTGTCGCCCACCCGCTCGAACGGGTTGGCGTCGATGCTGGCGAAATTGAAGGGCTACGCTGCGCAGGCGCTGGCCTAGCCGTACGTCGACAGCCGTGCATCGCGCGCACTCGCCGCGCGTCCGCCGGCAAAGAAAAAGCCCCGCCTGAAGCGGGGCTTTTTGTGGTCAACGAACCCCGGCGGTCAATCGCCCATCTGCTTCTGCAGGTGTTCGCGGCGTTCCTGCGCATCGAGCGACAAGGTGGCGATGGGGCGGGCATCGAGCCGGTCCACGCCGATTTCCTCGTCGGTCTCCTCGCAGAAACCGTAGCTGCCTTCCTCGATCCGGCGCAGCGCCTTGTCGATCTTGGAAATCAGTTTGCGGTAACGATCGCGGGTGCGCAGTTCCAGCGAGTTTTCGGTTTCGCGGGTGGCGCGTTCCGCCTCGTCGCCGACGTCGCGCACTTCTTCGCGCAGGTTGTCCATGGTCTGGCGCGACTCTTCCACCAACTGGTCACGCCAGTCGCGCAACTTGTTGCGGAAGTAGGCCAGGTGCTGCGGGTTCATGTACTCCTCGTCGGAGGAGGGACGATAACCCTTGGGCAAGGCGATGACGCTGGTGGAAGGCAGCGCATAGCGCCCATCTTCCCGAGTGACACCGTTTTCGAGCTTTTTTGTAGCCGATTTATTCATTGAGGATGACGAATTTTTCTGATTATGGTGAGAGGCATGGTGCGCGGGAGCCGGGGCCTTCCGCGGTGTCACCATGGCGATGGCGCTTGCCACCTTGCCTTTGTAGAGCGCGGTGGTGGAAGCCGGAGCCGCCTGTTTCTTGGGTGCAGCCGGCGGTGCAGGCCGGTCAACGGATTTGGCCGACACGGCCGGCTTGGCCGCCTTCTCCCTGGTCGGCGGCGGCGCCTTGGGTTTCGAAGCGGGCTTCGAAGCGACCTTGGCCGCGAGTTTCGCCGGTGCTGCGGACTTCTTCGCCACCGGCTTGATGGGGGTTTTCGAAACGGTCGAGCGCTTGGATGCCGGCTTCTGCGCCGACTTCTTTGCGACCGCCGGCTTGACCGGGGCCTTCGCCACAGCTTGCTTCACGGGGGCTTTTTTTGCCACCCCCTTTTTTGGCGCGTTCTTTCCGACGACCGGTTTGGCCGCCGTTTTCGATACCGGCTTGGCCGCGACTTTCTTTGCCGTCGCCGCCGTCGGCTTCGCCTTTTTCACGGCCGGCGGCTTGCGGGTTGCAGCGGTCTTTGCAGCGGGTTTCGCTGCAGCAACCGGGCGCTTGGCGGCCGCCGGTTTCGCCACGGGTTTGGCCTTGCCGCCCTTGCTGGCGGTCGCCTTGGACTTGCCGACTGCCTTGGTCGGAGTCTTGTCCTTTTTTACCTTGGCAGCGGTCGAACTACGCGTCGTATTCGCCATATTCCTTCACCGTTTTTGGCCGTGGCGGCCGGGAGTTATAGCCCATGTGCCCTACACCGGCAAGCACGATTCTGGAATACTCGTGGCACTGAATTCCCCAGCTCGCCGCGGTTACATCTGTCTTGACCCGATTGATACTGTTGTTGCTCCGTTTCTACAAGCGTTGGCTCAGTCCGATGCTTGGACCGCGCTGCCGCTTTCACCCCAGTTGCTCCGATTATGCACGTATCGCGGTGACACGCTTCGGTCCGTGGCGTGGAAGTCTGCTGGCTGGTTGGCGGCTGCTGCGTTGCCAGCCGCTGTGCACGGGCGGCGAGGATCCGGTGCCCGGACATTTCCACTTTCGCCGTTGCCGAACGCGCCACCACGCTCCCGATATCCGTTGACTGCCAAGCGTGACACGCCCGGGCCGACAACCGCGTGAAAGCATCGCCGGAGTTCTTGTGTCGTCCTTAACGTCCCGAGCCGGCGCTAGAGCACAACCGTCGGTTCGCCTGGTGCGACGGCTTCGTGTGTGGACGGCGGCGTGATCAGCAAGGCCAGCAAGGTCACCACGGCCGCGGCGGCGAGGTAATAGCCGACATAGGCCAGACCGTGCGTCGCCGCCAGCCAGGTGGCGATGTACGGCGCCAGCGACGCGCCGAAGATGCCCGCCATGTTGAAAGCCAGCGACGCGCCGGTATAACGCACCGCGGTGGGAAACATCTGCGCCAGCGCCGTGCCCAACGGGCCATAGGTCAAGCCCATCACGCCCAGGCCCAGCGAGAGGAACAGAAACACGTTGGTCATGCTGCCCGCCGCAAACAACGGCGCGAAACCGATGCCGAAGGCCAGGATCAGCAAGGTGGAAAGCACCATCGCCAGGCGCGCGCCGTAGCGATCGGCGAAGATGGCCGACAAGGGTATGGTGACGCCGAACAGGATCACCCCAAGCATCTGCAGCAACAGGAACTCCTCGCGCGAATAACCCAGCCGCGTGGTGGCCCAGCTCAGGGTGAACACCGTCATCAGGTAGAACAGCACGAACGTGGCCAGCGCCGTGAAGGTGCCGGCGAGCAAGGCACGCGGATGCCGCGCAAGTACGGTCAGCATGGGCATGCGCACGCGCTCGTGGCGCGATATCGCGCGGGCGAAGTCGGGCGTCTCCTGCAGCTTCAGCCGCATCCACAAACCGATCACCACCAGCGCCGCGCTGCCCAGGAACGGAACGCGCCACCCCCAGGCAAAGAAGGCGGCCTCGCCGATACCCCGGGTCAGCCACAAAAACATGCCGGTGGACAGGAAGAAGCCGATCGGCGCACCGAGCTGCGGAAACATGCCGTACCACGCGCGCTTGCCCGGCGGCGCGTTCTCGGTCGCCAGCAACACGGCGCCGCCCCACTCGCCGCCCAGGCCCAGCCCCTGACCGAAGCGGCAAAGCGCCAGCAAGGCGGGCGCGGCCACACCGATGTCGGCATACGTGGGCAACAAGCCGATGGTCACGGTGGAAATGCCCATGGTCAGCAGGGCCGCCACCAGCGTCGCCTTGCGCCCGATGCGGTCGCCGAAGTGGCCGAACACGGCCGATCCGACCGGCCGCGCGAAGAACGCCAGCGCGAACGTGGCCAGCGACTCCAGCGTGGCCGAGGTGGCATCCGCCGCGGGGAAAAACAGCTTGGGGAAAATCAGCACCGCCGCGGTGGCGTAAATATAGAAGTCGAAGAACTCGATGGTGGTGCCGATCAGGCTGGCGAAAAGAATGCGACGCGGCGAATTGACCGGCACGGTTTCGGTTTCGGTTTCACTCATGCCATGGCTCCCCTGTTGGCTGGACAGGTGATTCTGACAGAGCGCCGCTTGCAGCGGCACCGCCGCGGATGGCCGTCCATTCGAAGGCTCGCCTGACGTGTCAAGCCGGCAACAGGCTGCGTTCGCTGGCGATGCGGTAAAGTTCGAGCTCGGAGCCGGCGCCGAGTTTTCCCATCACGCTGGCTCGATGGATATAGACGGTCTTCTGGCCAATGCCCAGCTCGGCGGCCACCTGCTTGGGTGCGCGCCCGGCGGCAAGCAGCAAAAACACTTCGCGCTCGCGGGCCGTCAGCCGGTGGATGGGGTCCAGCGCATCGCCCGGTCGCTCCGCGCGACGCTTGCGGATGTCGGAACTCAGGAAGCTTTCGCCGTTCATCACCGCACGCAGGCCGGCCACCAGTTCCTCCGGCGCCACGCCCTTGGTCACGTAGCCGCTGGCGCCACGACGCATGGCTTCGGAAATATAAGGTTCGCCATCGTGCATGCTCAGCACCACGATGCGGGTCTTGGGCGCCACGCTCAACAGGTGCTCGATCAGGGGCAACCCGCTGCCGTCCGGCAGCGACAAGTCCAGCGCCACGAGATCCGGCAGCCACTGGGTTACCGCCTCCACAGCGTCATCGGCGCAGCGGCACTCGGCGATCACGTCGAGATCGGGCTCAAGCTCGATCAGGCGCTTGAATCCTTCGCGAACGATGGCGTGGTCATCGACCAGGACGATACTGTGCATGGCGCTACTTTACACACGCGCGTGCGCCACGGCACGGCTTCCGCTCCCGACGGCACCAGCCCGCCGCGCGCCGCCGCGCATGTACCATCGCGCCATGCTATCGAAGTCGTTCCTCACATCCTGCCTCGGCCCGGCGCTGGGGCTCGCTTATTTCCTGGCGTGGCTGGCGTTGTGGCCAACGGTGCAACCGTTCTGGATGCTGCCCTACGGGTTGCGATTCGGCGCGCTGCTGCTCGCCCCCATGCGTTATTGGGGTTGGATCCTGGCAGCGGAATGCATCGCTTCCTTCGGTACGGTAATGAGCCAAGGGGCTCCGGTCGCCTGGAGCAGCCTGCTTTTCGGCGAACTGCCGAACATGCTGGTGATGGCCGGCGGCCTGTGGGTGGTGCGCCGGTTCGGCCGCCAGGTGACGCTGAACACCCCTCAGCAAATGGCACGCCTGCTGGTGATCGTGGTCGTGCTGGTCGGCGCCACCACCGCCGTGGATGCCACTGCGCTCACCGCGCTTCATCGCGGCGGCGACCAGATGCTGCAGGTGTTGGGCGAACAGTTGCTCAGCCATTATCTGGCGATTCTTCTGCTTGTCCCGCTGATGGTTATGCTGGTGCAAGACCGGCTGGACCGCGGCGCACTGATCAGCCTGCTGATCGATGGCGTGCTGGTGATGCTGCCCTCGATGGTCATCCTGCTTTTGCTGTCGCGGCAGGTCGCCCCGCAACCGCAATTTGCCCGCGTGCTGTCGCTGGCGCCGGTGCTGTACTTTGCGTTCCGGCATGGCTGGCGCGGGGCCTGCCTGGCCATGCTGGTCACCAGCCTGGGCATCACCCTGGCCGAGCACCATCTGGATTACGCGCCCTCCACGGCCTCCGCCTATCTGTTCCTGGCGGTCGCCGGCACCGGCGCCATGATGCTGGGCTCGGCCACCGACGCGCTGCGCGAGAGCAGCGCCTACGTGGCCGAACAGAACGCTTATCTGGGTGCCGTCAATTACCACCTCGATCAGCTCACCGGCCAACTGCGCAACGCCGCCCGCGGCAACCTGCGCGCCGACGAAAACCAGCGAAGGCACCTGGCCGCCGAACTCCACGACGAACTGGGGCAGAACATCACCGCCATCCAGACCCACGTGAAACTGGCGGAAGCGCGCTTGCAGCAGGCCGGGTTGAAGGACATCAGCAGTTCGATCAACACCATCCTGGCGCACATGCGGCGCGCCCTGCATCGGCTGCTCGACGACCTGCGCCCGGCGGTGCTGGACGAGTTCGGCCTGATGCGCGCCCTCGACGAGGGCCCGATACGCGACCTGCTGACCACCGCACGCATCGCGTACCACACGGACCTTTACGGTGATCCGCGGCAACTCGACGAGGACATCCGCACGGCGATCTACCGCCTGGCGCAGGAGAGCGCCACCAACGCCGTCAAGCACTCCGGCGCCACCGAGTTTCGCCTGCGCCTGCGCATCGGCAAACGCCAGGGCGTGGCGCTGGCGTTGCTGGACGTGCGCGACAACGGCACCGGCTTGCCCGCCCGCATGCCCCGTGGCGGACGCGGCCTGCAGGGCATGCGCGACCGGGTGACTTCACTGGGCGGGGATTTCCGGCTGCATCCGCAGCAGCCGGGCGTCCATCTGCGGATCCTGCTGCGAAACAGCAACGGTGGCGCCGACCCTTCCGCACTGGCCTGATGGCGCCTGGGAGGGAGAAACCGGCGAAAGCCCGCCACGGCCGATTTCATCAGGCTTCACGGCGGTTGCCACGGCCTTCCAGGCCACCTAGGAATTTTTCCAATACCGGCCCCGTGAAAGCTTCGTTAGTATCGATCCATCGATGTGGGGGAGCCACCATCGCAAGATGGTGTATCGAAGCAACCGTGGGGACGGGCGCTTCGAGAAAAACGGCAGGACGCCGTTTTTGCCGCGACTTGTGGCGTATCGATGGCAGCGAGCAATTCGCTGAATCGGAGCTCGACAGGTAACGGAACAACCGCAGGCGGACAGGAGTCCAACTGCGGTTTTTTTTGTGCCTTTTTCGCCCCGGCCTTGCTGCTTTCCGATGCCGCAGACGGCGCCGCGCCCTGCGACCGAAGGCTCAGCCCCTTCCGGACCGCTGCTTGGGACGGACGTAAAGCACCAGGCTGTGGTCCTCGATGACGTAGCCGTGACGGGCCGCGATCTCGTGCTGCAGCCGCTCGATCTCCTCGCTGACGAACTCGATCACTTTTCCGCTGTCCACATCGATCATGTGGTCATGATGTTTGCCGCGGTCGAGTTCGTAGACAGCCTGGCCACCCTCGAAATTGTGCTTGACGACAATGCCTGCCGCCTCGAACTGGGTCAGCACCCGGTAAACCGTCGCCAGGCCGATGTCTTCCTGATGGGCCAGCAATTTCTTGTAGACGTCTTCGGCGGTGAGATGATTGCCCTCCTCCTCGTCGAATATCTGCAGGATGCGCATGCGCGGATGGGTGACCTTGAGGCCGACCCGTCGCAGTTCCCTGGTTTCCTGTTCCATAGCATGACCTCCGGGCGCGCAGCGCTAGCGAAACGGTAGTGTATCATCCGACACCTTTACGATTGGGACGCACCACGCAATGCAAAAGCTGATCACCCTGCTGGTTTTCGCCCTGCTGGCGCTCTCCATCGCCGGCTGCCACATCGTCTACACGCCCGATGTGCAGCAGGGCAACCTGCTCGACAAGAAGACGGTCGATCAGCTCAAGCCCGGCATGACCAAGCGGCAGGTGCTGGTGCTGATGGGCACGCCCTCGGTAAGCTCGCCGTTCGAGCAGAACCGCTGGGATTACGTGTCCACGCAATCGCACCGCGGCGGCCCTACCAAGGTGCGCGCCCTCACGCTGACCTTCAACAACGACACGCTGGTGCGCACCGAAGGCGACTTCTTTCCGCAGGACGCGCAGAAGCTGCTGGAGGAAAGCAAGAAATACCACGCCGACTACCCGGTCGACGAAACCGAAGGCGACAAGAGTCAGAAACCGAAGCAGGATGACGGCGGTTTTGGTTCGGGCACCAGCGACGGCGGAAACGACGACGGCCAATGACGCGCTCTCGTCCCGGCGTGCGCCTCAACGCCGGCGGGCGCGTTGCCGGCGGGCTTCCATCGGATCGAGCATGAGCGGCCGGTAGATTTCCACCCGGTCGCCATGGCAGAGCACCTGATCGGCGGATACCCGCCGCGAGAAAATGCCAAGGCGTGCCGGATCGATGCCGCCAGGCGGCACGATCCCGTCCAGCCCCGCGGCGGCAATCGCCTCCATCACGGTGCTGCCGGCGCGCAGTTGGAGACGGCGAACGATCTGCCGCGTGGCGTCGGCATACGCCACTTCCACCGTCACCGTCGGATCATCGGAACCGACCTCATCCATACAGACGTTCGGCCTCCCGGCAGAAGTCGTCGACCATGCGATTGCCCAGGCCCTGGAAACCCAGCTTGAGCAGGGTACCGCCGAAGCGGCCGGCGAAATCGAAATCCAGCGCCAGCGCCACCTTGCAACCGGCATCGCCGAGCGCGGTGAAGGTCCATACGCCGTCGAGCGAGCGGAACGGACCACCCACCAGGCGGATGTCGATGCGCTGCGGAGGCTCGGCCGTGTTGCGGGTGGTGAAGCTATGCCGCAACCCGGCGAAGTTCAGATCCAGCCGCGCCTCCAGCACGTTGCCATCGCGCTCGATCACTTCCGACGAGGCGCACCAGTTGAAACGCTTTGGGTATGCTTCCACATCGTTGACCAGATCGAACATCTGCTCGGGCGTAAAGCGCACCAGCGCACTGCGACGAATTTCGATCACGGCAGCCTCTTCCAATCATCAATGGCCTGGCCCCTTCCGCGGTCGCGTCAGCAGCAGGGCCGAAAGGCGAGAGTTTAACGGACATGGCCAAAACGAAGGACAAGGACACGAAGGGCAGCGGCACCATCGCGCTCAACAAACGCGCGCGCTTCGAATACCACATCGACCAGCGTTTCGAATGCGGCGTGGCCTTGCAGGGTTGGGAACTGAAGGCCTTGCGCGCCGGCCGGATCAATTTCGGCGACAGCTACGCGGTGGTGCTGAAGAACGAGATCTTCCTGGTCGGCGCGTCGATCCCGCCGCTGATCAGCGCCTCCACCCACGTGATCGCCGAGGATCGGCGCACCCGCAAGCTGCTGCTGCATCGCAAGGAGATCGACCAGCTGGTCGGCGCCGTCGAGCGCAAGGGTTACACCCTGGTGCCCACCGCGATGTACTGGAAAGGCAACAAGGTGAAGGTGGAAATCGGCCTGGCCCGCGGCAAGCAGGAGCACGACAAGCGCGATACCGAGAAGCAGCGCGACTGGCAGATCGAGAAACAGCGCACCATGCGCTCGCACAACCGCGCCTGAGGGCTCAGCCGATCAGCTTGATCTCGCGCAACCGCTGCATGAGGTACTCGTGCGCGGTGATCGAGGTGTCGTAGCGGCGCGGGTTGTCCGGCGTGATGCATGGTGCCAGCGGATCGAGCACCACGTCCGGGTTCGGGTGCAGGAAGAACGGCACCGAATAGCGCGGCTTGCGCGCATTCTCGTTGGGCGGATTGACCACCCGGTGCGAGGTGGACGGAAACACGTGGTTGGTCAGCCGCTGCAGCATGTCACCGATGTTCACCACGATGGCGTCGCCCTCGGTGGTGATCGGCAGCCACTGGCCGTGGCTCAGCACTTCCAGTCCCTCGGCGCTGGCGCCCACCAGCAAGGTGATGAGGTTGATGTCCTCGTGCGCGCCGGCGCGCACGTTCGGGATGTCGCTGGCGTCGTCGATCGGCGGGTAATGGATCGGGCGCAGGATCGAGTTGCCGGCGTCGATCTTGTCTTCGAAGAAGTTTTCCGGTTGTTCGATGTGCAACGCCAGCGCGCGCAGCACGCGGCTGCCCAGATCGTCCAGCGCCTGGTACAGGCCGTAGCCCCAGCGCTTGAAATCCGGCACCTCGGCCGGCCACACATTCGGTGGCATCACGTCGGCGAACTTCGAGTCGCGCGGAATCTCGCGACCGATGTGCCAGAACTCCTTGAGGTCGGCGTACTGGCTGCCCTTGGCCGTTTCCACCTTGAACGGGGTATAGCCACGCGCGCCGCCGCTGCCGGGGATGTGGTACTTCAGCTTGGTTTCGGTGGGTAGCGCGAAGAAGCGCTGGAAGGCGTCGTAGGCGCCGTCGATCAGCTCGCGGGCGATGCCGTGGCCGCTGATGCAGCAGAAGCCGAATTCGCGATAGGCCGCGCCCAGTTCGGCGACGAAGGCGTCGCGGTCGCTGTCGTAGCGGCGGATATCGAGCGTGGGAACGTGTTGCATGGCTGTAGTCCAGTTGGGCCCGCATGGGCGGTGCACGTCGGGCCTACCATGGCGACCCGTACAACTACAGGTTCACGAACGTTCGGCCACCGATTTTACTATCCCCGCCAGCTTCTCCGCCAACGATTGCACCTCGTCGGCATCGGCGCCCTCGATGGTGACGCGCACCAGCGGCTCGGTACCCGACGCACGCAAAACCACCCGGCCGCGACCGCGCAGCACGTCTTCCACCTCGGCCTGCGCCTGGCGCACCTCGACACTGTCCAGGGACTCGCGGGCACCGTTGGCGCGCACGTTCAGCATCACCTGCGGCAGTTTGTTCAGTCCCGCGCGGGCGCCCACCAGGTCCTGGCCGGCTTCTCCCAGCGCTTCCAGCACGGCCAGCGCGGAGACGATGCCGTCGCCGGTGGTGGCGCGGTCCAGACACAGGATATGGCCGGAGGTTTCGCCGCCGAGCATGCCCTGGTGCTGCTTCAGTTGCTGCATCACGTAGCGGTCGCCCACGTTGGCGCGGATCAGCGGCACATCGATCTTGCCCAGCGCCAGCTCCAGCCCGTAGTTGCTCATCAGCGTGCCGACCACCGGGCCTTGCAGCAGACCACGCCGGCGCAGGCGGTGGGCCAGCACGTAGAGGATGTCGTCGCCATCGGCCAGCGTGCCGTGGCGGTCGACCAGCACCACGCGGTCGCCGTCACCATCGAAGCCGATGCCGATGTCGGCGCCATGTTCAAGCACCGCCTGCTGCAGCGCCTGCGGGTGGGTGCTGCCCACGCCGTGGTTGATGTTGAAACCGTCGGGCTTGTCGCCGATCGCCACCACCTCGGCGCCCAGCTCCCTGAACACGCGCGGCGCCACCTGGTAGGTGGCGCCGTGGGCGCAATCGAGCACCAGCTTCAGCCCGCGCAGGCTGAAATCCTCGGGCACGGTGGCCTTGCAGAATTCGGTGTAGCGCGCCACCACGTCGGTGAGGCGGCTGGCCTTGCCCAGCTTCTCCGATGCCACGGTGACGAACTCGGCATCGACTTCCTGCTCGATCGCCAGTTCCACCTCGTCGGACAGCTTCTCGCCATCGGCGGAGAAGAACTTGATGCCGTTGTCGTGGTGCGGGTTGTGCGAGGCGCTGATCACGATGCCTGCGCTGGCGCGCATCGAGCGGGTGAGAAACGCCACCGCGGGGGTGGGAATCGGGCCGAGCAGGCCCACGTCGACGCCCGCGGCCACCAGGCCCGCCTCCAGCGCCGATTCGAACATGTAGCCGGACACGCGCGTGTCCTTACCGATCAGAACCAGCGGACGGCCCTTGCTGTGGCGCGCCAGCACGCTGCCTGCGGCACGTCCCAGGCGCAGCATGAAATCCGCGCTAATCGGCCATTCGCCGACCATGCCGCGGATGCCGTCGGTGCCGAAATACTTGCGTTGCGTCATGGAGTTTCCTTGTCCGTTCGCGGCCACCGGGCCGGCGGAAGAAGTGGATGGTCAATCGTCGTCGGGCCAGCGCGGCATTGCGCTCTTTTCCTCGCGCCGCGGGGCGGCATCCAGCGCGTGCACCGGCTGCCACACTGCCAGCGCATCGACAGTGGCAGCCACGTCATGAACGCGAACCATGCGTGCGCCGCGCTGCACCGCAATCAGTGCGGCCGCGACCGAGCCTGCGAGGCGTTCGGCGGGCACCTGCCGGCCGGTCAGCGTGCCGATCATCGACTTGCGCGACAAGCCCGCATAGACGCCACTGCCCAGCGACGCGAAGCGATCCAGCGCGGCCAGCAGCGCCAGGTTGTGCTCCAGCGTCTTGCCGAAGCAGAAACCCGGGTCGACCATCACGTTGCGACGCTCGATGCCGGCCAGTTCGCAGGCGAACAGGCGATCGGTGTGGAAGCGGTGTACCTCGCCCACCACGTCGTCGTAATGCGGCGCGTCCTGCCTGCTGCGCGGTTCGCCCTGCATGTGCATCAGGCACACCGGCACGCCCAGCTCGGCGGCCGCTTCCATGGCGCCCTCGCGGCGCAGCGCGTAGACGTCGTTGATCATGCCCGCGCCGGCGGCCACCGCCGCCCGCATCACCTCGGGCTTGGAGGTGTCGATGGCGATGGGCACTTCGCTGCGCGAGGCCAGTTGCTCGATCACCGCGATGACGCGGCGCAGCTCCTCGTCCACCGGCACATCGGCCGCGCCGGGGCGGGTGGATTCGCCGCCCACGTCGATCATGTCGGCGCCCTCCTCCACCATTTTCAGCGCGTGCGCCACGGCGGCGTCCTCGCTGTCGTGGCTGCCGCCGTCGGAAAACGAGTCGGGAGTGAGGTTGAGAATGCCCACCACGCGAGGGCGATCCAGCCGCAGCGGTCGGCCATGGCAGTCCAGCACGGGCGCCAGCAAATCCATCGACATGGGATTACCTCGACAGGCCGCCGTTGCGCATCATGGCGTTTGCAGCCCGCCCAACGGGCCCATGAACTGGCGGTAGTGGCGCAATTCGCTGATCGAATCGCGGATGTCGGACAGCGCGGTGTGCGCCGACTCCTTGCCGAAACTCCTGGCAATGTCCGGCGCCCAGCGCCGCGCCAGCTCCTTCAACGTGGACACATCCAGGTTGCGGTAGTGGAAGTAACGCTCCAGCCGCGGCATCTCCCGATGCAGGAAGCGGCGGTCCTGGCAGATGGAGTTGCCGCACATCGGCGACTTGCCCGGCGGCACCCAGGCGCGCAGGAAGTCCACCGTGGCCTGCTCGGCCATGGCGTGGTCGGTTTCGGAAATCAGCACCTGTCGCCACAACCCGGACTTGTGGTGCTGGTTGCGATTCCAGCTGTCCATCGACTCCAGCCGGTCGATCTCGTGACGGATGGCGAACACCGGGCCGTCGGCCAGCACGTTCAGATCCTTGTCGGTGACCACCGTGGCAATCTCCAGGATGGAATCGCGGTCGGTGTCGAGGCCGGTCATCTCCAGATCGATCCAGATCAGGTTGTCGTCGTGGGCTTGGCTCATGGATCCTCCTTGGGAGCGCAAGTTTATCAGCCTTGCCCACGCTTGCCCGTGATCGCCGCGTGAGATGATGCGTCCATGCAGACCTTTTTCTGGCATGACTACGAGACGTTCGGGGCCGATCCCAGGCGCGACCGGCCGGTGCAGTTCGCCGGCATCCGCACCACGCTGGAGCTGGAGATCATCGGCGAGCCGGTGATGTTCTACGGCAAGCCGCCACGGGAAATGCCGCCGCATCCCGACGCCTGCCTGATCACCGGCATCACGCCCCAGCTGGCCGAGCGCGAGGGTGTGATCGAGGCCGAGTTCGCCGCCCGCGTGCACGAGCAACTGGCCCTGCCCGGCACCTGCGGCGTGGGCTACAACTCGCTGCGCTTCGACGACGAGATCACGCGCCAGATGCTGTACCGCAACTTCTACGAGCCGTATGGGCGCGAATGGGAGAACGGCAATTCGCGCTGGGACCTGATCGACCTGGTGCGGCTGTGCCAGGCGCTGCGTCCGGAAGGCATCGTGTGGCCGACCCGCGAGGACGGCTCCCCCAGTTTCAAGCTGGAGCACCTGGCCCAGGCGAACCAGCTGACGCAGGAACGTGCACACGACGCCTTGTCCGACGTGTATGCGCTGACCGACCTGGCGCGGCTGATCCGCGTGCGCCAGCCGCGGTTGTGGGACTGGTACTACGGGCTGCGCCGCAAGCAGAAGGTGTTCGAGCTGCTGGACGTGGTGAATCGCACGCCGATGGTGCACGTGTCATCACGCTACCCCGCCAGCCGGCATTGCCTGGCGCTGGTGGTGCCGCTGGCGACGCATCCGGCGCGGCCTGGCGAGATCATCGTGTACGACCTTTCCACCGACCCGGCCGAATGGCTGGCGCTGGACGAGGACGACATCGCCGACCGCATCTTCACCGCCCGCGCCGACCTGCCCGAAGGCATCGAGCGCATCCCCTTGCGCACCATCCGCGCCAACCACGCGCCCGCGCTGGCGCCGCTGTCGGTCTTGCAGGGCGTGGACACGGCGCGGCTGCAACTGGACGTCGATCGCTGCCTGGCCCACCGCGACGTCCTGCACGCGGTGGACGGGTTGGCCGAAAAGCTGTGCCGCGTGTTCCAGCGCGCCAGCACGCTGCCACCGCCGGAAGATCCGGAGCTTGCCCTGTACGGCGGCGGTTTCCTGCCCGATGCCGACAAGCGGCTGCTGGCCCAGGTGCGCGCCACGCCGCCGGAACAGTTGGGCGAACGTGCGTTCCCGTTTCGCGATGCGCGCTACCCGGAGCTGCTGTTTCGCTACCGCGCCCGCAATTGGCCAGACACCCTGGATACGGACGAGCGCGAGCGCTGGCGGCAGTTCTGTCACGACCGGCTCACACGGCATACCGCGCTGACCGCACTCACCCTCGACGATTATTTCGCGCGTCTGACCGAGCTGCGGGCCGATCCCGCCGCGCACAGCAAGCTGGCCTTGATCGACCAGTTGCAGGCCTGGGGCGAACGGCTCGCCCTCGACCTGCCCGTCTCGGCCTGACCGCCACTCCCTCCCCAACGAAACGCCATGCCCACAAGCTATTTCACCCCCGCCACCTTCCGCTTCCTGCGCGCGCTCGACCGTCACAACGAACGTTCCTGGTTTCACGAGCACAAGAACGACTACGAACGCCACGTGCGCGAGCCGTTCCTGCAATTGATCACCGACCTGCAGCAACCGCTGGCGGCCATCAGCGCGCACTACCGCGCCGATCCGCGCAAGAACGGCGGCTCGCTGTACCGCATCTATCGCGACACCCGCTATTCCAACAACAAGCTGCCGTACAAACCCTGGCAGGGCTCGCGCTTTTTCCACGTGCGCCGCCACGAAATCCAGGCGCCGGGCTTCTACCTGCACATCGAGCCGGGCGACTGCTTCGCCGGCGGTGGGATGTGGCATCCCGAACCGGATGCGCTGAAGCGCATCCGCGGCTTTCTGGTCGACAACCCTGCCGCGTGGAAACGCGCCACGCGCGGCAAGGCGTTCGGCGACCTGCAACTGGGCGGCGAATCGCTGATCCGGCCGCCGCGTGGCTATGATCCCACCCACGAGTTGATCGACGACCTGAAACGCAAGGACTTCATCGCCTCGGCGCCCTTCAGCGAGGCACTGGCCTGCTCCAGCGAACTGCTGCCCTGGACCATCGCCACGTTCAAGCAGGCGGCGCCGCTGGTCGACTACCTTTGCGCCGCGCAGGAACTGGAATTCTGAGCGACCACGGCGCTGCGCCGGGACAGCCACAGCGCCACAGCCGCACCGATCAACGCGGTGAACGCCACGTAATGGGACGGCGCCAGCACGCCGGCGTGGCGCACCAGCAGACCGATCAGCGGCGGCGTCAATCCGCCGAACAGTGCATAGGCGATGTTGTACGAAAACGACAGGCCGGAGAAACGCACGGCTGGCGGAAACGCCGCCACCATCACCACCGGCACCACGCCCACCACACCCACGGCAAAGCCGGCCAGCGCGTACAGCGCAATGAAATGCGCGCCGCCCGCCTGCAGATCCAGGTACAGGACATAGCTGCTCAGCAGCAACCCGATCGTGCCGGGCAGCAAAGCGCGTGCATACCCGATGCGATCGGCCAGCCAGCCGTAGAACAGACACCCTACGGCCAGCGCGAACGAGGCAACGTTGTTGCCCAGGAAAGCGCGCGTCGGCGAGATCTGAAAAGCCGACTGCACCAGTGACGGCGTCATCAGGATCACCACCACGATCGCCGCGGTAAGCATCCAGGTCACCAGCATGGACACCACCACGCCAGGCAGGTGCCGCTCCAGGGCGCGCTTCAACGGCAAGCCGGAAACCAGTTCCTTGCGTGCATGCATCGCCTCGAACACCGGCGTCTCGCTGAGCCACCGGCGCAGCCAGACCGCGAAGAAACCGAACACGCCGCCGACCAGGAACGGCAGCCGCCAGCCGTAATCCAGCACCTCGGCCGGAGTCAGCCGGCTGTTGATCGCGGCGGCCACCAGCGACCCGATCAGAATGCCTACGGTAAGCCCCGAGGTAAGGCTGGCGCAGGCGATACCCACCCGCCTCGCGGGCACATGCTCGGCCACGAACACCCACGCGCCCGGCACCTCGCCGCCTACCGCAATGCCTTGCACCACCCGCAGCAACAGCAACAACAGCGGCGCCAGCATGCCGATCTGCGCGTGGACCGGCAGCAATCCGATGCCCAGCGTCGGCACCGCCATCAGAAACACGCTGAGCGTGAACATCTTCTTGCGCCCCAGCGTGTCGCCGTAATGCGCCATCACGATGCCACCCAACGGCCGCGCCAGGTAGCCGGCGGCGAAGATGCCGAATACCTTCAACTGGGCCAGCCACGGCGTGGTTTCGGGCGGAAAAAACAGATGGCTCAGCGGGATCGCGAAGAACACGAACACCACGAAATCGTAGAACTCCAGCGCGCCGCCCAGCGCCGCCAGCGACAAGGTGCGCGCATCGCGGCGATCGAGCCCGCGCTCTGGTGGTGAAACGGTAGCAGGCGGCATCTGGCGATCCAGAGGGAAAAGGGAGCGTAACTTAGCATCCGCGCGCGGCACGCAAAACGGACGCTCAGGCTTCGGAAAACGGATACGCCAACACGTCGGCAATCGCGTCGGTACCGGCCAGGCACATCAGCAGGCGTTCGACACCCAGCGCCACGCCTGCGCAATCGGGCAGCGCGTCCAGCACCGCCAGCAAACGCTCGTCGATCGGTATCTCGCGCTGGCCGCGCCCGCGCCGCACGCGATTGTCGCGCTCGAAACGTTGCCGTTGTTCAGCCGCATCGTTCAACTCGTGATAGCCATTGGCCAGCTCGTACCGCCCCAGATACAACTCGAAACGCTCGGCCAGCGGGGGTTCGCCAGGGCGAACCCGGGCCAGCGCGCATTGGCTGGCCGGGTAGTCGTGGATCACCGTGATGCGATCGGCCGGAAACGCCGGTAGCAATTGATGCGTGATCAACAGGTCGAGCCAGTCATCTCGCACCAGGCCGTCGGGATCGACGCCGAATTCGGCCAGCGGCGCCCGCAGTTCTTCCGTGGTGGCCTGGTCGGGATCGATGGCCAGCGCGTCCAGGAACAGCTGCCGATACGTCGTCACCAGCACCTCGGCACGCCGGCCCACCATCGCCAGTGCCGCCTGCACCAGCGCGATGGTTTCCTCCATCAGCCGATGGTGATCCCACCCCACGCGGTACCACTCCAGCATGGTGAACTCGGGATTGTGCCGGCCACCGGCCTCGCCGTTGCGAAACACCCGGCCCAATTCGTAGCAATCGCCGACTCCCGCGGCGAGCAGGCGCTTCAGGGGATATTCGGGTGACGTGCGCAGCCAGCGCTCGCGCGCGCCGGCGTCCACGTGGCCGCTGAAATGCGTGGTGAAGCTCTCGATGTTCGGTTCGGTATTGCCGGCGGCGGAGAGAATGGGGGTTTCCACTTCAAGCACGTGGCGTTCGCTGAAGAAGGTGCGGACGAGTTGGTAAAGCTGAGCACGCAGATGCAGTGCATGGAAGAGCGCCCCCTCACCCCAACCCTCTCCCCCGGCGATGCCGGGGGAGAGGGAGTTTGGGGGCTGAGGCTCGTGACGGGATTGAACGTCGCGCTCCGGCGCTTCTCTGTTTTCTGGCGAGATGCGGGGCTGTGGCGAAGTGCGATGCTCTTGGCTCCCTCTCCCCCGGCGATGCCGGGGGAGAGGGTTGGGGTGAGGGGGCCGCTCTTCGCCCAGCGCCCGCACGATCGCCTCCAGCACGTCGTCGGTACGAAGCAGCGCATCGTCATTCCAGAACCGAAGCACGCGAAAGCCCGCCGCTTGCAGGTCAGCCGTTCGCTGCTCGTCGTACGCCTGCCGCTCCACATGCCGGCCGCCATCCAGCTCCACGATCAGCTGGCATTCCACGCAACAGAAATCCGCGTAATACCCCGCCACCGGATGCTGCCGCCGGAATTTCACGCCGAGCTGCGCCGCACGCAAGCGCGACCACAGCTTGCGCTCGGCGTCGGTCTGGTCACGGCGTAGTTGTCTGGCTCGCATCATGAAAAGCGCCCCCTCTCCCCAGCCCTCTCCCCCGGCTGCGCCGGGGGAGAGGGAGCTTTCAGGCCCAAGCCCAAGCTACCGGTACCGGCGCTTCTGCCCCCTCTCCCCCGGCAACGCCGGGGGAGAGGGCTGGGGTGAGGGGGCTTTCATGCCTCATGCGCCGCCAGCAACGCCAGCAACTGCGCCTCGTCCCATACGTCCACGCCCAACTCCCGCGCCTTGTCCAGCTTCGACCCGGCAGCCTCGCCAGCGACCACCACACTGGTTTTCTTCGACACCGAACCGGAGACCTTCGCCCCCAGCGCTTCCAACCGAGCCTTCGCGTCCTCGCGGGTGAGCGAGGCCAGAGTGCCCGTAAGCACGAAGGTCTGGCCGTCCAGCGGAGCTCGAGCGACGACGGCTGTAGCCGGGATGGCATCCAGCAAGCGCCGCATGGCTGTTTCGGTTTCGCGCAGGGCTGCCAGCGCCGATGGGTCGGCGAGATGCTTGTCCAGGGCGGTGGCGGCGGCTTGCGGCACGCCGGCCGTGATCCAGTGGGCAGCGCCGCCGGCCAGCAATTTGTCGACGCTGGGGAAATGTTCGGCCAGCACGCGACAGCTCTTGGGGCCGAGCTTGCTGACGCCGGCCAGGCCCAGCAATACACCCAGATCCAGGCGCTCGCGCAGCAGCGGTGACGGCGCCGTTTCATCGCTGAACACGATGCCGGCCGCCAGCAGGTCATCGACCACCTGCTGGTTGCCCTCCTGCGCAAAAAAGCCGGCAATGGAGGCAGCCACTTCATCGCCCACGTCCGGCAGCACGCGCAGCACGCTGGCCGGCATGCTGCGCACGAATTCCAGCCGGCCCAGCCAACTGGCCAGCGTCTTGGCGGTGCTTTCGCCGATGTGCATGATGCCCAGCGCAAACAGGAAGCGCGGCAGTGTGGTCTGCTTGCTGGCATCGATACCGGCCACCAGGTTCTCGGCCCAGCGGGTGGCCACCTTGCCAGCCTTGACCGTCTCCGGCGTGGTGCCGTCGCGCTCGTCGAGCGCCTGTTTCATCGCCACGAAGCCATCGACGGTAAGCGCGTACAGATCGGCCGGCGTGTGCACGATGTCCAGTTCCACCAGCGCCTCGGCGAAGCGCTGGCCAAGACCTTCGATGTCCATCGCGCGGCGCGAGGCGAAATGGATCAACGCCTCCGTGCGCTGGGCGCCGCACACCAGACCGCCGGAGCAGCGCCAGGCCGCGGCGCCCTCCTCGCGCATCAGCGCGGAGCCACACACCGGGCACTGCGCCGGCATGGTCCAGGGCACGGTGTGCGCCGGGCGCTGGTCGGCGACGACGCGCACCACTTCGGGAATCACGTCACCGGCGCGGCGCACGATCACGGTGTCGCCCACACGCACGTCGAGCCGCGCGATCTGGTCGGCGTTGTGCAGTGTGGCGTTGGTGACGGTGACACCGGCCACCTGCACCGCTGCCAGCCGCGCCACCGGCGTGGCCGCACCGGTGCGGCCGATCTGGATCTCGATGGCCTCGACCGTGGTGGTCTGTTCCTGCGCGGGGAATTTGTGCGCGATGGCCCAGCGCGGCGCCCGCGACACGAAACCCATCTCGCGCTGGCCGGCATAGTCGTCCAGCTTGTAGACCACGCCGTCGATGTCGTACGGCAAGCTGTCGCGCTTGGCGCCGATGCGCTGGAAATAGGCGATCAGGCCGGCGAAGCCGCGCGCCGTGTCCACCTCGGGCGACACCGGAAAACCCCATTCGCGCAACTGCTGCAAGGTGGCCGAATGGGTAGGCGGCAGCTCACCGCCCTCGACCACGCCAATGGCGTAGGCGAAGAAACTCAGCCGCCGCTTCGCCGTGATCGCCGGATCGAGCTGGCGCAGCGAACCGGCCGCGCCGTTGCGCGGGTTGGCCAGCGGCTTGTCGCCATCCGCGCGGGCACGCGCGTTGAAGGCCTCGAAATCCTTGCGCAGCATGATCACTTCGCCGCGCACTTCGAGCACGTCGGGCCAGCCCTCGCCGCGCATTTTCAGCGGGATCGCGCGCACCGTACGCAGGTTCGCGGTCACGTCCTCGCCAGTCTCGCCGTCGCCGCGGGTGGCGCCCTGCACGAATACGCCGTGTTCATAGCGCAGGCTGATGGCCAGGCCGTCCAGCTTGGGTTCCACCGAAAATACCGGCGCGCGCCGATCCAGCGTCTGCTCGATGCGCCGCTCGAACTCGGCGATCTCGCGGAAGCGTTCGCGCTCGGTATCACCGGCCTGTTCGAACGCATTGCCCAGCGACAGCATCGGGATGGCGTGACGTACTTCGGCAAAGCCGCCGTGCGCCCGCGCGCCCACCGTGCGGGTCGGCGAACTGGCCGACGCCAGCGCCGGGTGCGCGGCTTCCAGCGCTTCCAGTTCGCGCATCAGACGGTCGTAATCGGCGTCGGTGATGTCCGGATCGTCGAGGACGTGGTAGCGGTAATTGGCTTGCTCGATCGCCGCCCGCAGGGCGGCGGCGCGCGCGAGGGCTTCAGGCGGGGGCGAGGGTTGGGTCATGCGCTTCTCCATGTCCCCCGCAGTTTAACGAGGCCGCGTGAAGCGGCCGAATCGCCGCTTGGGCGGCGACTCGGCAACGGACGGTTCGGGCATGATCAGCGATGGAAATGGCCAGCCGCCTCGGGCTGGTAGTCGACACCCAGCACACGCAGCCGACGCTGGCGGCCATCGGGCGTGGGCCAGTCGATATGCTGGCCACGCGACAGGCCGAGCAGCGCCATGCCCACCGGCGCCAGGATGGAGATGGTGCCCGGCGTGCCGGCAGCGTTGGGATACACAAGGGTCAGGGTGAGCTTCTCGCCGTTGTGTTCGTCTTCGAAACTGACGGTGGAGTTCATCGTCACCGTATCGGCGGGCATGGCCGTGGGTTCGACCACGTCGGCACGATCCAGCTCGGCGATGAGCGCGGCACAGCGCGCCGCCTCGGCGGCAGGCAGCCGTTCCAGCAATGCTTCGATGCGCTCCATGTCGACGCGGGAAACAGTAATCGGTGGCTTGTTGCTCATGGCTATTCCTGATGCTGGCGGCAGTGCCGCACAAAAGCACACGCCGGAACGAAACCGCCCCGGCGCGCTTGGTCATTGTATGGCCGTCATGACCGATGTGGTCACGATCGGCGGGTGAAACAAGGCTAACTCTGCGCAGGACGCTCACGAAAAGCAAGCCACCGCAGCAGATACCATGCGCCGCATGTCTGCCCCTGCGCCTGCGGATTCCCCGTCCGCTCCTGCTTTCGATCCGCCGCGACTGTCCTCACGCGTGCAGTTTCGCGGCCTGCTGTATCTGGTGGCCGCGGCTTTCTTCATGCAGTCGCTGGATTCCACCGTGGTGAACACCGCGGTGCCGGCCATGGCCGGGGCGCTGGAAGTGACGCCGCTGGGCATGCGCACGGCACTGACCAGCTACGTGCTGACGCTGGCGATCCTGATTCCCGCCAGCCCGTGGCTGTGCGATCGCCTGGGCACGCGGCGGGTATTCGGCATCGCGATCATGGTGTTCGGGCTGGGCTCGCTGCTGTGCGGGCTGGCGCAGACGCTGCCGCAACTGGTCGCCGCCCGGGTGCTGCAGGGCGTGGGCGGCGCCTCGCTGATGCCGGTGGGCCGCTACGTGCTGGTGCGCAGCATCGAGAAACGCGAATTCGTGCGTGCGATGAGCACGGTATCGACCTTCGGCCTGCTCGGCTCCGTGCTGGGCCCGTTTCTCGGCGGCGCACTGGTCGAATACACCTCGTGGCGACTGATCTTCCTGATCAACGTGCCGGTGGCGATCGCCGGCTACTGGATGAACCGGCGCGACATGCCTGATTACCGGCTGGAACGCGCGAACCGGTTCGACGGGCGCGGCTTCGTCATGTTCGCGGCCGCCTCGGCGCTGCTGCTGGTGGCTTCGGAGCTGGCCGGCAGCACGCCGGTGCCGTGGGTGCGCATCGGCTTGTACACGCTGGCGGCGGTGGCGCTGGGCGCGCTGTACGTATGGCACAGCCGGCGCACCGCGCATCCGGTGGCCGACCTGAACCTGTTGCGCGTACGCAGCGTGCGCGTGGCGCTGGCCGGCGGGCTGTTCACCCGGCTGGGCATCTCGGGCATGTTCCTGCTGCTGATGCTGTTCCTGCAGGTCGGCTGCGGCTGGTCGCCGCTGGCGGCGGGCCTGATGATGGTGCCGCAGGCGCTGGGGTCCATCATCGCCAAGTGGGCGATCAACCGGGTGCTGGTGCATTTCGGCTACCGCCGGCTGCTGCTGGGCAATACCTTGATCGTAGCCGCGCTGCTGGCCATGTTCTCCCTGCTGGGCCCGGCCACGCCGGTGTGGGCCATCGGCCTGCTGGCATTCTTCTACGGCGCCTTCGCCGGCATGCAATACACGGCGATGAACACGCTGATCTACACCGACCTCGACATCAAGCACGCGTCGATGGCCTCGTCGATGGCCTCCACCGCGCAATACTTGGCGATGAGCTTCGGCATCGCGCTGGCCACCTTGCTGATGCAGGCGATGCTGGACGGCCACGCCCACGAGCAGTACGTGGTGGCGTTCCGCTGGACAGTGCTTATCCTGGCCGCGATCACCGCCGGGGCCAGCCGCGTGTTCAGCCAGTTGCGGCACGACCGCCCGATTGCCGGCGCTCCAGCAACGGGCTGACAGCCACTCGCCGCATCGCGCATGTAGCATGGGGGTTTCACCACGCCGGACACGCGTCGCATGCATGACCCCAGCAGCATCCTGTTCACCCTGTTCATCGTCTTCGTGGCGGCGCAGATCGGCGGGGAGATCGCCCAGCGCCTGAAGCTGCCGGGCGTGGTGGGCGAGATTGCCGCCGGTTGCGCCATCGGCCCCTCGATGCTGGGCTGGATCACTCAGGCGCAGATCGTCCCAGGCACGCCACTGGACGTGCTGGCCGAGGTTGGCGTGATCCTGCTGCTGTTTGCCGTCGGGCTGGAAACGCGGCTGGAGGATCTGAAAAAGGTCGGCAAGATTGCGTTCGCGGTGGGTGTCATCGGCGTCATCGTGCCGTTCGCCATGGGCAGCGTGTGGGCCCACGGCAACGGTTTCGACTGGGACCGCTCGCTGTTCGTGGCGGCCGCATTCGTGGCCACCTCCGCCGGCATCACCGCCCGCGTGCTGCAGGAGCTGGGGGCGCTGCAGCGCATCGAGAGCAAGGTGATCCTGGGCGCCGCCGTGATCGACGACATCCTCGCCATGCTGCTGCTGGGCGTGGTGGTGTCGTTGCAGGGTGGCGGCTCGTTCGACGCGCTGCACCTGCTGATGGTGCTGGCCGGCGCCGTGGGCTTCATCGTGGTGATCGGCTGGGGCGGCGCCCGCGTGATGCGCTGGAACTCGCGCTGGCTGGACACGCCGCTGGGCCCGCATTCGCCGCTGATGATCGTGCTGGCGCTGTGCCTGGGGCTGGCCTGCCTGTCCACCGTGTTCGGCCTGGCGGCAATCATCGGTGCCTTCCTGGCCGGCATGATCGCCTCGGAGACCCGCCAGCAGCACACGCTGGAACAACAGGTGAAACCGCTGCTTGCGCTGCTCACGCCATTCTTCTTCGTGGTCACCGGCAGCAAGATCGACCTGCATGAACTGGCCGGCGCGGACACCCTGCTGATGCTGGCCGTGGTCACCGCGATCGCGGTGGTTTCCAAGTTGGCCGGCGGCTGGCTGGCTTCGCTGCCACTGGGCACGCGCAGCGCCACCATCATCGGTTTCGGCATGGTGCCGCGCGGCGAAGTGGGCATCGTCGTGGCCAGTTTGGGCCTAGCCGCCGGCGTGTTCGACAACCGCATCTACGCTTTGATCGTGGCCATGTCACTGCTCACCGCCATGATCACCCCGCCGATCCTGGCTTGGTTGCTGAAACGGTCGGAAGTCAGCGACGGCGCACCTTCGTAAGCGTCACGCGTACGTGATACAGGCACAAAAAAAGCCGGAATCCTCGGGGATTTCGGCTTTTTTTTGAACTGCGTGCCGCTTGAAATGGTGGAGGTGGCGGGAGTCGAACCCGCGTCCGAGGATGCTCAATGCCCGGATCTACATGCTTAGCTCACCGTTCGATCTCGTTTCGCGACAAGCACGGTGGGCAAAGCGCACCGCGAAACCAGCCTGATTGATTTAGCCTAGAACCGCCAGGCGGCAGCGTTCGGCGATCTCATGATAATGACCCTACACCGACGAGCATGAGCACAAGTGGGTTCGGGGCTTACGCCTTAAGCGGCGAGAGCGTAGTTGTCGTCGTTGGCAACTATGAGTTTGCTGCTGGATTAACGAGGAAAGCTGCCCCCTCGGCATGCACCAAGTCATCTCACTACCCCCGTCGAAGCCAGGACACCCCCGGGGAAAACTGATATGACCGGACAAGTATATGGGGTCGCCGCGCGCGGCATCAATGCCAACCGCCGCCGATGGCCGGTGCCGTTCAGGACGCTGGTGCCCGGGGCGGGGATCGAACCCGCATCGCCTTGCGGCGGAGGGATTTTAAGTCCCTTGCGTCTACCAGTTTCGCCACCCGGGCGCGGATGTTCGGCCGTGCCGGACGCGCTGGCCGGCGGCGCGAATCGTAGCATGCGCGGTCCACGATCCATGGAGCGACGCGGCGGTAACGGCAACAAAAAACCCGCCATCGGCGGGTTCAAGCGGGAGTGCAACGTGTTGCGCAATGGAGGCCAAGGTCGGAATCGAACCGGCGTACGCGGATTTGCAGTCCGCTGCATGACCACTCTGCCACCTGGCCGTTGCGCAATGCTTCCTTAAAACAAAACCCCGGTGAACCGAGGCTTTGCAAAACTGGAGCGGGAAACGAGACTCGAACTCGCGACCCCGACCTTGGCAAGGTCGTGCTCTACCAACTGAGCTATTCCCGCATCTGAGCCGCAAATGATAGCAGAACAAAGCCCGATGTGAAGCAGTCGGTTCGTGCGCGGCCAGCGCCACGAGACCGCGCCCTTCGCAGAACGACGGCGCGAAGCCAGTGAGGCGATGTCGCTACGTACATCGCTTGCAACACTCCCCCATCCGGCTCGCCCCGCGGCATACGATGAAGCAGGCGCGGCGCCCGCACGGAATCATGGTGCCGAGCCGTGTAAACCTGGCCAGGCCATCGGCGATCCGGTGCGCCTTCGGTTACGCTGGCGGGCGACATCCGCCTTGTGCGGACACGGAGGATATCGGCGACATGCCCAGCGGCATCGTGCTTGACCGAGCGTTCTACCGACGCGATGCGCGCGAAGTGGCGCCGGCGCTGTTGAACAAGGTATTGCTGCGCGACGACGGACGCAGTGGCCGCATCGTCGAGGTGGAGGCCTACTGCGGCGCAAACGACGCGGCCGCGCATACCTACCGCGGCAAGAGCCGGCGCAATGCCAGCATGTTCGGGCCGGCCGGCCATATGTATGTCTATTTCACCTACGGCATGCACTGGTGCTGCAACGCCGTTTGCGGAGAGGTCGACGAAGGCGTGGGCGTGCTGCTGCGGGCGCTGGCGCCGTTGACCGGACTGGAGCAGATGCGCACCGCCCGTGCGGCATGCCGGCGCGACAGGGACCTGTGCCGCGGGCCTGCCCGCCTGTGCAAGGCCTTCGACATCGACGGAAGCTGCGATGGGCTCGACCTCGTCAGCGGGCTCGCAGGCCTGACCATCATCGACGACGGCACGCCACCACCGGCGCGACCGGTGGAAACCTCCCGTGTCGGGATATCACAGGCGGCCAACGAGCCGTGGCGCTGGTACGTCGCCGATGATCCGCACGTTTCGCGGCGGTAGGCGGAGCAGCGCCTTGCCTGGTGGCGCAAGGGCGCGGCCGAATGCGCCGCTTCCGCCTCGCGGAAACCCGCGCACGAAAAAGGGAGCTTTCGCTCCCTTCTCGGTCGATCGGCCATGGCCGGTCACATTCTGGAGCGGGAAACGAGACTCGAACTCGCGACCCCGACCTTGGCAAGGTCGTGCTCTACCAACTGAGCTATTCCCGCATTGGAGCCGCGCATTCTAATACGTGAATCCGGAGCGTCAAGCGTTTTCGCCATCCGATGGCGAGGGGGTGTCGGCGCGAAGGATCGGCCACGCCGCGCGAAGGTAATGCAGCCCCGACCAGATCGTGAGCACGCCGGCGATCACCAGCAGCGCCTCACCGATGTGGTAAAGCCGCAGCGCCTCGGCGGCCTTCTCGTGCTGCACGATCAGCACCACCAGCGCCACCATCTGCATCACGGTCTTCAGCTTGCCGATGAAGGCCACCTTGACGGTGGCGCGCATGCCGATTTCGGCCATCCATTCGCGCAGCGCCGACACGCTGATCTCGCGCCCCACGATGATCGCCGCGGTCACCGCCATCAGGATGCCGGGCCAGCCGCCGCGGTGCGATTCCACCAGCAGGAACAGCGTCACCGCCACCATCAGCTTGTCGGCCACCGGGTCGAGAAACGCGCCGAAGGCGGAGGTGAGCTTCAGCCGTCGCGCCAGGTAGCCATCCAGCCAGTCGGTGAACGCGGCCAGCAGGAAAACCACCGCCGCGGTGGCGTTGTGGCCGGGAAAAGGCAGGTAGAACACGACGACCATGACCGGCAGCAGCGCAACGCGGAACAGGGTCAGCCAGGTCGGCAGGTTGATGCTCATGATTCGATCCAGTGATTTATCGCAGTGTCGCACGCGCATGCGCGGTTGAAGAGTGAAAGCGGCGGCATCGTTCAGCCATGCAAGGTGGCATAGATGCGCTCGGCCAGACTGCGATCGATCCCCTTGACCTGCATCAGCTCCTCGACGCCGGCCGCTTCCACGCCCTGCATGCCGCCGAAGGTCTTCAGCAGCGCCGAACGGCGGCGCGCGCCGATACCCGCCACGTCCTCCAGCACGCTGCGTTCGCGCGCCTTCTCGCGCCGCTTGCGGTGGCCGCTGATGGCGAACCGGTGCGCCTCGTCGCGTACCGCGGCCACCAGGTGCAGCGCGGGCGACGAGGAGCCGGGATGCAGCTCGCCGCCGAGGGTGCGGTCGTTGCGCGCCAGCACCAGGGTTTCCTCACCGGCGCGCCGGCCCGGCCCCTTCGCCACACCCACCACCACGATGCCGCTGACGCCCAGGTCGTCCAGCACGTCCAGCGCCTGCGCCACCTGGCCGGTGCCGCCATCGATCAACAGGATGTCCGGGCGCGCGCCCTCGCCTTCGGCCAGCTTGCGGAAGCGGCGGGTGAGCGCCTGGTGCATCGCCGCGTAGTCGTCGCCGGGCGTGATGCCGGCGATATTGAAGCGGCGGTAGTGGGATTTCTCCGGGCCTTCGGGGCCGAACACCACGCACGAGGCCACGGTGGCCTCGCCCATGGTGTGGCTGATGTCGAAGCATTCGATGCGCCGCGGCGGCTCGTCCAGGCCCAGCACCTTCTGCAGGTCGTCGAAGCGCGTGCCCAGCGTCTGCCGGCTGGCCAGGCGGCCGGTCAGCGAGGCCTGCGCATTGCGCTGTGCCATCTGCAGGAAGCGCGCCCGCTCGCCGCGCACGCTGGTCTTCAGCTCCACCGGATGGCCCGAGTGCTGCGCCAGCATGTCGCCCAGGATCTGCTGGTCGGCCAGGTCTTCGCCCAGCACCAGTTCGCGCGGCACGGGGCGATCGAGGTAGTACTGCGCGATGAACTGGGTGAGCACGTCGCCGGGCTCGGCATCCAGCGGCAATCGCGGGAAAAAGTCGCGCGTGCCCAGGCTGATGCCGTTGCGGAAGAACAGCACGCTGACGCAGGCCATGCCCGCCTCGATGCAGCAGGCGAGCACGTCCATGTCGGCGCTGGCGCCCTGTACGTGATGCTGCGCCTGCAACTGGCGCAAGGTGGCGACCTGGTCGCGCAGTTTGGCGGCACGCTCGAAGTTCAAGGCCTTGCTGGCCTGCTCCATCGCCTCGGCCAGCTCGTCGATCACCGCGCTGCTGCGGCCTTCCAGGAACATCTCGGCGTGGCGCACGTCCTGCGCGTAATCGGCCACGCTGATCAGGCCGACACAGGGCCCGCTGCAGCGACCGATCTGGTACAGCAAGCAGGGTCGCGAACGGTTGCGGAAATAACTGTCCTCGCACTGGCGCACCTTGAACAGCTTCTGCATCAGGCTGAGGCTTTCGCGCACCGCCCAGGTGCTCGGATAGGGCCCGAAATAACGTCCCGGCAGGTTGCGTGCGCCGCGGTGGAATGCCAGTCGCGGGTAGTCCTCGCCGCTGGAAAGATAGATGTACGGGTAGCTTTTGTCGTCGCGCAGCAGGATGTTGTAGCGTGGTTTGAGCGACTTGATCAGCTGCGATTCCAGCAGCAGCGCCTCCCCCTCGGTGCGGGTGACGGTGATCTGGACGCGTGCGATCTGCGCCACCATCGCGGCGATGCGCGGCTCCATCCGCGGCTTCAGGAAATAGCTGCCCACCCGCTTCTTGAGGTTGCTGGCCTTGCCGACATACAGCAACTCGTCCGCCGCGTTGAAGTAGCGGTAGACGCCAGGCGAACTGGAGAGCGTGTGGACGAAGGCCTTGCCGTCGAAGGCCGGCGACGATGGTGACTGCATACGCCGATTCTAGCTGTTTTGACCAGCGCGCCGTCCCGTGACAACACACGCTTCAACTGTTGCGCAGGCGCTCGATCAACCCGGCAACGCCACGTTCGGCCAGGGCGACACTGCGCCGGAAGCTCTCGGCCCCGCCGTAATAGGGGTCCGGAAAATCCTGTATCGACGTTATCCCGGCCCACGGCAGGAACAGCGCCGCCTGCCCCACCGCGCCCGGCCGCGCCAGCCGGTTCAGTTCCTCCAGATTGGCGCTGTCCATCGCCAGCAGCCATTCATGGCGATCGAAATCCGCTGCCTGCAATTGCCGTGCGCGATGATTTTCGAGATCGAAACCCGCCGCGCGGGCGGCCGCCCGCATGCGCGGATCGGCGCCCTTGCCGGCGTGCCAGCCGCCGGTACCGCAGGAAGCAAACGCCACCGACAAGCCGGCTTCGGCGCAGCGCTTGCGCGCCACGCTCTCCACCAGCGGCGAGCGGCAGATATTGCCAAGGCAGACGAACAGGATGCGTGGCTTGCTCATGCCTGGCTCCGCAGCCAGGTTTCGGCACGCCGCAGGTCGGCTTCGGTGTCGATGCCGGGCGGAAACGGTTCCGGCGAGAGGCGCACCGCGATGGCGTGGCCGTGTTCCAGCACGCGCAATTGCTCCAGCGATTCGGCCTGCTCCAGCGGCATCCGCGAGAGCCCGGCGTACTGACGCAGAAAGCCGGCGCGATAGGCGTAGATGCCGATGTGGCGCAGGAACGGCGTAGCGCCGGGCAGGCTGTCACGACTGGTCGCGAACGCGTCGCGCGCCCACGGCAAGGGCGCGCGGCTGAAATACAGCGCGCGTCCATTGGCGCCGCGCACCAGTTTCACCACGTTCGGATCGAACAGCTCGTGCGCGTCCGCGATGGGCACGGCCAGCGTCGCCATCGGTGCATCGTCCTCGGCCAGCGCGCGCGCCACCTCGCGGATGCCGGCAGCCGGCGCGAACGGCTCGTCGCCCTGCAAGTTCACCACGATGGCGTCGTCGGGCCAGCCGTAATGCGCCACGCATTCGGCCAGGCGGTCGCTGCCGGAGGCGTGGTCGGTACGGGTCATGCACACCTCCACCCCTTGCCCGGCCAGCGCCTCGGCAATGCGCGTGTCATCCACCGCCACCACCACCTGCGTGGCGCCGGCCTGCAAGGCCCGCTGCGCCACCCGCGCCACCATCGGCACGCCGTCGATGGGCCGCAACGGCTTGGCCGGCAGGCGGGTGGAACCGTAGCGCGCGGGGATGGCGACGATGAAGGAGGGATCAGGCATGGCGACCTCGGCAATCAAGGCGCCAAGCCTACCTTGCCGCCCTGGAACAAGGTAGGAGCGCACCCTGTGCGCGATGCTCTTGCTCTTGCGAATCCCGAATCCCGCAAGAAACCATCGCGCACAGGGTGCGCTCCTACAACGATGCGATGGCGAAACCGCAGGCGTTGGCCAGTTCCCGGTAGCCGGGGAACGAGGTGGCGACGTGGCTGCAATCGCGCACGCGTACCGGCGCGGTGGCGACCAGGCCGGCCACGGTGAAGCTCATGGCGATGCGGTGATCCATGTGGGTCTCCACCTCACCGCCCCCCAGCGCGCCGCCGTCGATGATTGCGCCATCGGGCGTTTCCTCGATGCGCGCGCCGAGCGCGCGCAGGCCGGTGGCCATGCTGGCGAGGCGATCGGATTCCTTTACCCGCAATTCGGCGGCGCCGCGCACCACGGTGCGGCCGCTGGCCACGGCGGCGGCGATGAACAGGATCGGAAACTCGTCGATCATGTCCGGCACCAGCGCCTCGGGCAGTTCGATGCCGTGCAGCGGCGCGTGGCGCACCAGCAGGTCGCCGACCGGCTCGCCGCCGCTTTCGCGAGGGTTTTCAATCTGGAGGTCCGCGCCCATCAACCGCAACGCCTGCAACAGGCCGGTACGACGCGGGTTGAGGCCCACCGCGGGCAGGCGCAGCTCGGAGCCGGGCACGATGCTCGCCGCCACCAGGAAGAACGCCGCCGAGGAAAAATCCGCCGGCACGTCGACATCGGTGGCATGCAGCCCATGGCCGCCATCGAGTTTCGCTTGGCCCGGCGAGAACGTGATCGGCCAACCGAACGCCGCCAGCATCCGCTCGGTGTAATCGCGTGTGGGATGCGGTTCGATGATCTCGGTGCTGCCCGCGGCGTACAAGCCGGCAAGCAGCAAAGCCGATTTCACCTGCGCGCTGGCCACCGGCAACGCGTAACGAATGCCATGCAGCGGTTGCGAGCCGTGGATATGCAGCGGCGGCAAACCTTCCTGCGTATCGATACGCGCGCCCATCTGGCCCAGCGGATCGGTGACCCGCCGCATCGGCCGCTTCGACAGCGAAGCGTCGCCGATCAACGTGCTGTCGAATGCCTGCCCCGCCAGCAACCCCGCCAGCAAGCGCATGCCGGTGCCGGCGTTGCCGCAATCGAGCGGGCCCGCCGCGGCACGCAGACCATGCAGGCCCACGCCGTGCACCAGACGTTCGCCATCGGCCGGTGTTTCGATCTTCACCCCGAGCTGCGCCAGCACCGCCGCCGTGGCACGAGTGTCTTCACCCTCGAGAAAGCCGCGGATGCGCGATGTGCCATCGGCCAGCGCGGACAGCATCAGCGAGCGATGGGAGATCGACTTGTCGCCGGGAATACGCACGCTGCCGCGCAACGGCCGGCCCTGGCGGCTGACCCAGTCAAACGAACTCACTCCACCTTCTCCTGCGGTCACGGCAACGCCACCGGGTAGGAGCCGAGCACACGCACGGTGCCGGCGTTGCCGTCGATCTCCTTCACCGCTGCCTGCACGCCCTCGTCGGAAATATGGCCGGAGACGTCGATGAAGAAGGCGTACTGCCATTTGCCGGTGTGGGCCGGCCGCGATTCGATACGGTTCATGCTGACCTTGTGCTTGGCCAGCGGGCTGAGCACGTCGTACAGCGCGCCGGGCTTGTCGTTGACGGTCACCAGCAGCGAGGTGCGGTCGTTGCCCGACGGCGGGAACAGCGAGCGGCCGATGACCAGGAAACGGGTGGTGTTGTCGGCGCGATCCTCGATCGCCTCGGCCACCGTCTTCAGGCCGTACACGCGCCCGGCGGTTTCACCGGCGATGGCCGCCACGTCGTCGGCATGACGCGCCAGCCGCGCCGCCTCGGCGTTGCTGCTGACGGCGATGCATTCCGCGGTGGGCAGGTTCAGCCGCAGCCAGCTCTTGCACTGCTGCAACGACTGCGCGTGGGCATAGACCCGCTTGACGTCCTCCAGCCGGCCGTTCTGCGAATGCAGGCACTGGTGCACGCGCAGTTCCACCTCACCGCAGATGATCGCCTCGGAGGTAAGGAACAGATCCAGTGTGATCTGGATCATGCCCTGCCCGGAATTCTCCACCGGCACCACGCCGAAATCGGCATTGCCGGCGGCGACTTCCTGGAACACTTCCTCGATGCTGCCCAGCGGCAGGCTGTAGGCGGCGTGGCCGAAATGCTTGCGCACGGCCTGTTCGCTGAAGGTGCCCTCGGGACCGAGATAGCCGATCTTCAGCGGATCCTCCTGCGCCAGGCAGGAAGACATGATTTCGCGGAACAGCCGCACCATTTCCGTATCGGACAGCGGACCCTGGTTGCGGTCGACCACCATCCGCAGCACGTGCGCCTCGCGCTCGGGGCGGTAATAGTCGATCGCGGAAAGCCCGGCGCCCTTCACCTGGGCCACTTCCTGCGCGCGGCGCGCGCGCTCGGAAATCAGCTCCTGGATCTGGCGGTCGATGCTGTCGATGCGCTCGCGCATGTCGCTCAGCGAGATCTTGGGGTCGCTCATGGTTCAGCCGCCTGGATGGAAAGAAGTCCAAATGATAAACGGGCATCTTGCCTGAGTGGCCCGTTTCCGGCCATCACCCGTGGCGCTTGGCAAAGTCCTGCATGAAGTCGACCAGCGCCTCGACCGCCTCGAGCGGCACCGCGTTGTACAGCGAGGCACGCATGCCGCCGAGCGCCTTGTGGCCCTTCAGCGCCATCAGCCCGGCCGCTTCGGATTCCTGCAGGAACGCGGCGTCGAGCGCGCTGTCGTGCAGCGTGAAAGGCACGTTCATGCGCGAACGCGCGGCCACGTCGACCGGGTTGCGGTAATAGCCGCCCGAGCCATCGATGGCCCGGTACAACGTCTCGGCCTTGACACGATTGCGTTCGGCCATGGCTGCCAAACCGCCCTGCTCTTTCAGCCATTGCAGGGTCAGGCCGGTGATGTACCAGCCCCAGGTATTGGGCGTATTGAGCATCGAGCCATTGGCGGCATGCTCGGCGTAGCGAAGAATCCGCGCCATCGGCCGCGTGGCCCGCTGCAGCAGGTCGCGCCGCATCACCATCACCACGAAACCGGCCGGGCCGATGTTTTTCTGCGCGCCGGCGTAGATCAGCCCGAACCGCGAAACGTCGATGGGTTCGGACAGGATGTCGGATGACATGTCCGCCACCAGCGGCACGTCGCCCACGTCAGGGACCTCGTGATACTCCACGCCGTGGATCGTTTCGTTGGAGGTGTAATGCACGTAGGCAGCATTCGGATCGAGCTGCCATTCATCGCGCGGCGGCATGCGCAGATAGTTTTGCGCCTTGCTGCTGGCGGCCACGTTCACCTTCACGTAGGGCGCCGCTTCGCTGGCGGCCTTTTCGCCCCAGTGACCGGTGATCAGGTAATCGGCGCTGTCGTTCTCCCCCGCCAGGTTCATCGGGATCTGCGCGAAATGCTGGGTGGCGCCGCCCTGAAGGAACAACACCGCATAGGCATCCGGAATGGCCATCAGCTGGCGCAGGTCGACCTCGGTCTGGGCCGCCAGTTCGCCGAAGCGCTTGCCGCGGTGGGATTGCTCCATCACCGATGCGCCGCTGCCGTTCCAGTCCAGCATGTCGCGCTGCGCACGTTCGAGCACGGCCAACGGCAACGCGGCCGGGCCAGCGGCGAAATTCCAGATTCTGCTCACTGCGATGGCTCCCAGGGTAGGTCAAGTATTATGGCGCAGCGCAGCAAGCGCTGGTCAAGTCGCCTGCTTTCGTCGGCAGGTTTCAGAAACGGATCAGCAACACCATCGCGATGCCCAGCGCCAGCACCGCCGCGGTGACGATGAGCCACCAGACCTCGCCGCGGGGTCCGGCCACGACTTCGGGCGCCACCGGCAGCAGCAGTTCGGGCACGGGTGCCTCGGGCATCATGCCGGGCGCGTCGACCACGAAGCGATGCGAGGCCAGACCGATTTGGTCGCCGGGCTGCAGCGCCAGCCGCCCGGCCACGACCCCGTTGACGCGCAGGGGATAACTGGCCGAAGGCTGACCGGCTTCCAGCATCAGTTTGCCGGCCTGCCAGAAGATGCGCAGCGAGGCCTGCTCGCCTTGCGGCAGATCGAGCGGAACGCGGCTCTGCGAACCCAGCTCGAGACTGTCGCCCAACGACAACACGCGTCCCGACAACGGACCGCCCACGGCGCGCAACGCCACCGTGCAACAGCCCTCCTGCGATACCTGCACGACCGGGCGCTGCGCGGGGTCTTCGTCATCGCGCAACAACATGCGGCAACCGCCCACGCTGACCACGTCACCCGCGCGCAGCAGGGCCCGCTCGCGCACCGGGCGCGCGTTCACATGGATGCGCGCGGCGGCGGAAAGCACCTGCAACACCCAGCCGCGACGGTCGTGCTGGATCCGCACGTGATGCTCCGCGGCATGGCCCGCCGCCAGCACCAGGTCGTTGTCCGGCGCACTGCCAATGCGCAGCTGCGGCTGCGTCCAATGGAAATCCTCGCGGGCCGAACGGGGAAACTCGATGCGCATCGCTGTACCAGGCAGGAGAGGCGGAACTCTAGCATGCGCAAGCGCCCGAACCGCCGTGCATCTGGAGGCATCGCTGCCTTAAGCTATGCGGCTCACAGCGGAGCGCGGCATGCCCAGAATCACGCTACAGCAACCCCACCGGATGACGCCGGCCGAGGCCCGTTCGGTGATCGACCAGATCGCCGCGCGCATGCGCGAAAAATTCGGCATGGCGTGCGAGTGGCACGGTGATTCGCTGCGTTTCACGCGGCCGGGGGTCAAGGGCGATATCGCCATCGGTGCCACCGAGATCCTGGTCAACGCCGAACTGGGCCTGATGCTGTCGCCGATGAAGGGCATGATCGAGCAGGAAATCCGGCGCAAGCTCGACGAACACTTCGCCTGAGCCCGGATGGGTCGCGGCTGACGATTCTTTGACCAGGGCCACATCCGTGGCATACTCGTCGGCTTACGCAGCCACAATGGCTGTGCACCAACACCCGGACCACATGGCAAAAGACGACGTCATCGAAATGGAGGGTACGGTCCAGGAGACCTTGCCCAACACCATGTTTCGCGTACAACTGGAGAATGGGCATGTTGTCATCGCCCATATTTCCGGCCGCATGCGCAAGCATTACATCCGCATCCTCACGGGCGACAAGGTCAAGATCGAAATGACCCCGTACGACCTGAGCAAGGGGCGGATCACCTACCGCATGAAGTAACCGCGCCGCATCGGGCAATCGGATGCCTCAGCAAAAAGGCGGCGCAATGCGCCGCCTTTTGTTTCGCCCGTACCGGGGCTTCGACGTTACACCACCACGGGCAGCTTCTCGCTTGCCACGCAATCGACCTGCAGCTCGCCATCCCGCACGCTGAGCCTGACCTTGCCGCCATCGGCCAGCTTGCCGAACAGCAGCTCGTCGGCCAGCGCACGCTTCACCTTCTCCTGGATCACGCGTGCCATCGGGCGCGCGCCCATCTGCGCGTCGAAGCCGTGCTCCGCCAGCCAATGGCGGGCATCCGCGTCCACGTCCAGCACCACCTGCTTCTCGGCCAGCTGGCTCTCCAGTTCGATCAGGAACTTGTCCACCACGCGCAGGATGTGCTCGAAATCCAGCGCGCTGAACTGGATGATCGCGTCGAGCCGGTTGCGGAACTCCGGGGTGAAGATGCGGCGGATCACTTCCATCGCATCGGACTCGTGCTTCTGCTCCACGAAACCGATACTGCGCCGCGAAGCCAGCGCCGCGCCCGCGTTGGTGGTCATCACCACCACCACGTTCTTGAAGTTGGCCTCGCGACCGTTGGTGTCGGTGAGCACGCCGCGGTCCATCACCTGCAGCAGGATGTTGAAAACGTCCGGGTGGGCCTTCTCGATCTCGTCCAGCAGCAGCACCGCATGCGGATGCTTCACCACCGCCTCGGTCAGCAACCCGCCCTGGTCGAAACCGACATAGCCCGGAGGCGCACCGACCAGCCGCGACACGGAGTGCGCCTCCATGTACTCGGACATGTCGAAGCGGATCATCTCGATACCCAACTGCATCGCCAACTGCTTGGTGACCTCGGTCTTGCCCACACCGGTAGGGCCAGCCAGCAGGAAGCAGCCGATCGGCTTGGACGGATCGGCCAGACCCGAACGGGCCATCTTGATGGAAGCGGACAAGGCCTCGATCGCCGGGTCCTGTCCGAACACCACCATTTTGAGATTGCGCTCGAGGTTGCGCAGCACATCGCGGTCGGACGCGGAAACCTGCTTGGCCGGAATCCGCGCCATCTTGGCGACGATGTATTCCACTTCCCCCACGTCGATGGTGCCAGTGCGCTCGTCGTCGGGTAGCAGGCGCTGGCGCGCGCCCGCCTCGTCGATCACATCGATCGCCTTGTCCGGCAGCAACCGGTCGGGAATGTGCTTGACCGAAAGATCCACCGCCGCCTTCAACGCCTCGTTGGTGTAGGCGACGTGGTGATGCTCCTCGAAGCGCGAGCGCAGACCTTTCAGGATCTCGATGCTGTCGGCCACGGTGGGCTCGACCACGTCGATCTTCTGGAAACGGCGGGCCAGCGCGCGGTCCTTCTCGAACACGCCGCGGTATTCCTGGAACGTGGTCGAGCCGATGCAGCGCAGCTCGCCCGACGCCAGCATCGGCTTGATCAGGTTGGAGGCATCCATGGTGCCGCCGGAGGCGGAGCCGGCGCCGATGATGGTGTGGATCTCGTCGATGAACAGGATCGCGCCGGGCTGCTTCTTCAGCTGGGTGATCACGCCCTTGAGGCGCTTCTCGAAATCGCCGCGGTACTTGGTGCCGGCCACCAGCGCGCCCAAGTCGAGCGACCAGATGGTGGCTTCCTCCAGCACCTGCGGCACCTCGCCGTCCACGATGCGCTTTGCCAGACCTTCGGCCAGCGCGGTCTTGCCCACGCCGGCCTCACCCACGTACAGCGGGTTGTTCTTGCGGCGGCGACAGAGTACCTGGATGGTGCGCTCGATCTCGTCGGTGCGGCCGATCAGCGGGTCGATCTTGCCTTCCAGCGCCAGTTCGTTGAGGTTGCTGGCGAACTCGTGCAACGGGTTGCCTTTGGCCTCGCCTTCCTCGCCCTCGCGCTCCTGCCCGCCCGCAGCGCCGGCGGCCGGCTCCTCACCGATCTTGGCAATGCCGTGCGAGATGTAATTGACCACGTCGAGCCGGGTGATCTCCTGCTGGTGCATGAAATACACCGCATGCGAATCCTTCTCGCCAAAGATCGCCACCAGCACGTTGGCGCCGGTGACCTCCTTGCGACCGGACGACTGCACGTGATAGACCGCGCGCTGCAATACCCGCTGGAAACCCAGCGTCGGCTGCGTGTCGCGCTCGTCGCCGTGGGGCAGCACGGGCACGGTTTCGGCGATGATCCGCTCCAGCTCGCTGCTGAGGCGTGGCAGGTCGACGCCGCAGGCGCGCAGTGCGCCCAGCGCCGACTGGTTGGTGGTGAGCGCCAGCAACAGATGCTCCACGGTCATGAACTCGTGGCGTTGCTCCCGGGCCTGCTTGTAGCAATGGCCGATGGTGACTTCGAGATCCTTGCTGAACATTCGGATCGACTCCGCTGAGGTTGAAAGCGACGTGTTGTCGCCATGCCCACCAAATGGGGGTGCTCAAGCCTTTTCCATAGTGCACAACAACGGGTGCTGATGAGCGCGTGAATATTCGTTTACCTGCGTCACCTTGGTCTCGGCTACCTCACGGGTAAAGACGCCGCAAACGCCTCTTCCGCGAGTATGCACATGCAACATCACCTGTACCGCCTGCTCCTGGTCAAGATTGAAAAAGCTGCGCAGAACCTCGACCACGAAATCCATCGGGGTGAAGTCGTCGTTGAGCAGCAATACCCGAAACAGGGGTGGTCGCGCCACCTCCGGCTTGGCCGACTCCACCGCCAGTCCCCGGCCGTGATCATGTTCGTGTTCGGATTCGTGGGCCATGAGTTCTTGAGTGATGATTTCGATGTCGAGTATACGCCGCGGCCGCTTGCGCCCCCGGCGAGAACTGCATGAGGTAATGGCACAATGGGCGCTTTTCCAGTGCCTGCCCATGTCCGACTCTCCTGCTCCACGAAATGTCTGGTGTCCCCACGTCACGGTGGCCTGCGTCGTCGCCGATGGCGACCGTTACCTGATGGTCGAGGAGGAGTCCTGTGGTCGCCTGGCCTACAACCAGCCAGCCGGGCACCTGGAGGATGGCGAAAGCCTCACCGCCGCCGCGGTGCGTGAGACGCTGGAGGAAACCGGCTGGACGGTCGAACTGCAGCACCTCATCGGCGTGCAGCAATGGCGCAGTACCGAACACGGAGAAGGTGTGGTCCGCTTCAGCTTCGCGGCGCGTGCGCTGGGCCACGACCCCGGCCGGCCGCTGGACAGCGGCATCCACCGCGCGCTGTGGCTTACCCGCGCCGAGATCGCCGCCCTGGGCGATCGCCTGCGCAGTCCGCTGGTGCTGCTCAGCATCGATGCCTGGCTGGCGGGCCAGCGTCTGCCGCTGCAGGTGCTGGATTACCTGCCTGGCAACCCGCCGGACACGCCCGCATGAAAGTGATGCTGGGCATCTCCGGCGGCGTCGACTCCTCGGTGGCCGCGTTGCTGCTGCAACAGGCCGGGCACGAGGTCGAAGGCCTGTTCATGCAGAACTGGGAAGAGGACGAGCGCAGCGGACCGTGCACCACCGACGCCGACCGCAAGGACGCCGTGGCGGTGTGCGGGCGGCTGGGCATTCCGTTCCACGCGCGCAATTTCGCGGCGGAATACTGGGATGGCGTGTTCGCGCACTTTCTCGACGAATACCGCGCCGGTCGCACGCCCAATCCCGACGTGCTGTGCAACCGGGAGATCAAGTTCAAGACGTTTCTGCACGAGGCGCAGGCGCTGGGCGCGGAGAAGATCGCCACGGGCCACTACGCCCGCGTGGATCGGCGCGACGGCCGCTACCGGCTGCTGCGCGCGGTGGATGCGGCCAAGGACCAGAGCTATTTCCTGCACGCGCTGGGCCAGCAACAGCTGTCCGCCACGCTGTTTCCGCTGGGCGGCATCGAGAAACCGCGCGTTCGCGAACTGGCCCGGGAGGCCGCGCTGCCCACCCACGCCAAGAAGGATTCCACCGGCATCTGCTTCATCGGCGAACGCGATTTCCGCCGCTTCCTGGCGCAGTACATCCCCGCCCGGCCTGGTGAAATGCGCACGCCCGAGGGCGAGCTGATCGGCGAGCATCAGGGCGTGATGTATTACACGCTGGGCCAGCGCAACGGCCTGGGCATCGGCGGCCGCCATGGCGCCAGCGGCGAAGCTTGGTTCGTGGTGGGCAAGGATGTCGCCAGCAATGTGCTGTACGTGGCGCAGGGCGGCGAGAACCATTGGTTGCACTCGCGGCGGCTGCAGACCGAAGCGCCGAACTGGGTTGCCGGCGAGGCACCGGCGCCGCGGTTCCGCTGTACCGCCCGCACCCGCTATCGCCAGCTCGACCAGGCCTGTGAAGTCATCGTGCAGGCCGACCGGCTGGAGCTGCGCTTCGACGAGCCCCAGCGCGCCGTCACTCCCGGCCAGTCCGTGGTTCTCTATGATGGCGAGGCCTGCCTCGGCGGCGCCGTGATCGCCGCTACCGACGCCGCCTACGGTGGATTGCCACCCCACTCCTCCTGATCAGCGAGCCCTTTCCTGGTGTTTGAAACTTTTTCGATGAATGAAGAGCGCGTGCTGGCGCTGGCCGGCATCTTCCAGGCCTGCTCGCTGGCGCAGAAGTTGGCCAATGAAGGACGCTGCGACGACGCCGCGATGGAAGCGGGCGTGGCCAGCATTTTCCGGATCGACGCACCCTCGGTGGTGGGCGTGTACGGCTCGGTCGCCAACATGCGGCCGGGCCTGCGCAAACTGGTCTCGCAACTGGACGAGAGCGATCGCGACATGGCGCTGACCCGTATGGTGGTCACCGTGATGCGGCTGGAACGCAGCCTGTCCGCCCGCCCGGAACTGCTTGCCCAGTTGCAGCAGGGCATCGTGGCGGCGCAGCGCCAGGTGGAGCATTTCGGGCAGGCGTCGGCGCAGGTGACGGGGCGACTGGCCGAGCTTTACGTGTCCACCTTGTCCTTGCTGACCCCGCGCGTGATGGTCAACGGCAACCCGCAGCAATTGCAGCAACCGGCGGTGGTTGAAAAGATCCGCGCCAACCTGCTGGCTGCGGTGCGTTCGGCCGTGTTGTGGCGTCAGGTAGGCGGCCGCCAGTGGCAACTGCTGCTGTACCGGCGCCAGTGCAGCATGCTGGCGCGCGGGTTGCTGACCGGCGCGATGCTGGACAACGGCTGAGCGGCAGCACGCCGCCCTGTAGGAGCGGCTTCAGCCGCGACGCGCTTGTTTGTAACTTCAGAGCAGAAGCATCGCGGCTGAAGCCGCTCCTACAAAAGCAGTGCCGGGAACCCGCGACGCACTTAACCCAGCAGCTTCAGCCCCGGTCGCGCCCGCGCCAGCCGGCGCAACAGCTTGGCGAAGACCTGCAGGTTGTCCTGCCAGGGCGACGCGTCGCGCCAGTACAGCGCGATCTCGCGGACGGTGGCCTGCCCTTTCAGCTTGGCCAGCACGATATTCGGCATCGACGCCAGCC
>JBIQMK010000002.1:0-56751 GCA_044463365.1 Rhodanobacter sp. | reverse complement strand
AAATACGGAATCTTCTCGATCCCGCGCGTGCGTGCGTGCGCACCCAGCGCATCGGCCAGCACCATGGTGTGCGTGCCGGAGGCATGGGTGAAGTAGTAGTAGATGCCCTCCTGCTCCATCAGCCGGCTGAGGAAGCTGAAGTAGTCCTCGCGGTACTGCACGCAATAATCGCGCTTGGGGTAGTTGCCGCTGAGGCTCTTCTTGACGTCCGCATAACCGATCTCGCCCAGCACCGTGCTGATGATCTCGGGCACGCTCATCTTGGTGTAGATGCGGCAATCCACCTTGCGCGTCAGCAACCAGGGCTTGGGTACCAGCGTGGCGCTGTAGGTGGCATAGCGCACGTTTTCGATGGTCTGGAATCCCGTCTGCGCCGCGTCGCGCACGATGCCGTTGAAGTGACGCGTATAGCCGTCCTCGGTCTTCAGCGTCGCCGTCATCGGCGTACCCAGCAGCTTGCGCAGGTCCACGTGCTCATCCTGGCAGAGCATGTCCACGCGATAGTCGAACAGCCGCCCGAGCTGCTCGCTGGCGACCAGGCGCACAAACAGCAGCTTGTCGCCAAGGTCGGTGGATAGGGTCATCGCGTGTGCCATGTGTCGCGTCTCCGGGGAATCTGTGCGCACTGAACTGCGTGCGCGTGGTGGTCGGCGCCGGCGCCGATACGGGAATCCGCATCAGCGCATGTCGTTCCCTCCGCGCCGTGCCAGCACCACCCAGCCCGACACGATCTTGCCGTGCTCCTTGCGCAACATGTCCATGCCGATCGTGATGCGGTCGAAACCCGCGGCCTCGACGATCGCCTGCGTGTGGTCGCGGGTGTGCTGGTAGCGCCCGCTGGAGGACAACTCGTAGCGGTCGCCCTCGCCCTCCAGCACCTCCAGCGTGAAGGCCAGCCAGCCACCCGGCCGCAAGGCACCGTGCGCCGCTTTCAGCACGGGCGCCAGGTCGCCGAAATAGATCAGCGTGTCGGCCGAGATCACCACGTCGTAGGCCGCGGGATGTGTCTGCAGATACGCGGTGAGTTCCGCCACCACCAACTCGTCGTAGCCACCGCGGGCGCGCGCCTTTTCGATCATGCCGCCGGAAAGGTCCACGCCCACCAGCGTGCGGGCGCGCGGGCGCAACAAGGGCGCGCACAGGCCCGTGCCACAACCGGCGTCGAGCACGTCGAGGCTGCCGTCGGCCGCGGGCAGCACGCTGCCCAGCGCGTCGGTCAGCACCTCCGGAGCGCGGTAGTCGAGGTTCTTCAGCAACTGCTCGTCGAAGCTGTCGGCGAAGCCGTCGAACACGTTGCGCACGTAGGCCTCGTCCGCGCGCGGCGGAATTTCCGCGCCGCCGGTGGCCGCCAGCATGTGGCGCGGTATCGGGTTGTCCGGCTCGCGCCCGAGCCAGCTGCGGTAGACATCCCGGGCCTCGTCGTGGCGGCCCAGCGTGTACAGCGAAACCCCCAGCCCTTCCAGCGCACGCACGTTGCGCGGATCCAGCCGGTAGGCCTCGCGAAAACATTCGATCGACTGTTCGACGTGTTCCACGTTCTGGGCGAAATTGCGCAGGAACAGGCCCATCATGTATTGCCCGTGGGCGAACGTCGGCGCCTCGCGCAACAGTCGGGCATAGGCCTCGAATGCCTCGTCGGGCCGCTCCTGCACTTCCAGCACGAAGGCTAGGTTGCTGAGCGCGTTGTAATGCGTGGGACCGCACTCCAGCGCGCGCCGGTAGCACGCCTCGGCTTCGGCCAGGCGACCGCACTCCTTGTGGATGTTGCCCAGGTTGTTGTGCGCGTCGGGGTGTTTCGGGGTGATCTTCAGCGCGGTCTGGATCAGCGCCACGGCTTCGTCGCTGCGGTCGCGCTGGTGCATCAGCACGCCCAGGTAATGCAGCGCATCGGGCTGCGCCGCGCGCAGCTCCAGCACCTCGCCGTACAGCCGCTCGGCCGTGTCCAGGTCGTGGGCCTGATGTGCCTTCATCGCGCGCTCCAGCACCGCCGCATACGCCGGCTGCGCCGGTGCCGGCGCGCGCCAGCTCACGTTCGCGTTCTTCGATGCCACGCCTCTTCCCCTTGCCATCAACCTATCAACACCTTCATGCAACCCAATACGATCACGCCGCCGTGCGCCGTGCTGTCGCCCATGCGCGCGGCCGGTTTGCCGCCGATGAGCACTTTCGTGGAGCCCTTGATGATCGAATCCGGCGGCCCGACGCAAACCGCCATGTCGCCCATGCAGGCGGCAGGCAGGCCGCCGATCAGCACTTTCGGCACACCGGGCGCGGAAATCGGCCCGCCCACGTGCGGCACCGGCCCGGTGGTCATCGGACAGGTGTGCATGTCGGTAAGGCGGGCGGCAGGTTGCATGGTCGACTCCCGGAAAATTCATTTGAAGAATTGGGCAATCGGGAGAAGCGGACCTCGCCCGATTGCCCAATCGCACAACAACGCTCAAAAGCGCCCCTGGCCTCCCTGCGACCGTTGTCGCCAGCAGCCATCGACGGCCGTGGACGAAACAGCTGATCCCGATCCTGTTGCCAGCGGAACCTGGTGCGACCTGGAGGCAAGCCGGTGCGTACGCATGGCGTTCTCGCCGGTCACCCTGTCACCAGCAGGTCATCGCGCAATTTTCCAATCATGTCCTCGGTCGCAAGATTGAGGTTCCAGATCGTGGCGCAACGATTGGGATCGGCGAAATCGATCATGACGATGTTGGGCATGAATGACTTGGACACCCGATCGACAGCCTGCGGCGGGAATCCGTTGGCACGCCACTGCTGATGCAACACGCCGGCCCTGGCGATGATGTGCTGCTTTACGCCGGCTTTCCACGCATCGGTCAGTGCCTTCTGCGACGACGTCCACATACCCTTGTCGCGGTTCTCGATGCTGTAGAAGAGCTTGTGCAGGCCCTCTTTCCAGTTGCTGGTGAGCGTCCAGTACATCATGCCCAGCAGTTCCGGGCTGCTGATCGGCCCCTGCGAAAGGATGTTCAGCTGCTTCTTGATGTTCTTCTTCTTGTCGCCGGTGTTGGAGTAGCTGCCGAAATACTGCAAGCCCCACATATGCGGACTGTATTCGGCGTGCCCATCGCCGGACTTGTTGAACATGGCCTTGACCGGAAGGATTCCGGGCGTGCTCTTGAGCAGTGCGGGAAATTTGTTGAAATCACCGCTGTCGAAAACCACGATGACCTTGCCCTGCAGCGAGGCGATCGTGGCCACGTTGAGGTTGACGTTGCTCGCGAACCGCTGGTCACCCAGTTTCAAAATGCACTGGTTGGCCACCTCTACCATGTCACCGCACTTGGAGAAGCGCAGGATGAGAAACTCCTCCGGGTTTTTCATCACGAATTCGCGAGCCTGGTCGAGCATCTGCGTCAGGCGGTCGCTACCCACGCCACCGCCTGTAGCCGGCGTCTGATACGAACCGAGCTTCTTGTCCTCCTTCCGGCTGAAGCCAGGGGCGTGGTAAGCCTTTTGCTCCAGCTTGTTCCCAGTCTTGACGTTGATGATGCGCAGGTCGAAATAGCGCACGCCCGCCTTCGCCTGCTCGCCAATGCTCAGATTCTGTGTCTTGATCACGCCGCCAAGATCGTTGCCGTAAATACCCGCGTCATGCGTACCCGGGAATACCACGTCACACAAGCGCTTGTTGGCAAAAGCTCCAAACCCCGCCATAAGCTCGACTCCTAGATAGGGAAACTGAAATTCACAATCGGGTTCGCCTTGCTTCAGGCAAACCGGTACGAAAATTCGCCGTCTTCAACAGTCACATCCACCTTCGCAATCCCCTCGCCCGCTATCATCCGGGTCAAAAATGCCCGCGAGATATCCGGCAGCATGGAATTGGTGAGAATGGCGTCGATCATGCGACCGCCCGATTCCGTCTCGGTGCAGCGTTCGACCACCAGCTTGACCACGTCCTCGCTGCAATCGAACGGAATCTTGTAGCGAGCTTCGACGCGTTTCTTGATGCGGTTGATCTGCAACTCCACGATTTTGCCCAGCATCTCGGGGCTGAGTGGGTAATACGGAATCGTCACCAGGCGGCCCAGCAGCGCAGGCGGGAAGATTTTCAGCAGTGGCTCGCGCAGCGCCTTGGCCATGCCTTCGGGTTCGGGCATCAGCTCCGGGTCCTTGCACATGCTGGCGATGAGGTCGGTGCCGGCGTTGGTGGTGAGCAGGATCAGGGTGTTCTTGAAGTCGATTTGGCGGCCTTCGCCGTCTTCCATCACGCCCTTGTCGAACACCTGGAAGAAGATCTCGTGCACGTCGGGGTGGGCCTTCTCGACCTCGTCCAGCAGCACCACGGAATACGGCTTGCGGCGCACGGCTTCGGTGAGCACGCCGCCTTCGCCGTAGCCCACGTAGCCGGGCGGCGCGCCCTTGAGCGTGGAGACGGTGTGCGCCTCCTGGAATTCGCTCATGTTGATGGTGATGAGGTTCTGCTCGCCGCCGTACAGCGCCTCGGCCAGCGCCAGCGCGGTTTCGGTCTTGCCCACGCCGGAGGTGCCGGCGAGCATGAACACGCCGATCGGCTTGCTGGGGTTGTCCAGACCGGCACGCGAGGTCTGGATGCGGCGCGCGATCATCTCCATCGCGTGGTCCTGGCCAATCACGCGCTTGCCCATGATGGAGGCCAGGCTCATCACGGTTTCCAGCTCGCTCTTGACCATCCGGCCCACGGGGATGCCCGTCCAGTCGGAAACGACCGAACCGACCGCCACGTAGTCGACGGTGGGCAGGATCAGCGGGTTCTCGCCCTGGGATTCGGCGAGCTGGGCCTGCAGGCTTTTCAGCTCGTCCAGCGCGGCGACGCGCTCGGCCTCGGTGAGCGCGGCACTGGCCACGGCCACCTCGCCGGCTTCGGCGTCGGCCGCCTGCTCCAGCGCGCTGCCGGTGCCCTCGACCGGTGCACCGTCGCCGCGCAGGCGGGCGCGGAGGCCAAGGATCTTCTCGACCAGGCCTTTCTCCACCTGCCAGTTGACCTCCAGCGTTTCCAGCCGTGTCTTCGCGTCGGCCAGCTTCTCGCTGGCGGCCGCTTCGCGCTCGGCCACGTCCACGCCCACGGTCTTCTCGCGGGCGATGATGCCCAGCTCCACTTCCAGCGCCTGGATGCGCTTGCGGGTGTCATCCACTTCGGCAGGCACGGCGTGCTGGCTGATGGCGACGCGGGCGCAGGCGGTGTCCAGCAGGCTCACCGACTTGTCCGGCAACTGGCGCGCGGGAATGTAGCGGTGCGACAGCTTGACCGCCGCCTCCAGTGCCTCGTCCAGGATCTGCACGCGATGGTGCTTCTCCATCACGCTGGCGACGCCGCGCATCATCAGGATGGCCTTCTCCTCGCTGGGCTCGTCGACCTGCACGGTCTGGAAGCGGCGGGTGAGCGCGGGGTCCTTCTCGATGTGTTTCTTGTACTCGGCCCAGGTGGTGGCGCCCACGGTGCGCAGGTTGCCGCGCGCCAGCGCGGGCTTGAGCAGGTTGGCGGCGTCGCCGGTGCCGGCCGCGCCGCCGGCACCCACCAGGGTGTGTGCCTCGTCGATGAACAGGATGATCGGCCTGGGGCTGGCCTGCACTTCCTCGATCACCTGGCGCAGGCGGTTCTCGAACTCGCCCTTCATGCTGGCGCCGGCCTGCAGCAGGCCCACGTCCAGCGTGCGCAGCTCCACGTCTTTCAGCGGCGGCGGCACGTCGCCGTTGGCGATGCGCAGCGCGAAGCCTTCGACCACGGCGGTCTTGCCGACACCGGCTTCACCGACCAGCATCGGATTGTTCTGGCGGCGGCGCATCAGGATGTCGACCACCTGGCGGATCTCCTCGTCGCGGCCAACGATCGGGTCAATCTTGCCGCTGCGAGCCTGCTCGGTGAGGTCGACGGTGAATTGCTTGAGCGCCTCCTGCTTGCCCATCTGTGCCGGGCCCATGGCGCCGCTGGCTTCGCCCGGCGCGCCGGCGCCGCCGAGATGGAAGCCGTCGCTTGCGCTCTGGCCGTCCTCGGGCGAGCCGGCAACCACCTCGGCGAATTTCTCCACCAGTGCCTCGGGCTTGATCTTGTCGAACTCCGCCGAGATGGCCACCAGCGCGTTGCGCAGGTGGCGCGTGCGCACCACGCCCACGATCAGGTAGCCGGTACGTACCTGCGCCTCGCCGAACATCAGCGTGGCGAACACCCAGCCGCGCTCCACCGCCTCCTCCACGTTGCTGGAGAGATCGGAGATTGAAGAGGAGCCGCGCGGCAACCGGTCCAGCGCATCGGTGACGTCACGCGCCAGGTTGGACGGGTTGAGGTTGAACTGCTTGATGATGCGGTGCAGGTCCGAATCCTGCAGCTGCAGGATCTGGTGGATCCAGTGCACCAGCTCGACATAGGGATTGCCGCGCAGCTTGCAGAACACGGTGGCACTTTCGATGCCCCGGTACGCCAGCTTGTTGAGCTTGCCGAACAGCGCGCTGCGAGTGATTTCCGCCATGACTTTTATCCCTTCGGTTGATTGGTCATCGGTGTCCGCCGTCGTCGATGGACGCGCCGCGGCTACCGCCTTGATCGAGTGGCGCCCCGCGCCGTGTCATCCCGCCGGCCTGAGCACCACCTGGTCGGCATCGCCGTCGTGCTGGCGCCGGCCCATCCAGGTGGTCAGGCCCAATCGGCCGGCCTGCCCCAGGCGCGTCACCGGCACCTCGTCCCGGTTCAGCACCAGCTGCACGTCCCACGCTTTCTCTTCCCCGATGTAGGTTTTCACCGCCGCCACCAGTTGCCGCAGCGCTTCGCCGCCGGGCAGGAAGTTGTTGAACTGCACGCGATCGAGCGGGCCCAGCCGCAGCCGGAAGCGCTGCTGCGCGCCCCACACGTATTCGCCCATCACCGCGGTAAGGCCCAGCCCGGCCACCTCGCCGGAGCGACCCAGCCGCAGGTGCGCCGTCGGCGGCAGACGCATCCACTCGGCCACGAATTCCACGATGCGCACCGGGATGCGGAAGAAATCCTGCAGCAGTGCGCGCAAACCCTCGGCGTTGCGCGCCTGCACCAGCAACCGTCCCGCAAAAAAGCGCTTGTACTGGTCCGGCATCGCGTCGCGGTCGCCCAGGCCGGGCGTGGCCAGGCCCACCAGCGCACCCATGTAGGTGCCGAATCGATCCTCCTGCGGGCGATCGAACTGCACCGTCGGTTGCGCATCGGCCCACGCCCGATAGAACAGGCTGGTCATGCGGTGATGGAAAATGTCGGCGAACGCGATGAAGGTGGAATCCTTCGCGTTGTGCTGGCGATCCAGCGCGTATTCGGTCAGGTGCAGCGGCAATGGCGCGTTGGGGCCGAACAGGCCGAAGAACAGTCCGTGCATGCGCGCGGGCGCGCCTTCCCCGCCGGGCTCGAAACGGTCGATGGCGCGCGGCGCGAACGACAGCGACGGCGTGTGGCACAGGCGCACCATGTCCTCGGCGGGCTTGGTGGATTCGCCCACGCGCGGCTGCTCCGGATAGGCGCACTCGAGCCGGCGGATGGCTTCGAAAAATTCGAAGTCCTCCGGCCGGTCGCGCAGCGCGTTCTGCAGCGCTACAGCGTCTGTCGTTTGCCGAGCCGCACCGGCCATCGGGCCACCTCGTTGCGTTCCAGGGTGCGCAGTACGGTTTCGGTAAACGAATTGACCGAAACGTAGCGCGCGAAAAAGTGCTGCATGACCGAGCCAAGCAGGAAGGCGCCGGTGCCCTCGAAGGCGCCGTCGTCGCAGGTGAGCGTGATCTCCAGGCCGCGCCCGAACGTGATCGGTCCGGGCACCGGAATGCGCCGCACGATCGGCTGCGAACGGACCGCCTTGATGCCCTCGACCTGGCGCCGGGCGCCGGAATCGAACTCGTCGCAGTAGAGCGTCAGCATCTCGCGCAGCGCGGCGGCGCCATCCTCGTTGCCGTCGCCCAGCAGCGAGACGTAGTTCAGCTGCAGGTGGCTCAGCAATCGCCAGGCGGTTTCGCCCACCGCCACCGACGCCCGCGGCTTGGTCGGGCCGGCCACACAGCGGATCGACTGCACCGGCGCGCCCACGTCCAGGGTGAAATCGGTATGCGATTTGCCCACCGGCATCTGCAGCGGCAGGTCGCGGTTGGTGCACAGCAACTGCATGCCGATCTGCCGCAACTGGGTGGAGTACGGCGCATCGGCCGCGTCGACCAGGGAGATGAACATCTCGTTGCCGACATAGCTGGAACGTGCGCCATGCAGCTTCTGCCGCGACGACAGCAACCGCGGCTCGCGGCGCACGGTGTAGAACGCCGCGTTGCCGCTGTGCCAGGTGCGCTCGTCACCGCCGTAGAACGGCTGGAAGCGCTGCTCGGGCTCCTGCCGGTCGCCGAAACCCTCGACGTTGCTGACGCTGTGGACCTCGAAATCCATCGGCCGGGTGCGGTCGGCCAGCACGTGGTATTCGGTCTTGCCCTGCTGCAGATGGATGCGATCGGCGCGGCGCGGAAACAGATTGATCGCCGGCGTGCAGAACAGGCGGAAGTTGCCCGCATCCACGGCGTTGTGCAGCCGGTTCACGCTGCGGTCGAACAGCACCACGATCTCGAATTCGCTGCTGTTGGAGCGCGCCAGCACCTTGCGCAGGCCGGTGAACACGGCAAACAGGAAGCGTTCCGGACAGGCGAAATATTCCTGCAGCAGGCGATAGCCGCTGAAGGAGCGGCCGCTGTACGGAATCAGTGCCTCGCTGTCGTCGAAACCCTTGCTGTGGATGCTGGCGCCATCGAGATGCTCATCGATCGGGCCGCTGGCGCCTTGCGTGCGCACCACCACGCCCACCGCATTGGCCAGCAGTTGTTCGTACAGCCGCTTGGGCAGTTCGTCGGCGCCGGCGATGAACAGCGGCAGCTCGTCCAGCGTCAGCATGTTGGCCTGCGCGCCGGCGGTCACCTGGAACTTCAGGCGCAGGCCCGAGCGCACCGTCGCGTTCGACGGCATCGGTACGCCCGCGGCGGCAATGGCGGCGGGCGTTTCGAAATACTTCGCTTCGGTGATCTGCAGCGGCCACAGGGTGACGTCGTGCGCCGTGCGGTATTCGCAGGCGGTGCGGTCGTCGCGCCCGATCAGGCTGCGCATGGCCGTATCGCGGGGCACGGTATGCCCGGTCGCCAGCGCGCTGTCCTTCAGGTCCGCCTGCAACTGCACCACGGCCATCGAAGGCACCGGCGCCAGGTAGTGCGGATAGATCATCTCCATCAGGTGCTGGGTGAACACCGGCTGCTGCGCATCGAGCTTCAACTGCACGCGCGCGGCCAGGAACGCGAAGCCTTCCAGCAGCCGCTCCACGTACGGGTCGGCGCACTCGAAGCCTTCCATGCCCAGGCGGCCGGCGATCTTCGGATACTCGCGCGCGAACTCGCCGCCCATCTCGCGGACGTGCTGCAATTCCCGGTTGTAGTAACGCAGCAGGCGCGGGTCCATCGGGGTCAGCCAAAACTTTCAGAAACGTTGAACTTGCCTGTTTCCAGGTCCACTTCGGTTTTCAGGTAGAGATTCAGCGGAATCGGCTGCGCCCACATTTCCGATTCGATGTTGAACACCAGGGACTGGTGATCCATCCGCGCGCGATCGGCCTGTACCGTCACCCGCAACGTGCTGCTGGTGAGCCGCGGTTCGAAGGCCACGATGGCGTCCTTGATCTGGCGCTGCAGCGCACTGGCGTCCATGCCGGCCAGGACCATGCCGGTAAGGTCGGGAATGCCGAAATTCAGCACCGACCGCGCCACCTCCGGGTAGAGCTCCAGGTCGATATCGTTGTCCAGGTGCACGCAGTTGAGCAGCCAGGAGATGTCCCGCGTCACGCAGTCGCGCAAACGCGTGGCCGAGATCACCCTTTTTTCGCGGCTCTCGTCCGCCTTGCCCGGCTCGTCATCGGTCAGCCGGTCGAGCAGCGAGGGCTGCAATCGTTCCTGGGTAGTCAGTTCGGCCATGGCTCGCGTACGCCCTGGTCAAACGCTGTCGAAGGAAATGGTGCGGACGTCCAGCAAGGGGTATTCGCCGGCATCGGTGGCGAACATGCGCTGTCCGGAGCCCACGTAGAAGTCGTCGGCGGGGCTCAGCCAGTCCGTCTTGCGCGCCAGCACCACGTCGCTGTCGGCGGAGCGCTCCGAATCGGGATAGCGGCAAGGGATGAAGCCCACGGCCTGGCCGCCGTTGGTCCAGGTGATCTGTACCGGCGCCCACACCTTGTCGCGCAGATCGGTGGGCGATTCGAATTTCAGCGTCTGCAAACGCGCAAACGGGACCCAGGCGTAGCCGCCGTTGACGACGAGCTCCAGGCACGGGCCAAACCGCGGATCGGCATCGGCGATCCACTCGAACGGCGTGTCATCGATACGGCCGGCCACGGCCGGCGCCTGCTCGAACGCCTGCTCGCGCAGCGGTGCCGCCTGCGGGTGCCTGCCCTGGGCATCCAGCTTGAACGCCTGCAGCAGCAGCGCCATCCATTGTTCGGGTTCGCCAATCAACGAGGGCGAACGCTCGCCTTCCACGACCTGCGCGCGCATCAGCTCGCCCTGCAGCGCCTGGGTGTAGGCATTGACCATCAGCGTATTGCCGGGATCGAGCTCGCCGCTGACGTTCAACTGGTTCTGCGCCCGCTCCCACTGGCCCAGCAAGGCAAGCAACTGGAACAGGAACACGCGGGACTTGGCATCGGCAGGCTTGCCGCGCACCTGCGCCGTCAGCTGCTGCAATGCCTCGTTTACCCGGCCGGCTTGCAGCAGGTTCTGGGGGTCTGCATCCACGATCAATCACCACTGGATAGGGAGAACGAAGTCGGGACAAACGCCCTGCTGGCCCGAAGCCGGGCCAGCAGGGTGGTACATCAGGCCGCGGCGACCTTCTGCATGTCGTAGGTGAAGTCCTTGGTACCGCCATCCTTGGAGCCGTCGTCCTTCTGCGGCTGGTACATGAACTTGAACTTGCCGAAGTGCAGGGTGATGTTTTCGGTCAGCTTGTCTTCGCCGCCGCTGCCGCCGGTGCTCAACGAGGTGATCAGCACGCCTTCGCTCAGCTCGATGGTGAGGAAGTCGGTCTGCTCACCGGTGGCGTTGGTGACGTACAGCCAGGCCTGCTCGACGCGGGCGCCGGTGCAGACGGCGTTCAACAGCACGTTGGAGCTGCCGTCCACGTACTTGGTGAGCGAAATGTCCTGGACGTTGGCCTTGCCGCCGCCACCGCCACCGCCCTGGTGCAGGTTGCCGGAGTTGGACGCACCCCACGACCACGCCAACACCGGGATCTCGTCCTTGTGCTTGGCATGGGTGGAAGTGCCCTTGATCTCGACCTTGCCCTTGCCGAACTTGATGTGCATGTCAAATGCCATGAAACCTCTCCTCTGTTTCCTGTTTGATAAAGGATTACCGTCCGACCGAGACCTGCGCTCGACGCGATCGATGCTCCTGTCGCGGGTACATCATTTGAACCGTGGCTCGACGCCGGGTATCAGGCCTTGGCCGCGGAGGGCAGGCGCGAAACCAGTCGCAGCGACACCGTCAGGCCCTCGAGCTGGTAATGCGGCTTGAGGTAGAACTTCGAGGTGTAGTACCCCGGCGCGCCTTCCACTTCCTCCACCACCACCTCGGCCGCCGACAGCGGCTTGCGTGCCTTGGTCTCTTCGCTGGAGTTGGCCGGGTCGCCGTCGATGTAGTTGGTGACCCAGTTGGTCAGCCAGTTCTGCATCTGCTCGCGGCTGCTGAACGAACCGATCTTGTCGCGCACGATGCACTTCAGGTAATGCGCGAAGCGGCAGCAGGCGAACATGTACGGCAGGCGCGCGCCGAGGGCGGCGTTGGCGGTGGCGTCGGGATCGTCGTACTCCTCCGGCTTGTTCAGCGACTGCGCGCTGATGAAGGCGGCCATGTCGGAGTTCTTGCGATGCACCAGCGGCATCAGGCCCATCTTGTCCAGTTCGGCCGAGCGGCGATCGGTGATCGCGATCTCGGTGGGGCACTTCATGTCCACACCGCCGTCGTCGGTGGGGAAGGTATGCGCCGGCAGGCCCTCCACCGCGCCGCCGGACTCGATGCCGCGGATGCGCGAGCACCAGCCGTAGGCCTTGAACGAGCGGTTGATGTTGACCGCCATCGAATACGCCGCGTTCTGCCAGGTGTACTTGGAGGAATCGGCACCGGCGGTGTCCTCCTCGAAGTTGAACTCCTCGACCGGGTTGGTGGCCGCGCCGTACGGCAGGCGCGACAGCGTGCGCGGCATGGCCAGGGCCAGGTACTTGGAATCATCCGATTCGCGCAGCGAACGCCAGGCGGCGTAATCGGGCGTCGAGAACACCTTGGCCAGGTCGCGCGGGTTGGAGAGCTCGTTCCAGCTGTCCATGCCCATCAGCGTCGAGTTGGCCGCCGCGATGAACGGCGCATGCGCCGCCGCCGCCACCTGGGCGATGCCGCTGAGCAGCTCCACGTCGGGCGGGCTGTGGTCGAAGTAGTAGTCGCCGACCAGGCAACCGTACGGCTCGCCGCCGAGCTGGCCGTATTCCTCTTCGTACATCTTCTTGAAGATCGGGCTCTGGTCCCACGCGGTGCCCTTGTAGCGTTTCAGCGTCTTGCCCAGCTCCTTCTTGGAGATGTTCATCACGCGGATCTTCAGCTGCTGGTCCGTCTCGGTGTTGTTGACCAGGTGGTGCAGGCCGCGCCAGGCGCTTTCCAGCTTCTGGAAATCGGCGTGATGCATGATCTGGTTGATCTGCTCGCTGAGCTTGCGGTCGATCTCGGCGATGTAGGCGTTGATGGTCTGGGTGACGTCGTCGGAGACGATGTCGGCCTTGTTCAGCACCTGCTCGGCCAGCGTGCGCACGGCGGATTCGACTTCCTCCTTGGCGCGCTCGCTCTTGGGTTTGAATTCCTTGCTCAGCAGCGCGGCGAAGTCGCCCGCTTCGAGGGTTTCGGTGGCGCCGCCCTGTTCGGCCTGTGTTTCGGTTGCCATGTGTTTACTCTCCGTCCGTGTCGGCGGGCTTGGCCGCCGATACCAGCGATTGCAGCAATGCGGGGTCGTTGATGGCCTGGGCGATCAGCTTCTCCGCACCGGCCTTGCCGTCCATGTAGGTGCCGAGGTTGGCCAGCTGGGTGCGTGCCTCCAGCAGCTTGGCCACGGGCGCGACCTTGCGGGCCACGGCGGCGGGCGAGAAGTCGTCCATGCTCTCGAAGGTGATGTCCACGTTGAGGTTGCCCTCGCCGGTCAGCGTGTTGGGTACGGCGAAGGACACGCGCGGCTTCATCGACTGCAGGCGGTTGTCGAAATTGTCGACGTCGATCTCCAGTGCCTTGCGCTCCTCGATCGACGGCAGCTCGCTGTTGTTGACGCCGGACAGGTCCGACATCACGCCCATCACGAACGGCACCTGGACTTTCTTCTGCGCGCCGTAGACCTCGACGTCGTACTCGATCTGCACGCGCGGCGCCCTGTTTCTGGCGATGAACTTCTGACTACTCTGCTTGGCCATGCTTTTTGTCTCCTCAGAGGAAGGGCAACTTGTTGCTGGGGGCGGGGCTTCCGGCATTCGGGCGCATGGACCCGCGGCGCGGCGCCATGCGTCCGCGACCACACTCTCGACGTGCCAGTCCCCCCGATGTCCCCTCGTTCTATGCGTCTACATCACGTCCGCACCGCAAACCGCCGTTGGCGGCCCGCGGAACGTGCCGCAAGAGAGCGGCTTCACGCAAAAATGTCGCTCCACCTGCTACTGCGCGTATCCGGCCAGAATCCGGTCAGCTCCCCACGACTCGTTTAGCTTACATTCATGGACGAAAGCCATGCAAGCGGCGTCGAGAAGGCGCTAACCGCCTTCTTTTCACTTGTTTTTCAATGGCTTGTGAGCTATCGCCGGGCCGTGCGATCAGGCGCTGCGGCGGAAATAGAACCAGGCGCCCAACGCCAGCACGATCGCCGGCAGCAGGTTGGCCGGCAGCGCGGGCACGCCGTAGACGGTGCCGAAGTTGACCAGCGCCTGCTGCAGGAAATACCAGCCGATGGCCAGCAGCATGCCCACGAACATGCGCTTCCCCAGGCCGCCCGAACGCAAGGTGCCGAACGCGAACGGCATCGCGCACAGCACCAATACCAGCACGTTGAGCGGATACAGGGCGCGGCCCCAGAACGCCACCGCGTAGCTGCCGGGGCTTTCGCCGTTGCGCTCCTTGTAGGCCATGTTGCTGAGCAGATCCCGCATCGACAGGTACTGCGGCTGGATCATGTTCTGCGCCAGCACCTGCGGGTCGAGGTTCGACTGCCATGGCTGGCTGTCGCTCTTGCGGCTGTGCACGCCCTGCGCATCAAGCACGCTGGTGCGCACGTCGTGCAGCATCCACTGGCGGCCTTCGTGCTCGGCCGTGCGCGCCCAGTCGAAGCGGCGGAGCTGGCCGTCGTCCGCCATGGTGAACACGCGTACGTCCGCCAGTTGCACGGTGCCCCGTGCGCTCAGCATGGCGGCCTTGGCATTGACGATGCTGTTGCCGTCGCGCGCCCACAGGCCGCTGTTGGTGGCCATGCCCAGGTTGCCGGCTTTCAGCCGCAGCTGCATCGCCTGCGCCTGCTGGTCGCCCCACGGCGCAGCCGTTTCGCCCAGCAGCACCACACCCACGATCAGCACGGCAACGACGCCGGCGGCGGACGCGGCAATGCGCAGGCGCGACATGCCTGCCGCCCGCAGCGCCGTCAGCTCGCCGGTGGACGCCAGCCCGCCCAGACCGAGCAGGCCGCCGATCAGGGCGGCGTTGCCGAACATCTCGTAGGCGCGGCGGGGAAAGGTCACCAGCACGTAGACGATGGCGTTGTCGAGCGTGTAGCCGTTCTTGCCCACGTTGTGCAGCTGGCGCACCAGCTGGGTCATGGCGTCGAAACCGGTCAGCACCAGCCACACCATCAGCAGCGAGCCGAGCACGCTCATGCCCACCAGCCGATCCACCCGCTTGATCGTGAACGCGCTCATGCGTTGCCCGCGGCGGGCCGCAAGGTGGCGGTTTTGCGCGGGCTGTACTGCTTCCACAGCAACCATGCGGCGAACAGCACCACCAGCAGGTGCAGCCCCCACAACGGCGCCTGGTTGTGCCAGTGGCCCTTGCCGATCTGCGCGCGGCCCATGGCCAGCAGCAGGTAGTACAGGTAGAAGATGATCACAGCCAGCAGCAGCCGGCCGTAGCGTGGCTCGCGCGGGTTCTGCCGCGACAGCGGCACCGCCAGCAGCAACAGCACCAGGGTCAACGCCGGCGCATTGGAGCGCCAGGCGAATTCGGCGCGCGCGTCGGGGGCGTCGCTGCGGGCCAGCGCCCAGCTGTCCAGCGCGTGTACGGGATCGTCGTCCTCATCGCCCTGCACGTCGGAAAGCGCGGTGTCGTTGCGCGCGTAGTGCATGCTGCGCCAGTCGTCCGTGCCCAGCGGAATGTCGTATTGCCAACCCTTCTCGAAGGCGATGAAGCGATTGCCGCCATCGCTTTCCTGGTACAACCGGCCGCTGGCCGCGCTGATCAGCTTGATGTGCGGCTGGCCCTCGCCGTCGCGCTGGGTGGCCACGAACGTGCGTCCCAACTGGCTGCCATCGCGGTTCAGGCTCTCGACGAAAATGATGCCGCCCTTGCCCGGCAGATCGGTGAAGCGGCCCGCGTCCAGCCCCACCGCGATCACCGAACGATTGGCGGCGGCCACCATCAGGTCGCTGGTGCGCACCGCCCACGGCCCCAGCCACAGCGACACCACGGCGGTGATCACCACCAGTACGCCGCTCAGCAACAGCACGGGTTTCAACAAGCCGCCCGCGCCCATGCCCGACGACGCCAGCACGTGCATTTCGCTTTCGCGGTACATCCGGCCCAGGCCCATCAGCACGCCGATGAAGCTGGCCAGCGGCAGCATGTTGGTGAGCCCGTCGAGCGTGCGCAGCCCCAGCACCTGGAACATCACGCTGGCGGGAAAGCTGCCGCCGGCCACTTGCTGCAACACGCGGGCGAACGCGCTGCCGGCCACGATCACCAGCAATACCACCACGGTGGCGGCCACGGTCTGCGCCAGTTCACGCAGGAAATAGCGGTCGAGGATGCTCAGCATGCGATAGACTAATCCGCTCTCCAGCCGTGCCCAGACCGGCCGGCAAACCGCGAGTTTAGCCTGTCCGGCCCACGCCGGTCCCACGCAGGAATCTTCCGATGACATTGCAGTTCAGCCTTGGCGCCACCGCGCCCGAAACCGTCGACAGCGCCTGCGTGATCGTGGGCGTCTACGAACAAGGAGTGCTTACCGACGCCGCCGCGCGGCTCGATGCCGCCGCGGCCGGCGCCATCCGGCACCAGGTGGAGAGCGGCGACATCAGCGGCAAGGCCGGCAGCTGTGTGCTGATTTTCGCGCCGGCGGGCATCAGCGCGAAACGCGTGCTGGTGGTGGGCCTGGGCGCGCAGAAATCGTTCGACGGCGCCCGCTTCCGCAAGGCCTGTGTCGATGCGGTGCGTGCGCTGGCGAAGTCGCCGGTGACCGACGCGGTGTCCTATCTCACCGAAGTGGACGTGCCCGGCCGCGACAGCGCCTGGCGCGTGCGCATCGCGGCGCTGGCGGCCGACTACGCCGCGTACCGCTACACCGCCACATTCAAGCCGCGCGACAAGAACCCGCTGCCCAAGCTGGCCACGGTCACCTTCGCCGCCAACGACGACGCCCAGGCCGGACTGGATCAGGCGCGCGCCATCGCCGAAGGTGTGCGTTTCGCGCGCGACCTGGCCAACCTGCCGCCGAACATCTGCAACCCCGTCCATATCGCCGAGCAGGCGCAGGCCTTCGCCAACGGGCAGGCGCAGGTCAGCTGCACCGTGCTCGATGAAGTGGAGATGGAGAAACTGGGCTTCGGGTCGTTGCTGGCGGTGGCCCGCGGCTCGGTCAACAAGCCGCGATTGATTGCGCTGGAATACAAGGGGGGCAGCGAGGGCGACAAGCCCTACGCGCTGGTCGGCAAGGGTGTCACCTTCGATTCCGGCGGCATCAGCCTGAAGCCCGGCGCCGGCATGGAGGAAATGAAGTTCGACATGGGCGGCGCCGCCGGCGTGCTGGGCGCGTTCGTGGCCGCGGTGAAGATGGGTCTGAAGCTCAACCTGGTCTGCGTGGTGCCCAGCGTGGAGAACATGCCCGGCGGCGACAGCTACCGCCCCAGCGACGTACTCACCAGCCTGTCCGGCCTCACCATCGAAGTGCTCAACACCGACGCCGAGGGCCGGCTGATCCTGTGCGACGCGCTGACCTGGACGGCGCAGCAATTCAAGCCACAGGCCATCGTCGACGCGGCCACGCTCACCGGCGCCTGCGTGGTGGCGTTGGGCAAACACGCCAGCGGCCTGATGAGCAAACACGACGACCTGGCCGCCGAGTTGCTGGCCGCCGGCGAGGAAACCCTCGACCGCGCCTGGCGCCTGCCGCTGTGGGACGACTACCAGAGCCAGCTCGACTCCGGCTTCGCCGACGTCGCCAACATCGGCGGCAAGAGCGCCGGTGCCGTCACCGCCGGCTGCTTCCTGTCGCGCTTCACCGAAGGCCAGCGCTGGGCCCATCTGGACATCGCCGGCACCGCCTGGGATGAAGGTCGCAAGGGTCTGGCCACAGGCCGGCCGGTGGCGTTGCTAGCGCAGTGGCTGCTGGATAGGGAATAGGGAATGGGGAATAGGGAATGGGAAAAGCCGGGGTGACGGCGGGATTGTTGTTTACTATTCCCGATTCCCCATTCCCGATTCCCTGCCCAATGCGCGCCGATTTCTACCTGATCGACAAACCCCGTTTCCGCGAGCAGCCGCTGTTGCTGGTGTGCGAGTTGGCCAAGAAGGCGTTTGCGGCGCAGCAGCCGCTGCTGATCCTGACCCGCGATTTCGCCCAGGCCGAGGCGGTCGACGAATTGCTGTGGTCGTTCGACGAGGACAGTTTCATCCCGCACCAGCTGGCCGGCGACGAGGACGATGCGACCACCGCGGTGCTGATCGTGCCGCTGGGCCTGGAAACCGCCGACCGGCCGCTGGTGCTGAACCTGCGCGACACCTGCGCGCCCGGCAACTACGAGCGGGTGCTGGAGGTGGTGCCCGCCGATCCGTCCGCGCGCGAGGGTTCGCGCACGCGCTGGAAGGAATACCAGCGGCGCGGCTTCGAGGTGCGCAAGTTCGACATGTAGCTCAGGCCGGGCTGGGCTCGGCTTCGTCGGCATCGGTGTCGACGTCGACAGTGGCGAACCGGGCCAGCGCATCGGCCAGTTGCTCGCCGCTGACCGGTTTGCGCAAAAAGCCGTCCATGCCGGCGGCGCGCGCCATCGCTTCATCCCCGCTGCCCGAGCGCGCGGTCACCGCCACGATCGGCAGACGCCGCCCGGCCGGCTCGCGTTGCCGGATCAGTCGCGCGATCTGGAAACCGTCCACACCGGGCAGGTCCAGGTCCAGCAGCACCACGTCGAAATCCGCCTGCGGCAGTTCGGCCAGCGCCGCCAGCCCGTTGGCCACGTGACAGACCTCGTGGCCCTGCTGTTCCAGCAACCCGCGCAGCACGGCGGCGACGATGGTGTCGTCCTCGACCATCAGGATCCGGCGCGCGGGATCGTTGCCGCTGCTGGCGGTGGCCGGCGGGGCCAGCGGTGGCGGCTCGGGCAGCGGCAGGCGCACGCGGAAGATGCTGCCGTGCGCCAGCCGTGATTCCAGCTCGATGCTGCCGCCCATCATGTCCGCCAGCTCGCGGCAGATGGCCAGGCCCAGTCCGCTGCCGGCGCGCCGCTGCGGTCCCGCTTCCTGTTCGAACCGCTCGAACAGCCGCGCCTGACTGGCCTCGGGAATGCCGGGGCCGGTGTCGCTGACGCTGAAAAGCAGGCCATCGGCCGCGCGTTGCGCCCGCACCGTGACGCTGCCGCGCTGGGTGAACTTCAACGCGTTGTTGGCCAGGTTGAGCAGGATCTGCTTGACCCGCACCGCGTCGCCGATCACCCGCTCGGGCAGGTCGTCATCGACCTGCAGCACGAAGCGCAGGCCTTTCGCCTGCGCCAGCCCCTGCTCCAGCTGCGCCACGTCGGTGACCAGCTGGCGCGGGTCGAACGGCGCCAGTTCCAGCTCCAGCCGACCGGCCTCGATGCGGGCAAGGTCCAGCGCGTCGTTGAGCAGCTTCAGCAGCATGCCGCCGGAACGTTGCATGGCTTGCGCGTAGTCGTGCTGCTGCGCATTGAGCGGCGTGCTCAACAGCAACTCGGCCATGCCCATCACGCCGGTCATCGGCGTGCGTATCTCGTGACTGAGCGTGGCCAGAAACTGCGTCTTGGCCGCACTGGCCTGCTCGGCCAGCTCGCGCTGCTGCTCGATGAGCTGCAGGCGGTAGCGCTGCGCCATGCGGTTGCGCCATCCGCGCAGGGCCAGACCGCCCCCTAGCGCCAGCACCGCCACGTAGATCGCCCATGCCCACCAGCGCGCCCACGGTGGCGCCTGCACGTGGATATGCAGCGGCGTGGCCAGATGCCCCCAGATGCCGTTCGGGCCGGCAGCCATCACCTCGAGCTTGTAATCGCCCGCCGGCAGGCCGGCAAAATCGCGCTCGCCGCGATGGTCCACGTCCACCCAGCCGGTGTCGAACCCGGTCAATTTGAAGCGGTAGCGGTTGGCATCCGGATTGACGTAGGACGCCACCCGCATCTCCACGCGCAGATCGCGATCGCGCCAACCCAGGGACACCACGGAACGATCGCGTGGCAACGCCTGCAGCGCGCCATCGCGCTGCACGCTGAGGTTCGCCAGGGTCAACGGCGGCGGTGAACCGGCAGGCACCGACGCGGGGAAACGCCCCGGCTGGAACGCCACCACGCCACCGCTGTTGGCGGCGAAAACCATTCCGTTCGGCGCGATGGCCACGGCGCCGCTGCTGAAATCGGCGTTCGTCAAACCCTGCGCCGGGCCAAACGATTTCAGTTGCCGACTGCCCTTGCCGAGTTGCCACAGACCGGGGTTGGCAAATATCCACAAATTCCCGCTTCGATCGATCCGCAGGTCGGTCAGCACCGACGCGAACGGCGTTGCGCTGATGTCGACGCTGTCGTCGCGTTCGGCCTTGCCACCCACGTAGCGATAATGGCCAAGGCTGCCGCGCATGGCCAGCCATAAGCCGTCAGCGTCCCGTGCAAACGTGAGGATTTCCCGCCGCGGCACCCCGGCGATCAACGCCATCCGCTGCTGCGCCGGGTCCCAGCGTCGCAGCCCGTCGGCGCTGGCGTACCACAGCCCGTCGGCGGCGCAGACGATCTGGTCGACGAACTGCGCCTCGTCGGTCGGATCCTCCAGCGGGACCGGCGATATCGCATGGCTGCGCGGATCGATCACGAACAACCCTTCGCCCCAGGAAGCCACGTAGATGCGGTCGTCAGGCGCGGCGCAGAGCATCACCGGACGGGTCAGTTTCGCCTGGCTGAGGTCGATCGCCATCAGCGTGCCGTGGTCGAACAGGTGCAGCTCGCCCGGGCTGGCGATCCACAGCCGTCCGCGCGAATCCTCCGCCAGCCACACGATCTGACCGCGCACGCCGCGCACCACGTGCTGGACCTTGCCGGTCGTGGCGTCCAGTTTGTCGACCCAGCCGTTTTCGCCGCCGACCCACAGCTGGCCGTCGCGCGCCAGCAGGATCGCCGAGGCCGCGATGTTGGACAGGCTGGCCGGATCGTCGGGCACGTGGGTGAAGCGGGCAAAACCGTTCCAGCCCGGCGGCAGGTAGGCGATGCTGGATTGCTCGAAGGTGATCCACAGGCCGCCTTCATGGTCCAGCGCGGTCTGCCAGATCTTGCTGCCCGGGAGTCCGCCCGGCAGCAGCGGCTGACCGGGAATGGCCTGCAGCTTGCCGTCGCCGGCATCGAGCAACAGGCCGTCCACGGTGCCGATCCACAGCCGCCGCTGTGCATCGCGCGTGCTGCTGGGAACGCGGCGCGAGGCCAGTTGAGCGTTCGCCACCGGGCGCGCCACACCGTCGGCGCCGATGATCAGCAGCCCGCCGGTGACGGCCACCCGCACCTCGCCGTGGCCGCCGTCGATGTGCCACACCGTACCCACGTCGCCCTGGAACGCCGGATCGATCGGCACCCGGCTCACCGTGCCGTCACCACGGCGCAGGTAAAGGCCGCGCTTGGCGCCGATCCACAACTTGCCGTTCGCATCGGCCAACAAGGCGCGGGTCTGGCCGAACGACGGCGCCTGCTCCCCCACGCTGTCCAACGCAAGATGGTCGAAGCCGTTGCCATCGGGCCGCATCCGGTCCAGGCCGTCGTCGGTGGCCACCCAGAGCGTGCCGTCAGTGGTTTCCGAGATGCTCCATACCTCGTTGCTGGAGAGGCTGTCCGGTTTGGCCTCGTCGTGCTGCCACTGGCGAAAACGGCCGCTGCGCTGATCGTAGGAAATCAGCCCGCTGGAAATGCCGCCCGCCCAGATCCGGTTTTCGCAATCCACGAACAACGCATAGGTGGGGTTCGCCGGCAGCGACGCGGGGTCGGCGTCCGAATGGCGGAACGTCTTGAAGCTGACACCGTCGTAACGCACCAGGCCGGCCGCCGAGCCGAACCACATCAGCCCGTTGCGATCCTGCGCCACCGAATACACCGGCCCGCTGGGCAGCCCGTCGGCCACGCCGTAGCGACGGAACTGCGGCGTCGGCAACGGGTTGGCAGACGATGGTGCCGCCGCCGGACTCCGCGATCCGGAGGCCGGGTCCGCATGCGCAACGTTCGCGGCAAGCGCCAGCAAGGCGGCCGCATGCGCTGCGCGTCGCAGGAACATTGCCAACATGGATACCCTCCCCGGCGGCCATCATGCCAAAAGCGGTGGCATGCGGCGAGCGCCGACGCCCACGACGCGGGGGCCGACATCGGGTGGCAGGTCCGGCGACCCCTTGCCGCGGCGCACGTACCCTAGAATGCCGGCATGCCCCGACGCTTCCGACTTTTGCTCACTGCCTTGGCGCTGGCGGCGCTGCTCTGGTTGCTGTTCGCCGCCGCCGAGCGCGCGCTGGCGTTGGCGCAACGTTTTCTGGCCCTGCCCCCCGCGCTGCAATGGACGCTGGGCGGTGCGCTGGCGATCTTCGCCGCGGCCGGCGTGTCGGTGCTGTGGTGGCTGCTGCGGCCACGACGCAAGCGCCGGCCCATGCCCGTGCCCGATCGCGGCAGCCTGGAGCAACGGATCGACCAGTTGCGCCGCCGCGGCGCCGACACCGACGCGCTGGGCAGCGAGCTGGCCGAGCTGGATCGGCGACGCGCCAGCCAGCGCGTCTACGTGGCGTTGTTCGGCGAAATCTCCACCGGCAAATCCAGCCTGATCCGCGCGCTGGCGCCACAGGCGATCGCCGCCAGCGACGTGCGCGGCGGCACCACCCGCGAGATACGCCACCACGACGGCCGCCTGCCCGACGGGCGCACGCTGGTGCTGGCCGACGTGCCCGGCAGCCGCGAGGCCGGCGGCGAAGCGCACGAAGCCCTGGCCCGCGAGGAAGCGCTGCGGGCGCATGCGGTGATCTATCTGTGCGCCGGCGATCTCAACCGCCAGCAGGCCGACGAACTGCTCTGGCTGGCCGACTTCGGCAAGCCGCTGCTGCTGGTGCTGAACAAGGCCGACCAATGGAACACGGCCGAGCGCGAGCAGTTGCTGGCCCACCTGCGTCAACTGTCGCGCGGCATCGCCAGCGCGGTGCTGGCGATCAGCGCCGGCGGCAGCGAACGCTTCCAGCGCACGCTGGCCGACGGCCGCACGGAAACTGTCGAGCGACAGCGCCAGCCCGAGATCGACCCGCTGCTGCGCGCGCTGGCCCGGCTCACCGCGAGCGGCGCCGAGGGCCTGGAAAGCCAGCGCGAAAACGCCGTGCTGGCGGACCTGCACCAGCGCACCGGCGCGCTGGAAACCCAAAGCCGCGCCGAGGAAGCCGAACGCATCGTGCGCAAGTACGCCGGCCGCGCCGTGGTGGGGGCGCTGGCCGCGGTGGCGCCCGGCAGCGACCTGGTGATCCAGGGCGTGCTCGCCACCGGCCTCGTCCGCGCCCTGGCGCAATTGCACGAGGTGCCGGTCAGCGAGGTGCAGATCGAGGATTTCCTGCGCCAGGCCCGGCTCACCCTGCGCACCGGCAGCTCGATCGTGCTGGCCGTGGCGGGCAATGCGCTGAAGGCGTTTCCCGGCCTGGGCACGCTGGGTGGCGGCGTCTTGCACGCCTTCGCCTACGCGCTGATTTTCGATGCGATGGGCCGCGCCTTGTCCGCCTCGCTGGCCGAGCGCCACACCCTGGACCAGCACGATGCCAGCGCCCGCCTGAAGACCTTGCTCACCGACGCCGATGGCCCGCGCCTGCGCCAGTTGGCCACGCTCACCCTCGACGCCGTGCGCGACAACCCGCCGCCACCCTAGCCTGTAGGAGCGACTTCAGGGGGAACGCACCGTTCGTCGATCTGCTACTGGCACCATCACCAGCCATCGGCCAGACTTCGGTCACTCATTCCCGCCTGCCGGACATCGCATGAAACTGCGCAGCAACACCGATCGATGGGGTGCGATCGCCAAGACCTTCCACTGGACGATCGCGCTGGCCATCCTGGGCAATGGCGTGTTCGGCCTGCTGATGGACCTTTCCCGCTCGCCGATGCAGAAGATCAACTGGCTGGCGCTGCACAAGTCCATCGGCCTCACCGTGCTGGCGCTGGCGCTGCTGCGCCTGCTGTGGCGATGGTTCGATGGCCGGCCACGCGAAGAGCCGGCGCCGCGCTGGCAGCAGTGGTCGGCGCGGGCGGTGCACGCCTTGCTGTACGCCTTGATCGTGGCGATACCGCTCAGCGGCTGGTGGTTCAATTCGGTCACCGGCAAGCCGCTGCAATGGTTCAAGCAGTTCAACCTGCCGGCGCTGGCGCCGAAGGACGACACGCTGCGCCACCTCGCGCACGGCGTGCACGAATACCTGTTCTGGTTTCTGCTGCTGGTGCTGGTGGCGCACGTGGGCGCCGCGTTGAAACACCATGTGTTCGACCACGACAATGTGCTGCGCCGGATGCTGCCGTTCGGCCGCCCGCGCCAGCCTCCGGATGCCGAAGGAGATCGCCGATGAAACGCTCCATCCTGTCATCAACCGTCCTGCTGCTGGCGCTGGCCTTGCCCGGCCTTGCCGCCGCCACTGATTACGCCGTGCAACCGGCCGCCAGCACGCTGGGCTTCACGGGCACGTTCCAGGGCGAAACCTTCAACGGCCATTTCGACAAGTGGAACGCGGCGATCCGCTACGACGCCGCCGACCTGGCCCACGCCGCGTTCGACGTCACGGTGACGCTGGCCAGCGTGAAAACCGGCGACAGCGATCGCGATGACGCCCTGCCGGGCAGCGATTTCTTCAACGTGGCGAAATTCCCCACCGCCCGTTTCGTCACCACCGGCTTTCGCCGCAACGGCGGGCAGGTGGTAGCCGACGGCAAGCTCACCCTGCGCGGCGTCACCCGCCCGGTCAGCCTCGACGTGGATTTCCACCCCACCGCTGGCGGCGCCACGCTGGACGTCAAGGGCACGCTGCACCGGCTCGATTTCGGCGTGGGCGGTGGCGAGTACGCCGATACGTCGGTGATCGGTGCCGACGTAAAGGTCGGCGCGCACCTGCAACTGACCGCGAAATAACGGCGCGCGGCGTTGGCTATCGACAGCTTGTGGCAGCGCCTGCGCGGACTCGTCCGGCCAACGCCGCGCGATCCGGAGGTGGTGCCGCAAGCCCGCACGTCCAGCGGGTCGTCGCGTGTGGCCGACAGCCTGCGCAGCCTGCTGGACGACCCCACCATCCCCGCCGCGGTACGCAGCGAACTGGCGACGGATTTCGCTCGCATCGAAAGCATGCTGGCGAAACTGGAGCGCGGCGAATTGCACATCGCCGTGTTCGGCCGCGTGTCGGCGGGCAAGTCGGCACTGGGCAATGCCTTGCTCGGTCGCCAGGCGTTTCCCGTGGGCGTACTGCACGGCACCACCACCGAAGCCGGCCACGCCGCGCTGGACGAGGCGCAACACGACGGCTTGCTGTTGATCGACACGCCGGGCATCAATGAACTCGACGGCGAGGCGCGCGAGCGGCTGGCTTTCGACGTGGCCGAGATCGCCGACCTGGTGGTGTTCGTCTGCGATGGCGACCTCACCCGGCAGGAGCTGGACGCGCTGAAAACCCTGGCCGCCACCCAGCGACCGCTGCTGCTGGCGCTGAACAAGGCCGACCGCTACGGCGCCGATGAACTGGCCAGCCTGCTCGATCATCTGCGCCAGCGCGTGGCCGGCCTGGTGCGTCCCGACGACGTGCTGGCCGCGGCCGCGTTACCCGCCGCGCAACGCGTGGTCGACGTCGACGCGCAGGGCAAGGAAACCGTCCACCAACACGCTCCCGCCCCGGACGTGGTGGCGTTGCGCGAGCGTCTGCTGGCGATCGCCGCGCACGAGGGCAAGACGCTGTCGGCCATCAACGCCGGCCTCTACGCGGGCCGGCTCACCGACCAGGTCAGCGCCCGCATCGCGCAGACACGGCAGCAAGTGGCCACGCGGCTGATCCGCCATTACTGCCTGGCCAAGGGCGTGGCGGTGGCGTTGAACCCGATTCCGGTGGCGGACCTGCTGGCCGCGGCGGGGCTGGACGCGGCGATGGTGGTGCAGCTGTCGCGCATTTACGGCCTGCCGCTGACGCGCGCCGAATCCGGCCGGCTGGTGGCGGTGATCTCGGCGCAACTGGCCGCCTTGATGGGCGCGATCTGGGGCATGCAACTGGTGGCTTCCGCGCTCAAGGGCATGAGCGCCGGCCTGTCGGTTTTCGTCACCGCCGCGGCGCAGGGTGCGCTGGGCTGGTATGCCACGGTGCTGATCGGTCGCGCCGCCGAACGCTACCTGGTCGGCGGCAAATCCTGGGGCGATGCCGGCGCCAAGCGCGCCGTCGCCGACATCGTGGCCAGCCTGGACCGCGACTCGATCCTGCGCGAGGCGCGCGGGGAGATCCTGAAGCGGCTGAAGTCGCAACGGGGATAACGCGCCCACTTGTAGGAGCGGCTTCAGCCGCGACCACGCACCGCTGCACTTCCCGTCGCGGCTGAAGCTGCTCCTACAGAACCCCCAGCGCTTTGGCTAGGCGCTTGGCCGACACCGGCTCGGCGGTCTTCAGTTCCTGCGCGAACAGCGACACGCGCCATTCCTCGATCAGCCAGCGCAATTCGGCCAACACCTGCGCATCGACGCCGGCGGCGCGGTGTTGCAGGTAGGCGCGCCAGTACGGCGTCACCTGCAGCATGCGTTGCTGATCCTTGGCCGGGTCCTGGCGTAGCCGCTCGGCGCGCAGCCGCATGCCCTTCAGGTAGCGCGGGTAGTGGGCCAACCGTTCCAGCGACAACTCGCGCAGGCATCCGGGCGTAAGCAGCGCATCGAATTGCTCGTGCAGGTCGTCGTAGCTGGCGCGGGCAAAGCCCATCAGCGGAGGCTGCAGCCAGGGCTTCAGATCGGCTTGCGCCTCGATGATCGGCTCGGCCAGTTTCAGGCGCTCCACCGCCGCGCCAAACAGTTCGCGCGACAACTGCGTGCGCAGTTTTTCGAAATCGCCGGCCGTGCGCGCATTCAGCTCGTGGCGCGCCAGCAGGTCGGTGAAGCCGCCTTCCACCAGATCCTCGCGCAGGCTGTCGATGCTGCCCAGCGGCGTGTATTTCAGCGACAGCGGGTTGGCGATCGGCAAGCGGCGGCGCGCCTGCTTCGCCTCGCTGGCCAGCGCGTTGCGCAGCAATCGCACCACGCCTTGCCGGTGGGCCGCGCGCGCCTCGTCGCTGCGCTCGAACACGCGCAGCGCCACGGTCTCGCCCAGGTCCACCAGGGCGGGAAATGCAGCCAGACCGCCTTCGGAGCGCACCTGCGCGGGGATTTCCTCGAAATCCCAGCTGGCCACGTCCTCGCGGGTCAACTCGATGTCGGTCTTGCGCGAGAACGCCTCGCGCGCCTGGCCTTCCCAGCGACCACGCAGCTCGGCCAAATCACGGCCGCTGGCCAGGGTCTTGCCAGGTTTTGCGGCATCACCCTCGTGCAGGCGATAGCGCATCAGGAAATGCGCCGGCAACTCCACCGCGTCGAACGCCGCCGCGTCGATGTCGACGCCGGTGGTGCGTTTCAGGAAACCGGCCAGCGCATTCGCCAAGGGTGCGTCGCGTGGCGCTTCGGCCTCGACGAAGGCGCGGGCGAAATCCGGCGCGGGCACGAAATTGCGGCGCAGGGCTTTCGGCAAGCCGCGGATCAGCTCGGCCACTTTTTCGCCGAGCAGGCCCGGCACCAGCCACTCGCAACGCGCGGCCGGCAACGCATTCAACATCGCCAGCGGCAGGTGCAGGGTGACGCCATCGGCCTCGTCGCCGGGCACGAAGCGGTATTCGAGACGGTAGCGTTGGGGTGGAATTTCCAGCACGGCGGGAAACGCCTTCGCATCCAGCCCCGCGCCGCCGGCCATCACGTCATCCAGCGACCAGCGCAGCGCCGCCTGCTCGGCGGGCCGCGCCTTGCGATACCAGGCATCCAGCGCGCGGCTGCTGGCGATGTCCTCGGGCAGCTTGCCTTCGAAGAACGCCACCAGATCGTCTTCGTGGCGGATCAGACCTTCGCGCCGCTGCTTTGCCTCGATGCCCAGCGCTTCTTCCAGCACGCGTTGGTTGGCCCGCACGAAATCAGATTTGCTGTCGATGTCGCCACGCACCAGCGCCTCGCGCAGGAAGATCGCGTGGGCCAGCGCCGGGTCCTGCCGCTGGAACGTCACCGGCCGCTTCTCCACCAGCACCAGCCCGAACAGGCTCACCTGCTCGTACGCCACCACGCAGCCACGCTTTTTCGACCAGTGCGCCTCACGGCAACTGCTGCGCAGCAGGTGTGCGGCCTGCTGCTCGATCCACAGCGGCTCGACCCGCGCATTGCTCATGCCCCACACGCGCCCGCCCACGTCCAGGATCTGCGCACTGAAGATCCAGTTCGGCGGCGTTTTGGACAAGGCCGAGCCGGGGAAGACGTGGAACTTGCGCTCGCGCGTGCTCTGGTAGATGCCCTTCTCGTCCTTGCGGCCGACCTGGGTGGGAAGGCCGGCGAGCAGGGAGCGGTGGATGGATTCGTAGCGACGATCAGCGTCGCTCTCACTCCCTCCCCTGCTCGCAGGGGAGGGTTGGGGAGGGGTGCGCTTTTGACTTTGTGCATCAGCGCGAAGAGCGTTACCCCCTCCCAACCTCCCCCTGCTTGCAGGGGGAGGAGCCAAGGCATCCAGCTTCCAGCCCAATTCGGCCACCACCAGCAGCAACTGCCGATGCAACTCGCGCCATTCGCGCATCCGCATGAAGCTGAGGAAATGCCGTGAGCACCAGTCGCGCAGTTTCGACTGGGTGAGTTCCTCGTGGGCATCGTGATAGGCCCGCCACAGGTTCAGCACGCCGATGAAATCGGACTTGGGATCGGCGAACAGCGCATGCGCGGTATCAGCCTGCTGGCGCGCGTCGGCGGGGCGTTCGCGCGGGTCCTGGATGCTGAGGAACGACACGATGGTGAGCAGCTCGCGCAGGCTGTGCAGCTTCTCGCCTTCCACCAGCATGCGTGCCAGTTGCACGTCGATCGGCAGTCGCGCCAGAGTGTGGCCGATGGCGGTGAGCTTGCGCCCGTCGTCGATCGCGGCGATCTCCGCCAGGCGGCGATAGCCATCGGCCACCACGCGGGGATCGGGGGCGTCGAGGAAGGGGAACTGCTCCACGTCGCCCAGCTTCAGCGCCAGCATGCGCAGGATCACGTTGGCCAGCGACGAGCGCAGCAGTTCCGGATCGGTGAACGCGGCGCGGCCGGCGAAATCCACCTCGTCGTACAGCCGGTAGCAGATGCCGGGCCCCACGCGGCCGCAGCGGCCCTTGCGCTGGTCGGCGGCGGCCCGGGAAACCGGCTCCACGTGCAGCCGTTCGAGCTGGCTGCGCTGGCTGTAGCGCTTCACCCGTGCGGTGCCGGTGTCGATCACGTAGCGGATGCGCGGCACGGTGAGCGAGGTTTCGGCCACGTTGGTGGCCAGCACCACGCGACGTTTGGTGCCGGGCCTGAACACGCGGTCCTGGTCGCCGGCGGAAAGCCGTGCGTACAACGGCATGATTTCCGTTTCGCGGTATTGGCGACGCGACAGCAGCTGGTGCGCGTCGCGGATTTCGCGTTCGCCGGGCAGGAACACCAGCACGTCGCCGCGGGGATCGTCGTGGGTGATTTCGTCCAGCACGCTGGCGACGTGCTCGGCGCTGCCTTGCTGCAACGAGGTTTTCTGTAGGAGCGGCTTCAGCCGCGACCCGGATTCCCTCTCGCCGCCTGTCGCGACTGAAGTCGCTCCTACAGCGTCCACCGGGCGCCAGCGGGTTTCGACCGGGTAGGCGCGCCCTTCCACTTCCACCACCGGCGCGCCGCCGAAGTGTTCGGCAAAGCGCGCGGTGTCGATGGTGGCCGAGGTGACGATGATCTTCAGTTGCGGCCGCTTTGCCGCCAGCTGTTTCAGGTAGCCCAGCAGGAAATCGATGTTGAGGCTGCGTTCGTGGGCTTCGTCGATGATCAACGTGTCGTACGCGGAGAGCCACGGATCGCCCTGGGTTTCGGCCAGCAGGATACCGTCGGTCATGAACTTGATCAGGCTGCGCTCGGACACCTGGTCGTTGAAGCGCACCTGGAAACCCACGATGTCGCCCACCGGCGTGCCCAGCTCCTCGGCCACGCGGCGCGCCACCGAACGGGCGGCCAGCCGGCGCGGCTGGGTGCAGCCGATCATGCCCGCCTCGCCGCGGCCGGCGGCCAGGCACAGCTTGGGCAGCTGGGTGGTCTTGCCCGAGCCGGTCTCGCCGGCGATCACCACCACCTGGTGCTCCCGGATCAGCTTGACGATGTCGTCGCCGCGGACGCTGATGGGCAGCGATTCATCCAGCCGGATCGCCGGCTTGGCGGCGACGCGGGCGCGGCGTTTTGCCGCCGAGCGCTCGATATCCGCGCGCAACGCCGCCACCTTGTGTTCATCGGGCTTGCGCGACAGCGTGCGCCAGCGACCCAGCAGGCGGCCGAAGTCGCGGCTGGCCACGGTATCCAGCTGCCGGCGCAGCTTGCGCAGGCCGGGATCGGCGGCGGATTCGGGAGTGGGCGGGTCGGAGGCATTCATCGAACCGCGCATGATAACTGCTGGCGACGGCCTGATAGTCGAAAGCTATCGGCGGCATATAAAGGTTTCATTTCACCAACAACGATCGTCCCGCTACTGTGGGTCCATCGCATCGATCACCAAGAAGGAGCAACACATGGCCATTTCCATCGGTATCGCCAAAAAGGATCGCGAAGCAGTCGCCAAGAACCTGTCCAAGCTGTTGGCCGACACGTATTCGCTCTACCTGAAAACCCACAGCTTCCACTGGAACGTCACCGGCCCGCAGTTCAACAGCCTGCATGCGATGTTCGAGACGCAGTACAACGAATTGTGGCTGGCCGCCGACGAGGTGGCCGAGCGCATCCGCACGCTGGACGTGTTCGCGCCCGGTTCCTACAGCCAGTTCGGCAAGCTCACCTCGATCAAGGAAGAGCCCGGCGTGCCGGAATGGAAGGAGATGGTCGGCCAGTTGGTGGAAGGCCACGAGATCGCCGCTGCCACCGCTCGCGACGCCATCAAGGTCGCCGACAAGGCGGGCGACGAGGGCACCGCCGACATGGTCACCGGCCGCCTGAAGGAGCACGAGAAAACCGCGTGGATGCTGCGCTCGCTGCTGCGTTGAATCGCTCTGGCCGTAAACAAAAAAGATCCGTTGATCTTGCCCGTCGTTCCTGCGAGGAGCTTTTCAACGGCCGAAAGGCCGGTCAAGCAGGAATCCAGCGTCTTTTCTTTCCGTGACTCGGAGGCGCTGGATCCCAGCTTTCGCTGGGATGACGGGCAAAAACCCGATCGCCCAGACCTTTCCTAAAGCTGCCGTGTCACGCAGCAATCGGGCGTGTTCACCTTGATCGGCACCACCGCTGGTTTGGCCGCGCTGCCGGCGCTGGCCGGCACCGCATGCTGCTCGCTGGTCGGCGGCAACACGTAGCGCTGGTTGAAGTAGGCCCAGCTCGGCCACAACGCGTGCGCCAGCGCCAGCTTGTCCAGCGTCGGGTCGAGCGGCACCGGGGTGAGCGTTTCGGCGCCCACGTCGTAGTGGAATTGCTTCGCGCCCTGGTGCGGCTGCAGCACCACCAGCTGGTCGTATTTCAGGTAACCGTAGTTGTCGCCGTACTGCATGATCGCCCGGTCCGGATAACGCCGGGTGAGATCGGCGCCCAGCATCGGATGCACGCTGCTGATGCCGATCAGCGACAGCAACGTGGGCGCCAGGTCGATCTGGCTGACGATGTGCTCGTCGCGCTGCACCGGCACGCCGGCGCCCAGGATCAGCGCGGGAATGTGGAAATGCCGCACCGGCACCAGGCTCGCGCCGAACACGCGGGCGTCGTGGTCGGCCACGATCAGGAACACGGTGTGATCCCAGTACGGCGATTTCTTCGCCCGCTCGAAGAACTGCCCGATCGCCCAGTCGGCATAACGCACGGTGTTCTGCACGCTGGCCGCCGGCTCCGTGGCCTTGATGCGGCCGGCCGGATATTCCCACGGCGTGTGGTTGGAGACGCTGAAGGCCAGTGTGAAGTTGGGTTTGTCGCCGTCCTGCATCAAGCGGTGATGCAGCTCGTTGAACATGTCCTCGTCGGACGCGCCCCACGAACCGGTGAAGCCGGGCTTGACCTCGAACTTCGGCTGGTCGATCACCTCGTCGAAGCCGTTGCCCAGGAAGAACGATTTCATGTTATCGAAATGCGCCTCGCCACCGTAGATGAAGCGCGAGTGGTAGCCGAATTCACCCAGCAGGCCGGCAATGGTGAAGAAGCCGCGCTGGCTGCGCGGCAGCTTAAGCACCGCCTCGGCCGGCGTCGGCAGAAAGCCCGTATTGACCGCTTCCAGCCCGCGCACCGAACGCGTGCCGGTGGCGTAGGTGCGTGCCAGCAGCCAGCCCTGTTTCGACAGCGCATCGAACTGCGGCGACAGCTGCTGACCGCCCAGCGTGCCGATGAACTGCGCGCCCAGGCTCTCTTCCATGATGATCACCAGGTTCAGCGGCTTGGCCGGCTTCGCGCTGGCCTGCTGGCGATGCATGCTGGGGTACTTCGGATCGAGCATCGGGCCATTAAGGCCCGCCGCCTCGCGCACGATGCGCTGCATCTCGGGCTCCGGCATCTTGCCGTAGACGGCCGCGGCGGAGCGCTCGTTGCTCATGCCGCGGATCGCGTTGGCCACGTTGTAGAGCGAGTTCAGCGGCAGCGTGTTGACCATGCTGTCGTCGCTGAAGGCCACCATCGACGCGTTGAGCGGGCGATGCTCCAGCGTGCCGCGCGCCACCAGCAACAGCACGGCGAACGCCACCGCCGTCACCACCGGCCGCCAGGCCAGTTTCATGCGCGCATCGACCGGCTGCGTGCGCAACCAGCGGAACCCCCACCAGCCCAGCAGGCCCAGCACGATCAGGCCAAAGAACAGCACGCCCTTGTAGCCGTGCCACAACATCGCCGACACCTCGCGCGGACTGGTGAGGTATTCGATGTAGAGCCTGTTCGGGCGCGTGTCGTATTCCAGGATGAATTGCGGCGTGGACACTTCCAGCAGCACGAACAGCAGCCACCACACGCGGTACCACCACGCGGTGATGCGCGTGGGCCAGGCCAGATGGCCCAGCCACGGTGACAGCAGGAGGGGAAACGCGCAGATCATCGCCAGGAAACTCAGGTCGATGCGCCAGCCGCCGAACAGGATCGGCCACAGCCCACCAGCCGGCTGCACCCGCGACCACAACCACACCGACAGACCGAGCCGACTGAGCGTCAGCAGAACCAGGGTGGCCGCAAAAAAACGCCAGGAAAGCCGTCGCATACGAAGTCTCCGGTGAGGTCGTGCAGTTTAGCGCAGCGACGTGGACGCGCCGCGGGATGCGATCGGTGCGGCGCTGCCGCACAATGGCCGCCTTGAAAGCACAGGGATGCCACGCATGCTTCAACTCAGCCAGGCCACGCCGATTGCCACCGGCAAGCACCGGCAGGTCTACCAGCACCCGGAACAACCGGGGCAGCTGGTGAAGGTGATCCGCGCCGACCTGATCGAGAACGCCGCCGCGACGGCACGGTGGCCGCGCACCGGTCCGTATCGCGGCTACGTGCGCGAGTTCAAGGAATACCTGGCCTCGCGCCACGCCGACCCGGGCCCCACCCCGCTGGCGGCGGTCATCGGCCTGGCCGACACCGATCTGGGCGTGGGCCTGGTGGTGGAAAAGATCATTGGCGCCGATGGCGCGCTGGCACCCACGCTGGCGACCTGGCTGGGCCGCGACGGCTTCACCGACGCGATGCGGCAGGCGCTGGATGACCTGCTCGCCGCACTGCTGCGGCACAACGTGATCGCCACCGACCTGCACGCGTTCAACATGGTCTACGGCAGCAACGACGGTACCGCGCCGCGACTGATGATGATCGACGGCTTCGGCGAGAAGAACATCATCCCGCACCGCTCCATGAGCCGCCGCCACAACGCCACCGTCAACCGCCGGAAATTCGAGCGGCTGGTGCGCCGTTGCCAGGCCGGCGTGACCTGACGCCACCGGCGTTGCGTGAGGCGCCGCCGGCTCATTGCGGCGCCATCGAACAACCCGGCTTCACCGCCGCCGCGTCGAACAGCCACCAGGCATTGCGGTTGGCCACGCCCAGCCGGATCACCCGCGCCGGATCCACGCAGGGGCCGAGCGCATCGCTGTCGACCAGGATCCAGCGCCGCTGCGGCGCCTGCGCCTGCCATGCCAGCGCATCGTGCATCTGCGCCGCCGGGGGCCGCGAGAAGCCGAATTCCACTGGCGGCCGCCGCGCCTGCAGCAGCAGCTCCTCGCGCCACTGCACCAGCGCCAGTTCGCCGTCGGGGCCAATCCGCTCATCCGCGCTGCGCATCAGCGAGCGCACCGACTGGTTGTCGTTGAGCAGCGGATACGTGCTGACGCACCAGCCCACCCACGCCGCGCCCAGCCCCACCAGCAGCGCCAGCACGCCGCGACGGGGACGGAACCACGCCGCCGCCAGCACAAACAGTACGCCCACGCCGATCGCGCACCACCACAGCGTGGCGCCACCATCGGGCAGTTCGTAACCGGCGGCGATACGCTGCGCGGCGCGCGGCTGAGCCAGCAGCGCCCACGCGCCGGCCGCCAGAAAGACCGCGCCCATCAGCACGCCCAACGCGAACGCGGCGCGGGAAAACCAGCGTTTGGCCAGCAGCCCGTCCACGAACGGCGCCATCGCCAGCACCACCATCGGCAACGCCGGCAACAGGTAGATCTCGCGCTTGCCCGAGGGGATGCTGAAAAACAGCAAGGCCAGCAGCCACCACGCCAACGGCAGCAACACGCGTGCCTCGCGGCCGCGCAACGCGTCGCGCCACGCCGGCAACAGCAGCGGGATCAGCAGGCAGACCGGAAACCAGTCGCGCGCCACCACCAGCAGGAAGAACCAGGCCGGCTCCGCATGCGCCCAGGAATTGGCGTAGCGCTGGGCGGTCTGGCGAAACAGCAGATCCTGCACGTAGGCGATGTATTCGGGGGTATTGAAGCCGTAGGCCGCCACCAGCATCGGCACCAACCACAAGCCGATCGGCAACAGGAACGCCAGCGCACCCGCGGCCCAGCGCCAGCCATCGCCACGGGTTTGCGTCACCCCCGGCCAGTGCCGCAGCCGCGCAAACAGATACGGCAGCAGCATCAGCAGCACCAGCACGCCGACGCCCTTGGTGATCACGCCCAGCCCCGCCGCGAAGCAGCCCAGCCAATACGCGCGCCAGTCCGGTCCGCGCAGGCAGTGCACCAGCAGGCCGGCGTTGCCCGCGGTCACCCAGAACAGCAGCAGCGGATCGATCTGCGCGTGCTTGATCACATCGACAAACTGGATCGCCGCCAGCAGCAGCACCGCCGCCAGCAAACCGATGCGCGCATTCCACAGCCGCCGCCCGGTGCGATAGACCACCAGCAGGCTGCCCAGCCCGGCCAGCAGCGAGGGCAGCAGGAAGGCACCGCGCCAGCCGCCGGTGAGCCAGAAGGTGATCGCCTCGCACCACATCAACAGCGGCGGCTTGTCCGAATACAGCTCGATCCCGCGGTGCGGAAACAGCCATTGACCGGACGTCAGCATCTGGTGCGCGACCAGCGCGAAGCGCGGTTCGTCCGGCGGCCAGGGATCACGCAGGCCGATACCGGCGGCCAGCACCACCAGCGCCGCCAGCATGAACCACCAGAACATGCGTCCGGCGCGCGTATCGCCGTCATCAATCGTTGTCATTCGTCGGTCCGTTGTCTGCGCCGGGACTTTAGCAAACACCGGCGTGATCGAGGCCGGGATGCTACGGGAATGCGGCAGTGTGCAATGGGGAAGTTAGGATCGGCTTAGATCGCCACCGGCGGGCGGGCGGACCGGCTTTCCAATCCCGCCCGCACGCGCAACCATAGGCATCCTTACCGAGAGACGTGCGCCATGAGTGTTTCCGACGACGACTACGATGCGGACGACGCGTTCGACGACATCGAGGATGCCTCCGTGGAAACGCTGGTCTGGCAGCTGCTGCAGCTGATCAATCCGGGCGACGAGGACACGGCGCTGCAGCAGTTCGACGATTACCGCGAGACCGTGGCGCCGCTGGCCGAGGGCAGCTACGAACCGGTCCACATGATGGCCCACGTGATCGACTGGCGCTCCGGCTTTCACATCGACGTCGGAGATTCGCGGGCGCTGGTGCAGGTGATCGACGAGTTGTGCGCCCGCTGGAACCTGTCCATCGACTGGAACGGCGACCCGGCCGATGACGACTTCTTCGAGGACATGGATGGCGCCTCGCTGCTGGGCACCGCCTACGACTGCCTCGCCGAATACGGCTACACGCTGTGGACGTGGGAAGCCGACAACGACAGCCACGCCGGCTGGATCACGCTGACCCGCGACGCGGAGCCGATGCGCGAACTGGCCACCGCGCTGGGCATCAACCTGCGCCTGGGCAGCGACGTCAGCTGACCCGGTCGGCGGCGTCCGCAGGCGGTGCGCGATCGATCGCGCGTCGCTGGTAAAGCCGCCGATCCGCCTCGCCCAGCCCGTCGGACAGCGACACGCCGTGGCCGAAACTGGCCGCGCCCAGGGTGAATCCGATCGGTGCGGTGTCGCGATCCGCTTCGATCTCGCGCGCCACCCGCGCGGTTGCCTCGTCATCCGCGCCGCGCAGCAACAGCAGGAACTCATCGCCGCCGAGGCGCACCACCGGGTCGTCGCGCCGGGCATGGCGAAACAGGAACCGTGCCATCGCCACCAGCACCTCGTCGCCGCGCTGATGCCCGTAGCGGTCATTGACCTGCTTGAAGTGATCCAGGTCGATGGCGATGCAACCCCATGCCTCGGACGCGAACGCGTCGGAAAGGTTTTCCAGGTAGCGGCGGTTGAAGCATTTGGTGAGCGGATCGCGGGTGGCCTCGTCCCACAGCTTCAGCTCGTGCTGGTAGCGCTCGGTGATGTCCAGCGCGTGCCCCAGCACGTACGGTTCGTCGCTCTGGTCATCCAGCACGCTCTGGTATTGCCACACGCGCCGACTGCCGTCCTTGGCCACCAGCTCCAGCATGCCCGCATGGCGATCCTTGGTCATCAACTGCAACAGATAGCTGCGGAACGCCGCATGCCTTTCGGCAGGGATGAAGTCGGTCAACGGCCGCCCCAGCAGCTCGCCCACCGAGTAGCCCAGCGACGCCGCCGCGGCGGGGTTCACCGACAGCAGCACCCCTTCATAGTCGTGCGTGCAGATCAGGCCCAGGCTGAACTCGAACAGCTTGCGAAAGCGGCGGTCGCTGGCTTCCAGCGCCGAGACGACACGCCGCCGGATGGTGATGTCCTGAAACAGGCCCACCAGCCGCGCGGGCGCCGGCTTCATCTGGACGAAACCGACGGCACGCACCCAGATCTTGCGCCCCTTGGCGGTAAGCATGGGCAGTTCCAGATCCCAGCTTCCATGCGAACCGCTCATGGCCGCCTTTACCGCCCGTTCGATCTTTGGCCTGGCCTCGGGCGTGTAATAGTTGAACGCCTCCGTCAGGGTCGGGCGATGACCGGGTGGCACGTCGTGGATAGCGCAGGTCTCCTCGGACCAGCACAGCTGCCGGGTCTCCAGATCGAGCGACCAGCGACCCGCGCCCATCAGCCGGTCGGTGCGCGCGACCAGTGCGGCGGCCGCCCTGGCGGCCTCCAGCTCCGCCAGAACCTCATCCCGCTGTACCTGCTGCGCGGCCTGCCCTTGCAAGGTCTGCATGCGCAGCTCCAGCGCCTCGGCCACACTGGTCGCCAGCGCTTCCAGCAGCTGACGCTGTTCCTGGCTCAACTTGCGCGGCGTGCGATCGAGGACGCACAACGCACCCACCCGCGCGCCATCGTGCAAGGTAAGCGGCACGCCGGCATAGAAGCGGATGCCCGGCTCACCGGTCACCAGCGGGTTTTCCGCCCAGCGCGGATCGCTAGCGGTGTCGGTGACCTCCATCAACTCGGAGCCAAGGGCGGTCTGCGCGCAGAACGCCACATCGCGCGGCGTCACGCGCGGGCCGGTGAAGCCTATGTTGGCCTTGAACCACTGGTGCTCGCCGTCGATCAGGGTGATCAGCGCGATTGGCGAGCCGGTCGCGATGGCGGCGGTGCGGGCCAGCGCATCGAACAGCGGCTCGGCATCGATATCGAGCGCCGACAGCGCCCTGAGCCGCTCCGCGGAAGCGTTTTCATCTGCAGGTTGAGGGACGTCGACCATGCGCGGAACCCTTCGAAGCCGCGATCCACGATGCCACATCGCGTCCCTGCCCGACGTGACTACGGCGTCAATCCGCGCGGGCGTTGCCGACCCTGCGCGGATTCACGGTCCCAAGATTAGCCCGTTCCGCAACCCGCGCGCCTGAACGCCTCGACCATCGGCCATTCCGCCGACCGTGGAATAATCGCCCTCCCCTTGCGCCCGCTGCCACCATGCCCGATACGCCCTACTTTCTGCCCTGCCATGCGATCGCCTACGCGCGGTCGCCATACACGCAGCGCATCGACGCGCCCCACCAGTCCACCGTGGTGGCGGGCACGGCCACGGCGGCGGCGGCCGAGGCCTCGATCGAATTCGTCGAGGCTTTCCCGACGACCGCGTTTCGCGACCTGGCCGGGTTCGAGCGGATCTGGCTGGTGTTCGCGTTTCATCGCAGCGAGGGCTGGAAGGCCGAAGTGAAACCGCCGCGCGGCGGCGGCAAGCGCAGCGTGCTGGCCACCCGTTCGCCGCACCGGCCCAATGCGATCGGGCTATCGGCGGTGGAACTGGTGGCGGTGGAGGAAACGCGGCTGCGCGTGCGCGGCATGGATCTTCTCGACGGCACGCCGATCCTCGACATCAAGCCCTACGTGCCCTATGCCGACGCCTTCCCCACGGCGCGCGCGGGATGGATCGACGCCATCGACGCGGCCCAGGGCCGGCAATCCGCGCCCGGGCCGCGGCGTCCACGCAAGACGCGGCCGGGCAGCGCCTAGAGGAAGGCCTGGTTACCTTTGCTCGTCATCCCAGCGAACGCTGGGACCCAGCGCCTCTTTGTCTCCCTGAAGGCACTGGATTCCAGCGTTCGCTGGAATGACGAACAAAAAACCAGGCTTTCCGCAGCGTGGGAGTCCGGGTGTGGCCGCTTATCGCCCGTAGGCGCTCATCGCGGCGGGACGCGCCGAAACATCCATGCCCCACTGCTTGTCGGGCTGAGCCTGCATGGTGAAGTGCAACTCGCCGCCCGCGACAATCTCGGCGTGACGCAGGAAGGTGCGCGCCAGCGGTTTGCCGTTGAGCGTCACTGCGCCCACGTAAGGGTGGGCGTCATCCAGCGGCGAGGCGCTGACCGTGAACGTGCGGCCGTTGCCGACATGCAGGCTGGCACGCGCCACGAAGGGGCGGCCAATCGCGTATTCATCGCTACCCGGCGCCACCGGATAAAACCCCAGCGCGGTGAACACGTACCAGGCCGACATCTGGCCCAGGTCGTCGTTGCCGCTGAGGCCATCGGGGCGCGCCGCGTACTGGCTGGCCATGATCTGCTTCAGCCGCGCCTGCGTCTTCCACGGCGCGCCGGCGTAATCGTAGAGGTAGGCGATGTGGTGGCTGGGCTCGTTGCCGTGGGCGTACCAGCCGATCAGGCCGGTGATGTCCTCCACGTGCTTGAAGTGCGCGGGGTCGACCTTGGCGTCGAACAGGGCATCGAGCTTGGCCACGAATTTTTCATCGCCGCCCATCGCGCCGATCAGGCCGGCCACATCCTGCGGCACGTACCACGAGTATTGCCAGGCGTTGCCCTCGGTGAAATCGCTGCCGTAGCCAGCCGCCGTGGGATCGAACGGCTCGCGGAACGTGCCGTCGGCGAGGCGGGCGCGCATGAAGCCGGTCTGCGGGTCCCACGCGTTCTTCCAGTTGCCGGCGCGCTTTTCGAACGTGGCGGCGACATCGGTCTTGCCCATCGCCTTCGCCATCTGCGCCAGCGACCAGTCGTCGTAGGCGTATTCCAGCGTCTTCGAGGCGCCTTCGGGCTCCTTGTCGATCGGTACGTAGCCCAGCTTCATGTAATCGGCCAGGTCGCCGTAGGAGCCGTAGCTGGCGCTGGCCACCATGGCCTCCAGCGCCTTGGCCGCATCGAAACCGCGCACGCCCTTGATGTACGCGTCGGCGATCACCGGCACCGCGTGGTAGCCGATCATGCACCACGTCTCCAGGCCCTGGTACGCCCACACCGGCAGGATGCCGAACGGGCTGGCCTCGCGTGCGGCGATCAGCGAGCGGATGAAATCGGTGCTGCGCGCGGGATGCAGCAACACCATCAACGGCTGCTGCGCGCGATACACGTCCCACAGCGACCAGGTGGAATAGAACTCGAAGCCTTTGGCCCGGTGCACCGCATGATCCGGCCCGCGGTAATCGCCATTGACGTCCATGCTCAGCGTCGGCGACAGCATCGCGTGGTACAGCGCGGTGTAGAACTGCGTCCGGGCCGTCTTCGGCGCATCGATGTCGACCACGGCCAGCGCCTTGGCCCAGGCGGCTTTCGCCTCCGCGCGGCGGGCGTCGAAATCCCAACCGGTGCCATCCTTGTCCAGGTTGGCGACGGCGTTGGCCTCGCTCACCGGCGAGATCGCCACCTTCACCTCCAGCGGCTTCTTCAACGCGCCGAAATCGAACACGCCGACCAGCGCGCGGCCGTTCTGCGCATCGTTGTCCACGGGCTGGTTGCCCGGCCCCTTGAAGCCCTTGTAGACGACATCGGTTTCGCGGTTGAGCAAGCGGCGCGAGGTCATCGGCTGCGAGAAACGCATCGCAAAGCACAGTTCCCTTCCGGGTGCCCAGCCGCGCGTGGTGCGGCAACCGGTGACCGTGCCGTCGTCGTGCACGCGCGCTCTGGCCCATAGCACCTTGCCGGCGTAGTCGTAGATGCTCGGGCGCAGGTCCAGCAGCACATGCGCCGGCTTGCCCGCCGGGAAAGTGTAGCGATGCCAGCCGACCCGGCGCCCCGCGGTGAGTTCGGCGCGCACGCCGTAATCGCTCAGCGTCACCGCGTAATAACCGGCCTGCGCCACCTCGCTGTCGTGCGAGTAGCGCGAGCGATAGCCGCTGCCCGGCCTGGCCGGATCGCCCGGCTCCAGCCGCACCTCACCGGCAATCGGCATCAGCAACACGTCGCCCATATCCGAATGGCCGGAGCCGGAAAAATGCGTATGCGAGAAGCCCATGATGCTGCTGTCGCCGTACTGGTAACCGGCGGCCCATTTGTACGCATGCTTGAAATCCGGCATCGCCGTGTCCGGGCTCAGCTGGATCATGCCGAAAGGCACCGTGGCGCCGGGAAACGTGTGGCCGTCGCCGCCGGTGCCGATACGCGGATCGACCGACGACCAGGCATCCACCCCTTCAGCCGGCGCGGCGTACGCGCCCGACAGGCAGGACAGGGTCAGCAGGCCGATGGCGAACCGGCACCAATGGCTGCGGATGAGAATTCGGGTTGAAGACATGGCGCTCTCACCGTGGGTTAGTGATGGTCGGCTCTCGACGCTCGGATTCCGCCGGCTGTGCCGCTCGCGCTCGGGGATGATCGAACCTGTGGCCAATGTCGACCGAGTGTAGTACGCCACTTCTCGGCGTTCGGGACGATGGGAAAGCGCGACGAATACGCATCCGCGCCATCCTTCCATCCGTGTGGCGGCGCCGGGAAGCCGTTGGTGGCGACTCCCCGGCGCAACAGCCTCACTTCGTTCAGAAGTGGGCGCGCACACCCAGCATCACGCGACGCTCGAACTGCGTCGTGTTGGCCACCTGGTCGGGCCACACCAGGTAGTAGCGCTCGTGCTCGTTGGTGAGGTTGGAGCCCTGCGCGTACACCTCGAGGTTCGGCGTCACCTTGTAGCTGACCGAGGCGTCGACGTAGAACGTGGGCTCCTGGTACATCTCCATGCCCTGGATGCCGCCGAAGTTCTGCGACACGGCCCGCTTCGAGCGGTAGTTGCCCGCAACACGTGCCTCGAACCTGTCGTCCTGATACCAGACGACCAGGTTGGCCTGCTTCTTGGAGTTGTCCTGGAACGGGATGTCGTTGCCGGCCAGGTCGGTGCCCGTGTTGCTGGGCGAGAAGGTGAAGTTGGCGCCGACGCCGAAGTTCGACCAGATGCCGGGCAGGAACTTGAAGTCCTGCTTCAGGCCGAACTCGAAGCCGTGCAGCCAGTTGCCGCCGCCCTGCACCGGCCCGTTGATCGACACGCAATGGTTGCGCACCACGCCATCCTGGTCGGGCAAGGCGCAGTTCTGCACGCTTCCGTTGTTGATGAAGCTGTCCACGTCGATGTAGAACGCGGCCACGCTGACCATCGTCGACGGGCTCATGTAGTACTCGAGCGAGGCGTCGTAGTTGGACGAGCGCCACGGATCGAGGTTGGGGTTGCCCGAGGAGTTGCCGCCCAGCACGCGGAACAGCGTGGAGCCGGGCGTGGAGGTGTCGATGCCGTAGTTGAGGGTCAGGCCACCGCCCCACTGGTCGAGGTTCAGCGGCATCATGTTTTTCGAGTACGCCAGGCGCAGCTTGAGCTCCGGGGTGAAGTCGAATGCCAGGTTCAGCGCCGGCAGGTAGTCGGTGTAGGTACGCGAGCTGCGGATGGTGCCGTTGTCCGCGGCCAGCAGGCCGTACGGCGCGGCGTCACCCACCGCGTGCTGGGTGACATCCAGCGTGGTGCGCACCATGCGCAGGCCCAGGTTGCCGCTGATCGGCACTTCGCCGTCGCTGTCGAAACCGGCCTGCAGGTAGGCGGTGCGCTCCTTCAGGCGCACGGCCCAGGTGCCACCCGGATCGACGTTGCGCTGCTCACCCGGATACAGCGCTTCCTGGAAGGCGAGCGGGTTGTCCATCGCCTTGGGGTCGAGGTTGTAGATGCTCACGCCGCTGACACCGGCCAGGCTGTTGTCGTGCCGCATGTTGTTGCCAATGATGCCGGGCAGCTGGCTGGGGTTCTGCGCGGAAATGACGCCGGCGCGGTAGAAGCCCTGCGCGTTGCCCGCCGTGCAGGCGCCGTCGATGCCGCCGCCATTCAGCACCACGTCGGCGGCCTTCCAGCGCACCAGGCAACCATTCGGATCGCTGGCACCGTTGCCGGCATACACCGGCGCGACCATGTTGAAGTTGATGTTCGATGCCGAACGGATGCTGCTGCGGATGCCGAAGTCGAGCTTGAAGCCGGAGTCGTCGAAGCGATAGTGGCCATCGGCGCGCAGGATGTTCATGCTGCTTTCGCGCTCGTGGTTGCCTTCGCTGGATACCGTCTTCAACGCGTAGTTGTTCGGGTCGGAGAGGAAAGTCTGCAAGGCCTGCGGCAGCGTGATGGCCAGATGGTCGCCGCGCATGTCGACGGTGACCGGCACCACGTTGGGCGCAAAGCCGTTCGGGTTGAACACCCGGTTGCCGCCCGGATAGATGAAGGTGCCCGGCGGCGCCGCATCGACCGGATCGTTGGGCCACGCCGTGCCATCGGCGTCGGCGAACTGCACGTAGCTCTGCATCAGCGTTTCATGCGCGCTGGCCGTGATGCCGCGAACGCTGCCGGTGAAATTGCCGCCGTTGTCGTAGTCCAGCTGCAGGTTGAAGTTGCGCGAGATGGTGTTGGTGACGTCGTTCTCGGCGTAGGTCTCCAGGTCGCCCAGCCACTTCTGGTACACCTGCGTGGTGTACAGCCGCTGGTTCCAACCCTCGTCGCCGTTGTACGCGCCCTGGATCGTCTTGCCGGTATCGCGCGATACCACGGGCACGAAGGTGCCGCCCATCCAGCTGGCCGAGTTGAGCTGGTAGCCGGTCTGCCGGTTGAACTGCTTCTGGCGGGTGAAGAACGCATCGCTGGTGAGGGTGAAACCCGCGCCCAGGTCGGCCTGCGCCGAGGCGTTGATGCCCAAGCGCTTGCGCTCGAGCTGGCGGTCGATGGCGGTGAAATTCTGGCTGCCGTAGAACGCATCGCCAGCGTTGCCGTTGCCGTTCACGTCCACATTGCCGCCACCGAGCTGATGGATGGCCGAGGGAATCGGTGCGGTGTTGAAGCCGCCGAGGAAACCGCTGCCGTCGGTGGCGCTGGCGGCGTTCTCGCCGTAGAACTTGCCGCCGTACTGGTCCATGCCGTCGGTGGAGTTCTCCAGCGTGTCGTCGGAGTAGGCGGCCGAAACCAGCACGCCCCACCTGCCCTCGTCGTTGAAGCCGATCAGGCCGTTGGCCTCCGGGTTCCACTTGTCCACCTTGGAGCCGTGCGAACCGTCCGCGGCGCCGGCGAACGTCCAGCCCGATTCCAGATCCCACGGGCGGCGCGTGCGCAGGTTGATCGTGCCGGTGATGCCGCTGCTCAGCAGGCTGGCGGTGGGCGACTTGATCACGTCGGCACCGGAAAACAGCTGCGAGGGAATGTCGGTGAAGTTGGGTTGCACCGACACGATGGAGCCGGCGGTGAGGAACGATTCGCCGTTCAAGGTGGTGCCCACCTGCGGCAGGCCACGCACGTTGACCGAGCTGCCCTCGCCGCCGGAGCGGTTGATCTGCACGCCGGTGATGCGCTGCAGCGAGTCGGCGATCGTCACGTCGGGCAGCTTGCCGATGTCCACGGCGGAAATGCTGTCCTGGATCGACGTGGCGTTGCGCTTCAGTTCCACCGAGCGCTGCTCCGATGCACGGATGCCGGCGCTGACCACGACGGCCTGCAGGCGTGTCGCCCCGCGCTGGTCCGCCGTGCTCTTGCCATCCGCAGTGTCCTGGGCGCCTTGGTCCTGCCCGGTGGCAGGCGTGGACTGTTCCGGCGTGGCCGACGGCGCGGCACCGCTGGCGGGCGCTGCCCATGCCGCAGCGGAGCATCCAATCGCCAGACTGGTGGCAACCGCCACTACCAGGGGCTTCATCTGAAAATTACCGTAATTGAAACGACTCATGCCTTCTCCTCCGTGGTTTGATCCGCACCTTCGTTGTTTGACCTTGTTCTTCTGGTAACGCTACCTAGCCGAGCCGCCAGTCTCCCCCTGCCGATGCTGCGTTGGAGATCGATTGCCCTTGCACCACGTTGCCGCCCGACGGGCGGCAACGATCCCTCGTTTCAGCGGTCGCTGGTTGGCGGTGCGGTTGGCACCGGGTCCGGAACGCCGAACGGCACTGCCCGAGGGCGCACATTCCATCCGCGCACCTCGACGTTCGCCGCACCGTCCAGCGCGGTGGCGGTATCGCCCGTTATGGTGATGTCGCGCGTCTCGCCGGGCGCGAGGTTGAGGTAGTTGCCGCTGTAGTACGCCGGCAGCACACGCTGCCCGTGCGCATCGACCACGGTCAGCTTGGTGCTGAGCGCGGCATGCATGGAGGGATTGCGCAGGGAAACGCGGATGCTGCCGTTGGCGTCGCGTCGTGCACGCATGTCCAGGTTCACCTCGGGCAGATCGCCAAGTTTTCGCAGGTCGGCCGGCTCGTGCGCCACCCAGTAGAAATTGCGCGACACCAGCTTGCCGTCGGCATCGCTCAGTTGCAGCTGCACGAACACCAGGCCGTGCTCGCCCGACAGGCGGCCGATGTCGGCCGTTGCCATAGTCACCGGCGTGACCGCGACGGCCGGGGCATCCAACGTGGCGGTGCCGGTGGCCAGTTCGCGGTGGGCACTGCCATCGGGCGCAAAGACGTGCGCGGAGACGGTCAGGCCATGCAGCGCTTCAGCGGTGTTGTTGACCACCACGAGGCGATAATCGGGCAGGTTCATCTGCACGTGCACCGGCTCGGACGCCTCCTTGACGCCGTAGTACGACGCCTGGGTGTCGTAATCGCTGCTGTAGATCTGCCAGGTGGTGCTGGGCCACGCCGGGTGGCTCATCCACAACAGCCGGCCGCTGTTCTGCGTCCACAGGCCCGCGTTCAGGCCTTCGAAGATCGCGCGATAGCTGACGTAGTTCATCAGCTGCGCCTTGCGCTCGAAGTCCGCCAGGCTGGTGGCCTCGCCGAACGCCGTGCGCATGGCGGCCATGAAGCTGCCGACGTCGCCGTTACCGGACTGGTGCCAGTCGTGGTATGCCCAGCTGTCGCTGATCGGCCACTGGTCGGCCTTGGGCATCATCGCCTCGAACGCTTCCAGCGTGGGGAATGACGGCGTACCCACCTCGACCGCGAAACCCTTGGCCAGCGTGGTGAAGTACGACGCGGGCGGCTGGTAGCTGTAGGGGCCGCTGTTCCACAGGTTGATGCGGTTTGAGCTGGGCATGTACAGCCGGGTGCCGTCGAGGCCCGCGATCAACTTGTCCAGCCGCTGGTTCAACAATGGCTGCGGCACGCCCTCGTTGCGACCAAACCACAGCGCCACGCTGGGGTGGTTGCGGTAGCGCTTGATGGTGTCGGCGGCGTTGCGCAGGAACAGTGCATCATCCTGCGGCTCCAGGTTGTAATCCTGGGTGGACTGCCAGAAATCGTTGAACACCAGCAGGCCGTATTTGTCGGCCAGCTCGTAGAACACCGGCTCGGTGCTCTGCCCCACCCAGTTGCGCACCACGTTGATGTGGGCGTCGCGTTGCAGCTTGAAGTACGGCTCCAGCCGCTCGCGCGAGATGCGCTTGAGGAAATCGTCGGTGCCCCAGCTGCCGCCCTTCACCGCGATGCGCACGCCGTTGACGCGCAGGATCAGATACGGCGCCAGCCGTTTGTCGGTCAGCTCGGTCACTGCCGGCGAGTGTTCCGCCGCAGGCAGCAGGGAGTAGGCCCATGCGTCCGGCGTTTCGCGGATGCCGTTGTGGGTGACGTCGACCAGGCGCTCGCCGGGCGCGCGCGTCATGTCCGGCGTCACCAGCACGCGGCGCAGACTCCCCTGCGCGTCGAACAGCGAAAGCTCGTAGCTGATCTGGCGGATGCCGAACTGGAACTGCGATTGATCGGACGTCCTTCCGTCCGTCGCGAAACTGACCTTCATGTCGTACAGGTACGGCTCGCCGTAACCGTTCGGCCACCACAGCAGCGGGTGCTGCACCCGCAGCGCCGGGAATTCGGCCGGGCGCAGCTTGACCGTGGTGCCACCGGGCGGCACGGTTACCGTCTTGTCCACGGCGACGTCGCCAAACGCGATATGCAGCTGGCCCTGGATGGGCGTGGCACCGGCATTTTCCAGCGGCACGTCGACGTCGATGTCCGCCTGGTGATGGTCGGCATCCGGCAGGCGGGTCACGACGTGGGTGTCGCCGATGCGCACCGGGCCGGCCGCGCTCAGCACCACCTTCTGCCACAGGCCGGTGTCGCGATCGCGGATGGCCGGGATCCAGTCCCAGCCCTCGTTGGCGATGAAGGTGGGGCCGTCCAGCGCCTCCATGCCGCCGTTGGGGCCGGCGCCGGCGACGATCGATTGCTCGTGCGGCACGCCGGGATTCGGCGGCGGCGAGACACGCACCGCGATCGCGTTGTCCTGACCGGGCTTCAGCAAATCGGTGACGTCGAACTGCCCGCGGATGAAAGCACCCACGACCTGCCCCGCGCGTTGCCCGTTGACCCACACCTCGGCGGCGTAGTTGATGCCGTCGAACGTGAGCCGCAACGGCTGGCCGGCAAGTTCCGCCGGCAGGGTAAGCGTGGTGCGATACCACCAGTCGTGCTGGTGCAGCGACTCGGGGATAGCCATGTTGTTCAGGCCATACGACGGATCGGGATAGACGCCGCGGTCGATCAGCGTGGTCAGCACGGTGCCCGGCACCGTCGCCTTCATCCATGGCTTGCCGGTCGCGTAAGCCGGCAACGAAATGGCGGCGCCTTCTGCGTCATCGAGTTCCGTGGCGGAAGCGAGCTGCCACCGCCCCAGTTCCCACTGTCGAACGCCGTCAGGTTTCAAGGCCGTGCGGTCGCCCAACGCTTTTTCGGTGGGTGCGGAAAATGGCGCGCGACTGACCGGCAAGGTCGCCGGCGGCTGCGGCACCACCTGTCCGGCCATCTGCTTCACCTGCACCGGCCAGTGCGGCGAGGCGTCGGCGAACCGGGTCAGTTGCGGATCGGGCGGCCGCTTCGCCATGGCCGCCAGTTGCCGGCTGTCGAGGGCGCCATCCTGCACGGTGAAGCCCGCCACCTTGCCGCCGAAGTGGTCCGCACCGGGCCACGGCGCGACGGGCGCGATGGCCATCTTCGCGGCCACCGCGACCTGCGGAGCCGCGGCGGACGCCACCCGTTTGCCGTCCAGGTACAGCGAAAATCCGCCGCCGTCGGAAACGGCCGCGATGAAATGCCACTGCCCGGCACTCACGGCGGCCCGCGACGAGGTGGTCGCCGAAGCTCCCCACCAGAAGCCCAGCCGGCCGCGATCGATCAGGAAATACCGCGCCGCGCCGGCGGTATCGCCGAAACCGGCCAGCAACTGTCTGGCCTGCGACGCCTGGCTCGGATACACCCAGGCATAGGCGCTCCAATCCGCGCCGGCGCCGAGTGCGGAAGCCTGTTCCGGCATCGGCGTGTCCAGCCCGATGCCCCCTTGCAGCACCCGGGCGTTCCAGGGGCCGTAAGTCGTCGCGGACAGAGGCAGCACGGCGATGCTCAGCGCGGCCATCACGAGGATGCGGGCCATGCGACGACGCACGCTGCCGGACTCTCTGTTCAGCATTCGGACCTCCCCCAGACCTTTCGATTTTTATGTGTGCGTGACGCGTCCCGCAGGCGCTTTCCCCTGCCCGTCCACGCCGCGCCAATGAATGCAACGAAAGAGCGCACGGATTCGAGCGCTGCGCGAGTCTTGGTAACGTTACCCAACCGATTTATTGAAGTCAACACGACACCACCGGCGCGCGAAGGCCGGGGGAATCAAGCGACGGCACCGTGGCGCGACTGGACAGACGGTGCTCGATCAGCGATCAGCGGGAACGGCCATGCCGTCGCGGCACGAATGCTTCAGTGTTGTCCGTTGGCGCGGATCGTCGCTTCGTTGATCGCACGCACCCGGCCCTCGTCCACCTTCTCCACCTTGCGGTCGTAGGTAAACAGGCCGTTGTGCTCACCCTCGACATCGGTGATCTGGGTATAGACGCTGCCCGACAGGCCGACGCCCGGCCCCTTGTCGCGCAACACCGCGGTATTGGCGACGTAGCCATCGTTCAACGCGGCGCGATCCTTCACCGCGCCGTAGGGATTGATGGCGGTGTTGGGCCACACGTGGCCGGGAATGCCCAGCGTCAGGCCGCCGTGTTCGCCGTCCATGGAAGCGCGCGTGGCGTCCGGGCGCGGCAGGCCGGGGCCCTGGTAGTCGTGCACGTCGATGACGTCACCGGCATGCGGGTCGCCCTTGGTGTCGCAGCAGTTGGCGCCGCTGCGCGCGTTGACCAGACGCGAGGGATCCAGTTGCCTGATCTGCGTCGCCAGCTCGGCAGCGGCCGGGATGCTCCACTGGCCCCAGCCTTCGTTGAACGCAACCCAGCCGATGATCGAGGTTTCGCCCTTGAGCTGTTCCACGATGGCGGTGACGTCGCGGCGGAAGCGGGCCTTGTCGGCATCGCTGAGCTTGTCGTTGCGACCGGTGGGCACCGACGGCATGTCCTGCCACACCATCAGGCCGATGCGGTCGGCCCAGTAATACCAGCGCGCCGGCTCCACCTTGATGTGCTTGCGGATGGTGTTGAAGCCCAGGTCCTTCGTCTTCTGGATGTCGAACTTCAGTGCCGCGTCGGTGGGCGCGGTATAGATGCCGTCGGGCCAGTAGCCCTGGTCCAGCGTGGCCAGCAGGAAGGTCGGCTTGCCGTTGAGTACGATGCGGTTGAGTCCGCCCACTTTCTCGATACCGATGCTGCGCAGGCCGGCATAGCTGGTGACAGCGTCATGCTGATCGCCCTGCACCAGGCTGGCCTTGAAGGTGTAGAGGAAGGGATCCTGCGGACTCCACAGGTGCGGATGCGCGATGGCCAGATGCAGCGGTTCATCGGCCGGCCCGCTCGCCTCGCCCACCGGCTTGCCGTCCGCGTAGGCGGTGACGTGCAGGGTCGCGTCACCACTCTCGCCCTGCAATCTCGACGTCACCGTGAAGGCGTCGAGGCTGCGTACCGGGGTGAAGGTCAGTTGCGCCAGGCTGGTGGCCGGCACCGGCTCCAGCCATACCGACTGCCAGATGCCCGAGGCCGCGGTGTAGAAGATGCCCTCGGGCTTCAGTCGCTGCTTGCCCACCATCACGTTGGCGCCGTCCACCGGCGCGTGCACGGCGACGATGATTTCCTGCGGACCCTTGGGCCGAAGCGCCGAGGTGATGTCCGCGCCGAAGGACGTATAGCCGTCCATATGATTCGCCACCTTCTTGCCGTTGACGTAGACCGTGGCGTCCTGGGCGACCGCGCCGAAGTTAAGCCGCACATGCTGGCCATGTGTGGTGAAGTCCGCGGGTATCTCAACCAGTCGGCGATAGAACATGAAATCCGCATGCTTCTGCACGCCCGAGAGCACCGACTCGACCGGATACGGCACCAGCACCTTGTCCTTCAGCGTGCGGCCAAACGGCGGCGCGCCCTGCGTGTCGCTTGCCGCGTACTGCCACAGCCCGTTGAGGCTCATCCAGCGAGGATGCTCCAGCGATGGGCGCGCCAGTTGCGGCCGCGGGTATTCGGGCAAGGCGTTGTGCGGCGACACCTCGGCTGTCCACGGTGTAGCCAGGGGCGCGGGCTTGCCGTTCCAGACGGCGGTTTGTGCCGGCGCGGCCATCGCCATCGGGGCCAGCCCCATCGCCACGGTCATGGCCATTGCGGTGATCGCGCGATGCATTTTGGAGTCGCCTGTCATTCGGTAGTCCTCTGCGTCATGCGTTACCAGCTGAAATCGGCGACCACGGGAAAGTGGTCGGATGGATAAACCTTGCCGTGGTGCGTGGTGATCGTGCGCACGCGGTCGGCGGTCATGCCGCGGTAGAGAATCCAGTCGATCCGCTTGCTCGCATTGCCGGTGAAGTCGTGAAAGGTGGCGTCCGGGCCCTCGCGCCGCGGCGCCGACGTGCGTGCATCGCGCAGCTCGCTGGTCAACGCCGCATGGGTTGCGCTCCCGGGGGTGGTGTTGAAATCGCCGGTCAGGATGAACGGCGCCGACGCGGGCAAGCGGGCCAGCCGTTGCAGGATTTCCCGGGCGCATCGCTCACGCACCGCCTCGGCCGCCTCGCCGTCCTGGTAGGGAAAGTGGGTGTCGTAGTAGTAGAACCGCTTGCCGCTGCGCCGGTCCTGGAATTGCGCCCAGGTGACCATGCGCGGCATCACCTGGCCTGCGCCGATGCTGCCCGGTTTGTCCGGCGTAGCGGACAACCAGAAATTGCCGGACTCGAGCACTTTCAGGCGTGCCTTGTCGTAGAACACGCCCATGTGTTCGTTGTCGTTCTTGTCGATCTCGTTGCCGTTGCGGCCCCTGCCGAACCAGGTGTAACCGGGCAGGTGCTTCTGCAGGTAGTCCGCTTGCGGCAACAGCAGCTCCTGCGTCCCCAGGATGTCGGGGTGCTCCCGGCGGATCACCTCCACCATCAGGTCGCGACGCTTGGGCCACGCGTTGATGCCGTCATCCGCCTCGCTGTAACGCACGTTGAAGGTCATCACGCGAAGGTCGTGCGTGCTGGCGCCGGGCGGCGTGGCGGAGTTGGCGAACGCCGCGGCGGAGATCAGCCATCCGGAAATCAGCAGTAGACGTGGCAACAGGTGCATGGGCAACTCGTCGGTAAAGGTCGGGGTGGGATTCGAAGCGGCCTCCGTCTCCCACGGGAAACGGAGGCCTGCGTTCGGTCGGCTACTCGATGATGTTCGCCCTGACGTGGTACACGCGCCCGCCCCAGCCGTCGTCGGGGAACGCGTCGGACACCTTCAGGTAGACCGGCTTCGAGCCGTCGCTGCCGGCGTCGAGGTACGGCGTCAGGTCGATGGTTTGGTCGGCCTTGTTCGAGCCATCGGTGACCCGCTGGTTTTCCTGCAGCACGGTGGTCCAGTGCTGGCCGTCGGCGCTGGCCTGCACCACGTATTCGGCGTCGATGGTGAGGATGACCTGCGCCGAGGTGGTGTCGGACGGGAACGGGAAACGGTAGGTGAAGTGGGCGTTGCCATCGGCGAAACGGTTCTGCACGCCGTTGCTCTGCGAGCCATCGGGGTCCCACAGCCACGGGTTCTCGTCCGCGGTGCCGGTGTCGAAGTCGATCGCATGCGCCACCAGCACGTCGGCTTCGGCGCTGAAGCGCAAGCCGGCCGCCATGACATTGGCGGTGAGCCTGTGGTGACCATCCGTCGCCAGGCTCGGCACGCGGAGTGTCAGCGGCATGCTGCCGTCGACGGGTAGCGCCGTACCGTGGGGACGCAGACGCAACTGGGTGGCGCGCGGCGACACGTCCCAGCCGCCGGGCGCATCGATCACGGCGAGCACATGCAGCGGCAGGTACCCCGTGGCCGAGGTTTTCAATGCCAGCGGGATGGCCGACGGAGCGGACGCCGCCGGCATGACCACCGGCTGCGCCGGCGACAGGGTCGCGGCCAGCGACTCTTGCGGCATCGGCATCGGCACGTCGCCGATCAGCGCACTGAGCGCGCTAGCCTGCGTCCGCCAGTCGAACACATTGGGGTGGGCGTCGCTGGTGGCGCCGGACCAACGCGTACCCAGGCGGCCGGCCGCATCGCGGTCCGCGTTCCAGATGCTTTCGGCTTGCCGGTCGAGGAAATCGGCGTAGCGGCGATCGCGGGTGGTGTCGACAAGGTCGGTCCAATAGCGCATGAAAATGCCCTTGAACTGCTTGCCGTTGTCGTCGCAGGTCTGGTCCAGCGCATCGCAGCGTTCGGTGAGGATGCCGTCCATGACGAGGCCATCCGCACCGATCGCGGCATCCGCCAGATGGCGCACGGTCGCCAGGATGGACGGGTCGCGGGTGGCGCGCCACAACTCCAGACCGGCGCCGATCGCCAGGCCCTGGTTGTAGCTCCACACGGTCTGGCCGTTGTTGGTGCAGGCATCGGTGAGGCCGTCGTTGACCACGCCCTGGGCGTTGACCATGCCGCTGCCCTGGAACCAGGCCCAGGCGGTGCGCGAGCGTTCCAGCCATTCGCGGTCGCCCGGCATGCGGTTGTGCAGCTCGGCCGTGAGCCTGATCCACAAGCCGTTGGTGACGGCGTTCTTGTACGTGCGTTCGGCGTTCCACCACACGCCACCGCCGCAGGTGCCGGTATCCCAGTAGCCGTACACGAAGTTGGCGATGGTGACCGCCATGTCCAGGTACTTGCGGTTGCCGGTGAGGTCGTACGCCTGCAGCCAGGTCAGCGCCCACCATTCGGAATCGTCGATGGCGCGGCTGGTGAAGTTGCCAAGCAGCGGGTCGCCCGAAAGCACGCCGGGCGGGAACGCGCCCTTGTCCTTCTCGAACGTGTTGTCCAGCTGACCGAGGTAACGACGGTCGCCGGTGCGTTGCATGTAATCGCCAATGGTTTGCAGCGCCACCGCCGAGTTCCACCAGCTGGACGGGAACCAGGCCTTGTCCGGGTCGTACGAGGCCATCAGCACGTCCGCCGCCACGCGGGCGCGCGCCACCGCGGTCGAGCCGTCGGCGCGCGGGCTCGCCGGGCCCGTCCCGGCCTTGGCGGTCGGCGCCAGCGCGATGGCCAGCAGCGCGGCAACGGCCAGCGCCGCCAGGAACCCTGCCCGCCCGGCGATGCCTGCAGCGGCTTTCTTCGGGACCTTGCGCGAGCGGAACATCAACGGGGCTTGCATCTTCGGATTCATGGTCATGACCGTCCTCTCGAGCGGAAGAAACGAAGTCGACATCCGGCAAATCAGGGAGCGCGCGTGGACATCGACGGCGGCGCATCGGCCGCGTCGGCGCCCCACGTCTTGTTCGGTGCGGGTCCCATCGTGAGCACCAGCGTGGCGCCGTCGGCGATGTCCGCATGGCTGAACCAGGGCTTGGTCCATGGCTTGCCGTTGAGGGTGGCGGACTGGATGTAGATGTTCCGATCCGAGTTGTTGCGCGCCACGATCTCGAACACCCTGCCGTTGCCCAGCCGCAGCCGCACGCGATCGAAGATCGGACTGCCGATGATGTAATCCGCGCTGGCCGGATCGACCGGATAGAAGCCCATCGCGCTGAGCACGTACCAGGACGAGGTGGACCCCTGGTCGTCCATGCCGGGATAGCCGTAGCCGGTGGCGTCGCTGCCGTACAGCTCGGCGAGGATGCGGCGGGTCAGCGCCTGCGTCTTCCACGGCTGGCCGCTCCATGCGTAGAGATACGCCGCCTGCTGATCCGGCTGGTTGCCCTGCACGTACTGCCCGATCACGCCCGTGCAATCGCGGCAGATGCCCTTGGGCTGGTACGGCGTGGAGAAGAAGGCATCGAGCTTGGCATTGAACGCATCGCGTCCGCCAAGCACGTCCATCAGGCCCTGCACGTCATGCGGCACCAGCCACAGCGTGGACCAGCCGGAGGCCTCCTTCATCATGAAGTTGTAGTACGGCTCGGCCGGATCGAACGGTGAGATCCATTGGCCGTCCGCGGTTTTGCCGCGCATGAAACCAGTGGAGGGGTCGAACACGTTGCGCCAGTTCGCGGCGCGGCGCAGGAACATCGCCGCGTCGTCCTTCCTGCCGAGCCGTTGGGCGACATCGGCGAGCGCGTGATCGTCCCAGGCGTATTCCAGGGTGGTGGCGACGCCGGCCTTGCCGCCCGCATAGGGCGGGCTGGGATTTCCCGGCGGCACGATGTCGGCGATCCAGCCGTTCTTCATGTACTCGGCCAGGTAACCACGCGGTCCCTTCGGGTCCATCGCGTTCTTGCGCAGCGCCTCGTAGGCGCTGGCGTAGTCGAACGCGATGCCGCTGCGCATCGCGCCGTCGTAGAGCAGCACCGCGTGGTCGCCGTGGAACGAGGTGTTCATGTAGCCGCGCTCGTGGGCGCGGTCCAGCTCGGAACGCATGATGTCCTGCACCACCGGCGGTTCGAGCAGCATCAGCAGGGCGATCTGGTTGCGCCCCGTATCCCAGTACGGCACCGGCCCGTAGCGGTCGTAGCCGGCGACGTGGACATGGCCGTTGGCATCGATGTACTGCTCGCCCTTGCGCGCAAGCAGGCGCGGGCTGGCGAAGGAGTGATAGAGCGTGGAGTAGAACAGCATGCGCTGTTTCGGCGTGCCGCCGTCGACGGCCACGCGGTCGAACAGCTGCGACCACACGGCCCGCGCCTGGGCGTGCGCGCGATCGAAATCGCCCTCCGCCGCGTGCAGCCGCTGGTCGGCCTCGTCGGCCGTGTGGCCATGTGCCACCCGAACCAGCACCTGTTCGCCGGCTCGCGTATCGAAGCTGACGTAGGCGCCGGCATAGCTGCCCGAGACCGTGCGTCGGCCGGCCTGCACATCTTCGCGCCCCAGGCCTTCGCCCTTGTGGTCGACCGTCGAGTGGAAGGTGCCGAAGCGGGTGAACGGCCGCGAGAACTCCGCGGTGAAGAATCGCCCGTTGCCGTCGTGGTCGCCGCGCCCTTCGGCCGCCACGCCGCGCAAGATGTGGTCGCCCACCACCTCCACGTCGCCGCCCGCGCGGCGCAGGTTCACCACCACGTTCGCGCGATGGCTGGCCGGAAAGGTGAAACGCATCAGGCTGGTCCACTGCGTGGCGGTGAGTTCGACGCGGGTGTGGAACGTGGCCAGGTCGACCGCGTAATAGCCGGGCGACGCTTTCTCGCTGGCCTTGTCGTAATACGAGGTCGCGTAATCGGGAGGTACCGTCCAGTCGCCCACCACCGGCATGATCATCGGCTCGCCGCGCGCGCCGTAGGTGGACCCGCCGCTGGTGAAGCCGATCATCGCGGGGCGGCCATAGCCGTAGGACACCGGCACGCCGGTGGCGAAGCCGAGGTCGGCATTGATGTTGACCGGCGCCGCCTCGGTCGCGCTCAACGGCAGGCTGGCGCCCGGCGAGGTCATGCCGGAATACAACGGTTCGCCCGGCGGCGGCGCGTTGCCGATCAGCTCCTGCCGGTCCAGCGGCGCGGTGCCGACCAGCGGATTGGCCGCATCGACAGGCGATGCGGTGGACGGCGGTGAACTGCGATTGCCGGCATGGCTTGCGCCGATGCTTCCGAACGCGAAGGACGCCGCTATCACGGCGAGGACGGCACGCCGGTTGAGGGTTGGTGGATTCATGGGCTGTTCCTGTGAAAAACGGAAACGCGGGCCGGACCGCCCGCCATCACGCGGGGTCGGGCCGCAGCCCGGCCCCGCCCGTCCGTTCTTCAACCGCCTTCGCCGAACTTGTAGGTGACTCCCAGGTAGTACTGGCGGCCGGCGTATTCCAGCAGGTTCAACCGCGCCCTGGTGTCCGAGCCCAGGTAGGAATGCGGGGTGGACTTGGTCAGGTTGATGATCGACGCGGTCAGCATGAAGTGCTTGGTGAACTCGTAGTCGCCGTTCAGATCGATCTGGTGATACGGCTGCGAGTAGATGGGCAGGCCCGACGCCAGACCCTGCATGGTGCGGCCGATCCAGTTGTTGCTGGCGCGCAGCAGCAACCCGTTCTTTTCATAGAACAGCGACACGTTGGCGGCATATTTGGCGCTGCCGATCAGCTCCGATTTGCCCACCTGCGTGTCGCCCAGCGAGACAGGTGTTTCGTTGGTCTTGTTGAGCGTGTAGTTGGCGATGTAGCCAAAGCCCATGTCCCATGTGTGCTGCGCGTAGAGCTCGATGCCCTTGGACGTGCCCGAGCGGCCGTTGGCATTGGTGCTGTACTGCATGAAGTTCTGCTGCGTGCCGCCCACGTTCACGTCGATGTTGTTGACGGTGACCGGCACCACGAAGTTCTTCACCTTCTTCTGGAACAGGTCGATACCCACGACCGAGTGCGGGCCGTAGTACCACTCGCCGGCCAGGTCGAACTGGGTCGCGGTGAACGGTTTCAGGTCGGCGTTCGCGCCGCTGCCGTACCAGCCCGGCAGCGGTGCGCCGAACTGTTTGCGGTCGTTGTAGTAGTCCTGGGTGTTGTTGGTGAGGCTGCCGAGCTGGGCCAGGTCGGTGTAGTTGGCGCGGGCCATCGCCTGCGAGCCGGCGGCGCGCAGCACGAAGTTGTCGGCGATGGTCCAGGCGACGTTGAAGCTGGGCAGCACCTTGTTGTAGCGCTTGCTGGTGGACGAGTTGGTGAAGTCCTGCACCACCGCCACCTCGCG
>JBIQMK010000001.1:1897-57183 GCA_044463365.1 Rhodanobacter sp. | reverse complement strand
GTGGACGCGCCACCGCCGCCGCGTACACCGGCGATCACCGATCGCTATTTCGCGCCGCAGCTGGCGCCGGTGAGCCTGCAAGTGATGAACGCCAGCGGTGCGACGGTGGTCGACATGACCGGTTGGGAGATGTCGCCGCATGAGGTGGCGGGCGAGGCGACCTATCAGGTGGGCGCCACGTTCACGGCACCGGCCGATGAGCATTACTACGGCATGGGCCAGAACCAGGAAAGCCTTGGACCGCTCGATCTGCGCGGCCGCGTCATCGACTGCAAGCACTGGTACGACGCACCCAGCGGCGAAACCGTGTGCGTGCCCTTCATGGTGTCGTCGAAGGGTTACGGCGTCATCTGGGACAACCCGTCGGAAACGCGTTTCGTGGCCGGCATCAACGGCCGCACCCGGTTCCAGTCGAAGGTGGGCGAACGCGTCAGCTTCTTCGTCATCACCGGCGACACACCCGAGCAGATCTACTCGGCCTACGCGCGGGTGACTGGCAAGACGCCGATCCCGCCCAAGGCGGCATTCGGCCTGATCCAGTCCAAGGCGCGCTACGGCAGCCAGGACGAGATCCTGCGCGTCGCGCGGACCTATCGCGAGAAAAACTATCCACTCGACGTGATGGTGCTGGACTGGTTCTACTGGACGCGCATGGGCCAGATGGACATCAACCCGGCGGAGTTCCCCGACCCCGATGCCATGAATCGTGAGCTGCACGCGATGGGCATGAAATCCATCGTGTCGGTGTGGCCGCGCTTCGAGCTTTCCAGCCGCTACTTCAAGGAGCTCGACACCAAGGGCTATTTCCTGAATGACAAGAACGGCAAGACGGTCGATGGCCTGCCGTTCCGTTCCGATCGCGCCGGCGCGTTGATCGACTCCACCAACCCGGCCGCGCGCCAGTGGTTCTGGACGCACATGCGCGACAACATCCTGTCGCACGGCTTCGACTATCCGTGGCTGGACGAGACCGAGCCCGACCTGGTGCCGGACGGCTATTTCTTCTCGATCGGCTCCGGCGACCGCTACCACAACGTGTACCCGCTGCTGCACGTGGAAAACGTGGCCAAGGGCATGCGCGCCTGGAAACCGGACGAGCGCGTGCTGATCCTTTCCCGCGCGGCGTACCTGGGCTCGCAGCGCACCGGCGCGCTGTTCTGGTCGTCGGACGTCGACCCGAGCTGGGAGGCCTTGCAGCGCCAGATTCCCACCGGCCTCAACATGACCGCGTCGGGCATCGCCTACTGGGGCAACGACATCGGCGGCTGGCAGTGGCTGCCGCAGACCACCAGCGCCACCAGAAAGCCGCTGCTCGATCCGTCCGACGCACGCGACGTGGTGGGGCAGAACAACGACTACCCCGAACTGCTCACGCGCTGGTTCGAGTACGGCACCTTCCTGCCCACGCTGCGCATCCATGGCATGCGCAAGCACACGGAAATCTGGGCGTTCGGCCATGAGGCCGAGGCGGTGATGGCGAAGTACGACAGGCTTCGCTACCGCCTGATCCCGTACATCTACAGCCTGGCCAAGCAGACCTACGACACCGGCGCGCCGTTCATGCGGCCGCTGTGGATGGATTTTCCGAACGACTCCAACGTCGCCGACCTCGGCACGCAATACATGTTCGGCCCCGCGTTCCTGGTGGCGCCGGTCACCGAACAGGGCCAGACGGAAAAAAACGTCTATCTGCCCGCTGGCGGCGACTGGTACGACTTCTGGACCAACGAGAAGCTGGCCGGCGGACGCTGGGTGAAAGTGGCCGCCCCCATCGATCGGATTCCCGTGTTCGTGCGCGCCGGCTCGATCGTGCCGCTGGGTTCGGACATCCAGTCCACCGCCTCGAAGCAATCGATTGCCGAGATCCGCGTCTATCCCGGGCGCGATGCCGACTTTGCGCTCTATGACGACGACGGCACCTCGTACGGCTATCAAAAGGGGCAGGGCACCACCACGGCACTGCACTGGGACAACGCCTCGCACAGCTTGCGCGCCAGCGGCGGCGATGCGGCATTCGGCAGGAAGGTTGCTGGGCTGACCAGGGTGATGGGCAAGTAGGGCAGCGCGGCGGCGGTCACGGCGCGCATTCGGTGACGTCGGGCATGCCCGTGGACGCGGCGGCGTGTCCCACGATCGTCACCGTTCGCGAGCCATGTGCCTTCGGAGCGCGAGGCGGCGGTCGGCCGATCGATCCCGTCTTCGCCAGATCCCTGGATCACCGCATCCCGCAAGGCGCCGCCGCCGACTGACGCGGCGGTCCGCCATCGCTTTGCGGCGGGCGCAAACGAAGAAACGTTACCCGAATCGCTGATTTCACAATTGCGCCGATGCCCCGCTCCGTCCAGCATGCTTTTACTACCAGTGCACTGCGTGTTCATTAGTGAGCACGCGAGGCGGGGTAGGCGCTGACGCAACCCGCGGACGTACACCAGGGTGGTGCCATCGCCATCGGCGACATGCATGCGCAGATCACTGCCAGCCAATCCAGATTCGGGGAGAAGAAAATCAGATGAACAGGCAAGACAGCGACAAACCCAGGCGTTTCGACACGGTGCCCCTGCGCCGCCGCGGCCTTTCGATGGCCATCGCGATGGGCGTGGCGGTGGTTTCCCTGCCGGCCACCGCGTGGGCGCAGCAGGCCGACGCGGCGACCGGTACGAGTGCGAACACCGACCAGGCCGCGCCGCAGCCACCGAAGAAGCGCGAGGCCAAGCCCGACACCACCAGCCTCAGCACGGTCACCGTCACCGGTGTGCGCGCCAGCATGGCGTCGGCGATCTCGATCAAGCAGAACGCCGACCAGATCGTGGATTCGATCGTGGCCGAGGACATCGGCAAGCTGCCCGACAGCAACGTGGCCGAAGCGCTGCAGCGCATTTCCGGCATCCAGATCGACCGCAACTACGGCGAGGGCAGCACCATCGCCATCCGCGGCCTGACCCAGGTGCGCACCGAGATCAACGGCCGCGACGCCTTCACCGCCAACGGTGGGCGCGCGCTGAGCTTCGAGGATGTGCCGTCCGAACTGCTGGCCGGCATCGACGTGTACAAGAACCCGTCCGCGGAAATCATCGAGGGCGGCCTCGGCGGCACGGTGAACCTGCGCACGCACAAGCCGTTCGATTTCGAGGGCCCGAAGATCGCGGTCACCGGTGAATACGACTACGGCGACCTGATCAAGGATGGCCACCCCTCGGCCTCCGCGCTGTACAGCAACCGCTGGGATACCGACGCCGGCGAGTTCGGCCTGCTGGTGGACGTGGCCTACCAGAAGCATTCGTTCCGGCAGGACGTGATCAGCACCGAGCCGTTCTACACCATCCATGCCGGCGCCACCGACCCGGCCACGGGCGAGGTCTATCCGGAAGCGGATTACCCGGGCTTCGAAGGCCGCACGCTGCAGGTGCCGCATGGCGGCGGCGTCGGCGAGACGCTGGGTCAGCGCCGCCGGCTGGGCACGTCGGTGGCGCTGCAATGGCGCCCGAATGCCGACGTCGAGTTGTACGCGCAGGCATTGCGTTCGGATTACAAGTTCCAGTGGAACGACTACTCGTACTTCGCCTATACCAGCGCCCAGGGGATGATTCCCGACCCGACCAAGCCGTTCGAATTCGGCCCCAACGGCGACTTCATCAGCGGCACCTTCAACGGCACCGGCGGCAACAATGCCGCTGGCGTGCCCGACCCGTCCGTGGCGCCGACTGCCGGCGTCAGCGTCGACTCCAACAGCAGCCTCACCACGCGCCATTCGGTCACCACCGACTTCTCGTGGGGCGGTTCGTGGAACGCCAGCAACAATCTCACCTTGAAGACGGATTTCCAGTACATCAAGGCCAAGACCGACACGTTCCGCTACATCCTCAACACGCACACCACCACGCCGTACTTCTATCAGAACATCGGCGGCCACACGCCGGTGCTGAACGTGGACAACGCGTACGTGACCGACCCGGCCAACAACGCGTTCAACTTCCTGCTGGACGACAAGGCCAGGAGCCGCGGGCGCGAATTCGCCTGGCGCGCCGATGGCGAGTATTCGTTCGGCGGCGATTTCCTGCAGTCGATCAAGTTCGGCGTGCGCACCACCGATCGCAAGGCGGAAACCGAGGACTCCGGCTACCGTTTCGTGTGGATCGGGCAGCCGTTGTCCAACTTCGACAACTCCACCTGGGTGCAGCGTTCGTTCGCCGACTTCTTCCATGGCGACGCCGACGTGATCGGCTCGTTCCTGGCGCCAAACCCGTCGCTGCTGTACGACTACGACGCCTCGCGCACCATGTTCGGCCAGCCCGACCCGCTGACCTATCCGGCCACCGGCACCAACAAGCAGGGCGAGAAGACCTATGCCGCCTACGGCCTGATCAATTTCGGCACGGAGCTGGGCTCCATTCCGGTCGATGGCAACGTCGGGCTGCGCGCGGTGCGCACGAACGTCAGCACGCATGGCGTGATGACCGACTCGACCGGCGCGGTGTTGCCGCTCAGCGTCGACAACTCGTACAACTCCTACCTGCCCAGCCTCAACGTCACCGCCCACCTCACCGACACCTTGCAGTGGCGCTTCGCCGCGTCGAAGGGCTTGTCGCGGCCCAGCTTCGACCAGCTCAATCCGATGCTGACCCTGAGCACGCCGAACGCGGATACCGGCGCGAATGCCTACACCGGCAGCGCCGGCGGCAACCCGTACCTGAAGCCGATGACGGCCAAGCAGTACGACACCTCGCTGGAGTGGTACATCGCGCCCAACCAGATGCTTTACGGCGCGCTGTTCTACAAGGCGGTGGACGGCTTCGTGCAGAGCACGTCGGTCAACGAGCCGCATGTGGACCAGCTGGGCCAGACGCACGATTACAACGTCACCCGCCTGGTCAATGGCGAGAACGGCGTGATCAAGGGCGCCGAGGCCGGCTACCAGACCTTCTTCGACTTCCTGCCCGAACCGTTCGACGGGCTGGGCATGCAGGTCAACTACACCTACGTCTACAGCAAGGCGCCCAGCCCGGATGCGATGGACACCGACGGCAACCCGTTGCAGGTACCGCTGGAGGGCTTGTCGAAGAACAGCTACAACCTGGTGGCCATGTACGAGAAGGGCCCGATCTCCGCCCGCGTCGCCTACAACTGGCGCAGCCAGTGGGTGGTCACCACGCGTGGCAACGGCACCGGCGACCTGCCGATCTACGACAAGGCCTACGGCCAGGTCGACGCCTCGGTGACGTACCACTTCTCGGACCTGTTCTCGCTGACCGCCGCGGCGGTGAACCTGACCAACACCAAACGCGCCACGATCTTCGGTGTGGACACGCGACCGCGTGACGTGCAGATCAACGACCGCATGTTCAGCCTGAAGGCACAGTTCAGCTTCTGATCCGTTGCACCACGGCGCCGGCAATCCATACCCCTTCCTGGGTTGTCGGCGCCTCTTTCTTCAGGACGCGATGATGAGCCAGCACCGACACTTTCGTCCCTCCACCCTGTTGCCGCGCCTTCGGCGTGTTGCCTGCCTGCTGGCCTGCGGTTTGTTGTTGCCGCTGGCGGCCGTCGCGCAAGGCGTGCACTACGACTGGCAAAGCGTGCGCATCGGCGGTGGCGGTTATGTCAGTGGCCTGGTTTTTCATCCCGCCGAAAAAGGCCTGTACTACGCGCGCACCGACGTCGGGGGCGCGTACCGCTGGGACGATGCGGCGCAAAAATGGATACCGCTGACCGATTGGCTGGGCGCCGACGACGCCAACCTCACCGGCATCGAAAGCATGGCGGTGGACCCGCACGACACCGGCTGGATCTACCTGGCCGCCGGCACCTATACAACCGAGGCCGCCGGCAACGGCGCGATTCTGCGTTCGCACGATCGCGGCGCGACGTTTGAGCGCGTCGATCTGCCGTTCAAACTGGGCGGCAATGAACTGGCCCGCGGCAACGGCGAGCGACTCGCCGTCGACCCGCACGATGGCCGCATCCTTTTCTTCGGCTCGCGCGATGCGGGCCTGTGGCGCAGCGACGACCACGCGGCGCACTGGGCGCGTGTCGACGCGTTTCCCGCGGTGGCAACCTCATTCGCCTCCACCGCCAAAAACCAGTGGCGACGCCAGCCGATCGGCATCGTGTTCGTGGTGTTCGAACCGGCCAGCGGCAAGACCGGCCAGCCCACGCCGGTGCTGTATGCGGGGGTTTCCACCCGCGAAACCAGCCTGTTCCGCTCCACCGATGGCGGCAGGAGCTGGCAGGCGGTGCCGGGCCAGCCGACCGGTTTGCGACCCACGCACATGCGCCGCAGCCCCGACGGCAGTTACTACCTGACCTACGGCGACGAACCCGGACCCGACGACATGAGTGACGGCGCGGTGTGGAAGTTCACCCCTGCCGACGGCCGCTGGACCGACATCACGCCGATACCGCGCACCGATAAACCCAGCGGCTTCGGCTGGGGCGACGTCACGGTGGACGCGCACGATCCGCGCATCCTGATGGCCAGCACGTTCCACCATTACACGCCGTATGATGAGATCTATCGCAGCACCGACGGCGGCCGGCATTGGCAGTCGGTGCTTCCACGCTCCACCTTCGATCATTCGAATGCACGCTGGACCGCCGATCATCATCCGCACTGGATGAGCAGCCTGGTGATCGATCCGTTCGATCCGGACCACGTAATGTTCGTCACCGGCTACGGCGTGTGGGCCTCGCGCAACATGCGCGCGTCCGACCACGGCGGCACGGTGGACTGGTGGTTCCAGGACACCAACCTGGAGGAAACCGTGCCGTTGGGGTTGGCGAGCCCGGCCGAGGGCGCGCATCTGCTCAGCGCGGTGGGCGACCTCGATGGCTTCCGCCATGACGATCTCGACGTGGCGCCGCTGCAGTTCGCCTCGCCGCCGCGTTATGCCAACGGCTACAGCATCGACGTGGCCGGCAAGGCGCCGCGCGTGGTGGTACGCACGGGCCGCATCCGCGGGCCGGTCGACGCGGTGCGCGCGGCGTACTCGCTGGATGGCGCCAAGAGCTGGCAGGCGTTTGCCAGCGAGCCGGGCGGCAAGGGCGAAGGCACGGTGGCGGTAGCCGCCGATGGTCGCAGCGCGGTGTGGTTTCCGCTGGATGCGGGCAACGCGTATGTCACCCGCGACTGGGGCAGGCATTGGCAGGCGGCAGCGGGTTTGCCGAAGGCGGCGCGGGTGCTGGCCGATCGTGTCGATGCGCAGCGTTTCTACGCGCAGGACATCGTCACCGGCGCGCTGTTTGTCAGCCACGATGGCGGGCGGCATTTCAGCGCCATCGGCGGCGCGTTCGGCGATGCGGTGAAACAGCAGTACCAGGCGCCGCATCGGCCCACGAATGCGGTGGTCTATGCGGTGCCGGGGCAGGCCGGCGCGCTGGTGGCGGTCAGCGCGCGCGGTGGTGTGATCCGCGGCCGCGATGACGGCCGTGTGTTGCGGCAGAGCCAAGGCATCGACAGCGCCGTGTCGCTGGGCTTTGGCAAGCCCGCGCCGGGTCACGACGAAGCCACCCTGTTCCTGGCCGGCGTCATCGCGGGCCAGCGTGGCCTGTTCCGCTCGATCGACGGCGGCGCGCAGTGGCAGCGCATCAACGACGACACGCATCAGTACGGCGAGGTGGGCTACGTCACCGGCGACCCACGCGTGTTCGGGCGCGTGTATTTTGCTACCGGTGGCCGCGGCATTTTCCGCGGCGATCCGAAGGGGGATTGACCATGAATCCAGCCGCCACTTTTTCTCTCTCGTGGTATGCGACGCGACGGCTGCTGCTGGCATGCATGCTGATGGGCATGGCCGCCATGGCGCAGGCGCAGACCATCCGCTACGACGCCACCACGCGGGTATTCCGCATCGACACCGATGCGGTGTCCTACGCGTTCGGCGTCAACGAGAACGAGCAGTTGCAGACGCTGTACTGGGGCGCGCGGCTGGCGACGAGTGACGCGTTGCCTGCCGCGCATACCAACGAAGGCAATGCCTCGTTCGACCCGCCGGCCAGTACCAGCCTGCAGGAGTACGCCGGCTGGGGCGGTTCCATATACGTGGAGCCGGACCTGAAACTGCGCTACGCCGACGGCAATCGCGACCTGGTGCTGCATTACGTGTCGCACCGGATCGACGGCAATCGTCTGGACGTCCATTTGCGCGACATCCGCCAGCCGCTGGACGTGACGCTGCATTACGTGGTCGATCCGGCCACCGGCATCATCGGCCGCTCGGCCTTGATCGAGAACCACACCAAGCAGGTAGTGACGATTGACAGCGCGGCTGCCGCCAGCTGGAACCTGCCTGCTGGCGAGGACTATTCGCTGCGCTACCTCACCGGCCGCTGGGCCGGCGAATGGCAGTTGCAGACCCGCGCGATCACGCCCGGCAACACCGTGCTGGAGAGCCGGCGCGGTTCCACCGGCCACGAGAACAACCCGTGGTTCGCCATCGAACGCGGCGGCGACTGGGCCGAGGATCACGGTGACGTGTGGTTCGGCGCGTTGGCCTGGAGCGGCTCGTGGCGCATCACCGTGGAGCAGGGCGTGCTGCACCAGGTGCGTGTCACCGGCGGCTTCAACCCGTTCGATTTCGCCTGGCCGCTGGCGCCGGGCGAATCGCTGAGCACACCGGTTTTCTACGCCGGCTACACCAGCGGCGGCATCGGCGAGGCGTCACGCCTGCTGCACCGGTTCGAGCTGGCGCAGATCGTGCCGCAGCACCCGAAACCACGGTTGCGCCCGGTGCTTTACAACTCTTGGGAAGCCACCGAATTTGCGGTCGACGAAGCGGGGCAGGCGCATCTGGCCGAGCTGGCGGCGCGCATCGGGGTGGAGCGTTTCGTGATGGACGACGGCTGGTTCGGCGCCCGCAATGACGACCATGCCGGGCTGGGCGACTGGGTGGTCAACCCGAAGAAGTTCCCGCACGGGTTGAAGCCGCTGATCGACAAGGTGCACGCGCTGAAGATGGATTTCGGCTTGTGGGTGGAACCCGAGATGGTCAACCCGGACAGCGACCTGTACCGCGCGCATCCCGATTGGGTGCTGAATTTCACCGATCGCCCGCGCAGCGAGGGGCGCAACCAGCTGGTGTTGAACCTGGCGCGGCAGGATGTGCGCGACCACGTGTTCAAGGTGCTGGACGACCTGCTCAGCCACAACGACATCGCGTTCCTGAAGTGGGATTACAACCGCAACTGGTCTGAGCCGGGCTGGCCGCAGGTGGCGCCCGACCAGCAGCAGAAGGTCTACGTCGACTACGTGCGCAACCTGTACGGCATCCTGGCCGAGCTGCGCCGGCGCCATCCGAACGTGGAGATCGAGTCGTGCTCGGGCGGCGGCGGCCGCGTCGACCTGGGCATCCTGGGCCACACCGACGAGGTATGGACGTCCGACAACACCGACCCGTTCGATCGCCTGTCGATCCAGGACGGTTTCAGCTATGCCTACGCGCCGGCGGTGATGATGGCCTGGGTCACCGATTCGCCGAACTGGGTGAACGACCGCAGCACCTCGCTGGATTACCGCTTCCTGTCCTCGATGCAGGGTTCGCTGGGCATCGGCGCCAACCTGCTGCACTGGACGGTGCAGGACTTTGCCGCCGCAAAAAAATATGTGGCCGAGTACAAGGCGATCCGTGCCAGCGTGCAGCAGGGCAAGCTGTACCGGTTGCTGTCGCCGCGCGACGACAGCCCGCATGCAGCTACTGAATCGGTTTCACAGGACGGCAAGCAGGCCGTGCTGTTCGCGTTCCTGCACGCCAGCCAGATGAAGTATCCGTATCCGCGCGTGCGCCTGCAGGGGCTCGACCCCGATGCGCGCTATCGTTGGCGTTCGCTGCATGGCGCGCCGGTGGCGGGCACGCTGGCCGAAGCCAGCGGCGCCTACTGGATGAATCACGGCATCGACCTGGCCCTGAAGGGCGATTACCAGGCTGCCGCCATCGTGTTCGATCGTGTCGGGGGTAAACGATGAATAGCCGTCTGAATCACATGGCGTGGCTTGCGCTGTTGTGCAGCCCGCTGGCATGCGCCGCGACGGTGCCCGCGGCATCGCTCGATGTCCCGTTGCTGTTTACCGACGGCGCGGTACTGCAGCGCGACCAGCCGCTGAACGTGTGGGGCTGGGCTGCGCCGGGCAGCGTGGTGCAGGTGGCCTTCGACGGCACATCGACGCAAGCCACTGCCAGCGCGAAGGGCGAATGGAAGGCCACCTTGCCGGCCCATGGCGCGGGTGGTCCGTATACCTTGACGATCGCCGACGGCGCGCAGAAGAAAGTGGCACGCGACGTGATGGTGGGCGACGTGTGGCTCTGTTCGGGCCAGTCGAACATGGAGTTCAAGCTGTCGCAGGCGCAGAACGCCAAGGCGGAGATCGCCCGTGCCGACGATGCCGGCATCCGCGGTTTCACGGTGCCCAAGTCGTGGTCGGGCGAGCCGTCCGATCATCTCGCCGGTGGCAGCTGGCAGCACGCCACGCCGCAGACGGCGGGCGACTTTTCCGCCGTGTGCTGGTTTTTCGCCCGCGAGATCCGCAAGCGCACCGGCGTGCCCATCGGCATGATCCACAGCAGCTGGGGCGGCAGCCGCATCGAGGCGTGGATGGATGCCGCCAGCACTGGCGTGTCGCCGTCGGTGGTAAGCGCGCAGGCCGCCGGGCTGGCGGCGGAGGATCGGCGCAAGACGCAGGCCACGTGGAAGCGGCTCGATACCGGGACCAAGGCGAAAGGCCCGGTGACGGATGCCAGCGGCGAACCATCATGGGCTGCGGCGGCGCTGGATACCGGCGATTGGGCATCCATGGCGGTGCCCGCGTACTGGGAAAAGGCCGGTTATTTCGGCATGGACGGCGTGGCCTGGTACCGCACCAGCTTCACCCTCGATGCGGCCGAAGCCGCGCATGGCGTGCAGCTGGGCCTGGGCAAGTTCGACGACACCGCGCAGGCATGGGTCAACGGCAAGCGCGTCAGCGCGGAAAGCGACGAGTGGAACGTCGCCCGCGTCTACCACGTGGCACCGGCGCTGCTGCACGCGGGGCGCAACACCATCGCGCTGCAGGTCACCGACCAAGGCGGCTACGGCGGCATCTATGGCGACGCCGGCATGCTTTACGTGCAGGCGCAAGGCGGCACGCGCCATTCGCTGGCCGGCGACTGGCAGTTCCGCCCGGTACCGGCGACGGTGACCATCACCACGCTGGACGGCAAGAACCAGCTGGCCACGCTGCTCTACAACAAGATGATCCATCCGCTGATCCGTTATCCGCTGCGCGGCGTGCTGTGGTACCAGGGCGAGGCGAACGCCGGCCCCGGTGACGCGAGCCGTTATCGCGACCAGTTCGCCACCATGATCAAGGCGTGGCGTGCGGATTGGCGGCAACCGCGGCTGCCGTTCCTGTGGGTGCAACTGGCCAACTGGATTTCCGGTCAGGACACCGCGCAATCGAGTCCGTGGGCGCAACTGCGCGCGTCGCAATCGGCTGCGTTGAGCCTGCCGGCCACGGGGCAGGCGGTGACCATCGACATCGGCAATCCCGACGATATCCACCCGGTCAACAAGCAGGACGTGGGCCATCGGCTGGCGCTGGCGGCGCGGCACGTGGTGTACGGCGACACGCTGGTGTATGCGGGGCCGCGCTACACCGCGATCCGCATCGATGGCCCGCGCGCAATCCTCTCGTTCGACACGCAAGGCAGCACGCTGGCCGCGCGCGGCGGCAAGCTGGGCGGCTTTCAGGTGGCCGGCGCCGATCGCCAGTTCCACCCCGCCCAGGCACGCATCGAGGGCGACACCGTGGTGGTATCCAGCGCCGACGTCAGCGTGCCGATCGCGGTGCGTTACGGCTGGAGCGACAACCCGGTGCACGCCACCCTGATCAATCGCGACGGCCTGCCGGCCTCGCCCTTTGAAACCCGACCCTGGTGAAACCATGATCATTTCCGCACGCCGATCCCTTCGTCACCTGCTGCTGCCGCTGCTCTGCATGGGCGCGGCCACGCCGGGCCTCGCCAGCCCGGTGCAGTCGGCGTCCACGCCGTTGCCGCGCGTGGTCACCGCCGATGGCCGCCACCAACTGCAGGTGGATGGCAAGCCGTACCTGATCCTCGGCGCGCAGGTGAACAACTCCAGCGGCTGGCCGCAGATGCTGCCGGCGGTGTGGCCGGCGATCGAGGCGCTGCACGCCAACACGGTGCAGGTGCCGATCGGCTGGGGCCAGGTGGAACCGACCCGGGGCCAGTTCGATTTCAGCTTCCTCGACACGCTGGTGACGCAAGCGCGCGAGCACGATGTGCGGCTGGTGCTGCTGTGGTTCGCCACCTGGAAAAACAACGGCCCGAACTACGCGCCCTCGTGGGTGAAGCTGGATAACAAACGCTACCCGCGCGTGGTGAAGAAGGACGGCTCCACGCTGGGCTCGCTGTCGCCGCTGGGCACCGCCACGCTGGAGGCCGATCGCAACGCCTTCGTGGCGCTGATGAAGCACCTGCGCCAGATCGATGGCGACCGCCACACGGTGATCATGGTGCAGGTGGAAAACGAGTCGGGCACCTACGGCAGTGATCGCGATTACTCGGCCGCCGGCGACAAGCTGCTGCAGTCGCCGGTGCCCGCCGCGGTGCTGAAGAAGACCGGCAAATCGGCCGGCAGCTGGAGCCAGGTGTTCGGCAAGGATGCGGCGGAATACTCCTACGCCTGGGCCATCGCGCACTACATCGAGCAAGTGGCGGCCGCGGGCAAGGCCGTCTACAACCTGCCGATGTACGCCAACGCGGCGCTGCGTGATCCGTTCAACCCCGGTCCGCCCGGCGGCTATTCCAGCGGTGGCCCCACCGACAACGTGATCGATATCTGGCGCGCCGCGGCGCCCTCGCTGGCTTTCGTGTCGCCCGACATCTACATGCGCGAGTACAAGAAATACACCACCGTGCTCGATCGCTACAGCCGCCCCGACAACGCGCTGTTCGTGGCCGAGACCGGCAACGACACGGCCTATGCGCGCTACGTGTTCGCCACGCTGGGCCACCAGGGCATCGGCTTCTCGCCGTTCGGCATGGATTACACCAAGTACTCCAACTGGCCGCTGGGCGCCAAGGCGATCACGCCGGAAACCATCCAGCCGTTCGCCGCCAACTACGAGCTGCTGGCGCCGCTGGCCGGGTTGATCGCCAAGCAGAGTTTCGAAGGCAAGGTGTGGGGCGCGTCCGAGCCGGATGACACCCATGAGGAAGCCCTGGACCTGGGCGACTGGCGCGTGCAGGTGAGCTACGGCCGGCCGCAGTTCGGCATGGACCCGCCCAAGGGCAACGAGCAGAAGCTGGGCGGCGTGGTGATCGTGCAACTGGCCGACAACGAATACCTGGTGGCCGGCTATCACGCGCGGGTGAACTTCATGCCGCCCAAGGGCCACGACGGCCAGCATTTCCTGCTGGAAAAAGTGCAGGAAGGCCGCTACGACGAGAACGGCCAGTGGCATTTCATCCGCGAGTGGAACGGCGACCAGACCGACTACGGCCTCAACCTCACCAGCCAGCCGCAGGTGTTGCGGGTGAAGCTGGCGACGTATTGAGCCGTGCCCGAAGGCGCTCTCGGCTCGTCATCCCAGCGAAAGCTGGGATCCAGTGCCTTCACGTAGCTATCGAGGCACTGGATCCCAGCTTGACCAGCCTGCGGCTGTTGAAAAGCGCCTCGCTGGGATGACGTTCTCCGGACACCACCCGTGTATCCACCCGCACCACTCTCAACCGATTCACCGATTGGAGACTGACATGTACCGCATTCCCCTGAGCCCGCTGGTCGGATGCCTGCTGATCGGACTCCTGTCCGGCTGCGGCAGCAATGCCGCGCCGTCCGCCGACAGCAGCGCCGAATCGACCAGGGCCGCGTATCAGCAGATCGCCGACGGCGTGATCGTGAACGTGGGCGACAGCGAAAAAGTGCGGCTGCGGGTGGTGGACGATTCGATCATCCATGTCACCGCCGTACCCACGGGCGGCTTCGATCTGCCCAAGAGCCTGATGGCGCTGAAGACCGGCGGCGACAAGCAGTTCACCGTCGCCACCGACGCCGGCCACGTGCTGCTGAAGACGCCCAAGGTCACCGCTGAAGTCACCACCAAGACCGGCGCCGTTCGCTTCCTCGACGCCAGCGGCAAAGTGATCCTGGCCGAGCAGCCGGATGGGCGCAGCTTCACGCCGGTGAAGGTGGACGGCAAGCCGTTCTACGCCGTGCGCCAGGAATTCGCCTCGCCCGACGACGAGGCGTTCTACGGCCTGGGCCAGCACCAGAAAGGCACGATGAACTACAAGGGCAAGGACGTGGAGCTGGCCCAGCACAACATCGACATCGCCATTCCGTTCGTGGTCTCCAGCCGCAGTTACGGCGTGTTGTGGGACAACAACTCGATCACCCGTTTCGGCGACCCTCGCCCGTACCAGATGATCGACAAGCAGCTGAAGGTGTTCGACGCGGACGGCAAGCCCGGCGGCCTCACCGCCAACTATTACGTGGACGGCAAGCTCAAGCTCAGCCGGGTCGAGTCGCAGATCAACTACGAATACAACAAGGATCTGAAGCACTGGCCCAAATCGCTGCAAGGTGTCGACTTCCAGGGCAACCCCCTCCCCGGCGGACCGGGCCAGACGGTGGAGTGGAAAGGTTCGCTGGCGTCCGACGTGGCCGGCCTGCACAAGTTCCGGCTGTACGCGAGCGGCTATTTCAAGCTGTACATCGACGACAAGCTGGTGGTCGATGACTGGCGCCAGAACTGGAACCCCTGGTACCGCGATTTCACCGTGGCGATGCAGCCCGGCGAGAAACACGCCATCCGCCTCGACTGGACGCCGCAATCGGGTTACATCGCGCTCGATCATCTTGACCCGCTGCCCGCCGCCGAACAGAGCGAGCTGTCGCTGTTTTCCGAGCTGGGCCATGCGATCGACTACTACTTCATCGCGGGCGACAACCTCGACGACGTGATCGCCGGCTACCGCGACGTCACCGGCAAGGCGGTGATGCTGCCGCGCTGGGCGTACGGCTTCTGGCAGAGCCGCGAGCACTACGCCTCCAGCGATGACCTGATCAGTACGGTGAAGGAATACCGCAAGCTGGGCCTGCCGCTCGACAACATCGTGCAGGACTGGTTCTACTGGAAAGAGGATGCCTGGGGCTCGCAGCGGTTCGACCCCGCGCGCTACCCCGATCCGCAGAAACTGGTCGACACCCTGCACGACCTGCATGCGCACCTGATGATCTCGGTGTGGCCGAAGTTCTACCCCACCACCGCCAACTACAAGGAGCTCGACGCCAAGGGCTACATGTACAAGCGCAATGTCGAGCTGGGCCAGAAGGATTGGGTCGGCAAGGGCTACCTCAACTCGTTCTACGACCCGTACAGCGAGGAGGCGCGCGCGATCTACTGGCGCCAGATCAACGACGGCCTGGGCAAGCTGGGCATGGACGCGTGGTGGATGGACGCCACCGAGCCGGACATCCAGTCCAACATCAGCATCGACGAACGCAAGCTGCGCATGGGACCGACCGCGCAGGGGCCGGGCGCCGCGTTCTTCAACTCGTACCCGCTGATGACCACCACCGCGGTGTACCAGGGCAGCCGCAAGTCGTACCCGAACCAGCGCGTGTTCATCCTTACCCGCTCGGCGTTTGCCGGCCAGCAGCGCAATGGCGCGGCCAGCTGGAGCGGCGACGTGGTGTCGCGCTGGAGCAACCTGCGGGACCAGATCTCCGCAGGTGTGAACTTCTCGCTGTCGGGCATCCCCAACTGGACCACCGACATCGGCGGCTTCGCGCTGGAGCCGCGCTACGAAAAGCCGAACGCGAAGGATCTGCAGGAATGGCGCGAACTCAACGTGCGCTGGTTCCAGTTCGGCGCGTTCAGCCCGCTGTTCCGCTCGCACGGCCAGGCGCCGCTGCGTGAGATCTACAACATCGCCCCGGTCGGTTCGGACGTCTACAACACGCTGGCCTGGTACGACAAACTGCGCTATCGCCTGATGCCGTACATCTACACGCTGGCGGCCGATACGTATTTCAAGGACGGCACCATCATGCGTGGCCTGGTGATGGATTTCCCGAACGACACCAAGGTGCGCGACATCAACGACGAGTACCTGTTCGGCCCCTCGTTCCTGGTGGCGCCGGTCACCGAGTACGAGGCGCGCAGCCGCGAGGTCTACCTGCCCGAGGGCAGCAACTGGTACGACTTCTACACCGGCAAGCTGTACGACGGTGGCCAGACGATCAAGGCGGATGCGCCACTGGAGCGGATGCCGTTGTTCGTACGCGCCGGCGCCATCGTGCCGGTGGGCCCGGCCATCCAGTACACCAACGAAAAGCCCGACGCGCCGATCACGCTGTTCGTCTACACCGGCGCCAACGGCACGTTCTCGATGTACAAGGACCAGGGCACCACCTACGACTACGAGCACGGCGCGTTCGCCCGCGTGCCGATGAACTACGACGAGGCCAGCGGCACGCTGACCATCGGCAAGCGCGAAGGCAGCTATCCGGGCATGCCCGCCGAGCGCACCTTCAACATCCGCTGGATCGCCGGCCCCACGCCCACCGCCACCGATTTCGAGGCGAAGCCGGCGCAGAGCGTGCACTACGACGGCACCGCCATCACCGTACACAAGGACGCGTCGAAACCATGAACGAAAGTACGCCACGGCCGCGCTTGATCGGCCTCGACTGGGGCACCACCGGCCTGCGCGCCTACCTGATGGGCGAAGGCGGCCGCGTGCTGGAATCCCGCGAGCGTCCGTGGGGCATCCGGCAGCTGCCTGCCGGCGGTTTCGATGCTGCGCTGGACGGCATCCTGGCCGACTGGCCGGACCTGCCGGTGCTGGCCTCCGGCATGGTCGGCAGCCGCGGCGGCTGGCGCGAAGTGCCCTATGTGGAACTGCCCGCCACCATCGACGCGGTGGTGGTGGCGCTGGGTTTCGTCGACAGCGCCAGCGGCCGTCGCGTGCACCTGGTGCCGGGCCTGCGCAATACGGTCGTCGCCGACGTGATGCGCGGCGAGGAGACCGAGATCTTCGGCGCGCTGGCGCTGCAGCCGGTGCTGGCGGGCCGCTCGGCGCTGTTGCTGCCGGGCACCCACAGCAAATGGGTCAACGTGCTGCACGGGCGCGTGGTCGATTTCGCCACAGCGATGACCGGCGAGCTGTACACGGCGCTGCGCCACCACAGCATCCTGGGCGCCGGGCTGGGCAAGGACGATCCGCCGTTCGACCAGGACGCCTTCCTGCGCGGCGCGCAAAGCGCGCGCGACAGCGGCGCCAGCGGCGCGTTGAGCCGGCTGTTTTCCAGCCGCGCGCTAGTGCTGACGGGTGAGCTGGCACTGCCTGCCGTGCCCGATTACCTGTCCGGCCTGCTGATCGGCGAGGAGCTGCGCGGCGCGATCGCCGCCGGCCGCATCAACACGTCCACCCCGTTGCAGCTCATCGGCAACCCCGCATTGTGCCGGCGCTACGTGGTGGCCGCTTCGTGCTTCGAACTGGGCATGGCGCTGCCGCCGCGCGGCGCGGCCGCGCTGGGCCTGTGGCAGATCGCAAGGGCGGCGGGGCTGATGCCGCACGTCGAGTCCGGCCAGGCCGGCCGGCCGTGAAAGCTGTTCCTTCTCCCGCGTGCGGGAGAAGGTGCCCACTGCGAAGGCAGGATGCCGAAGCGAACGGCGAAGCCAGCCCGTAGGGCGTGCCGCAGGAGCGGCACGTAAAGGCGGAAGAGGGCACGCACCGGACGCCCCACACGTTTGGAGTGATCACATGCTCATACCCAATACGACCGCGCGCCGCCGTGGCAAGGCGCGCGTCTATTTGATGCTGGCCGCCGTCGCCGGTGCGCTCGGCCTGTTTTCCGGTGCATCCCTCGCCGCCCAGAACCTGCAACTGCACTACGACGCGCCGGCCCACACCTTCAACGAAGCGCTGCCGCTGGGCAACGGGCGCATGGGAGTGATGGTCTACGGTGGCGTGCCGCAGGCCCGTTACTCGCTCAGCGAAATCAGCATGTTTTCCGGCTCGCGCTACGACGGCGCCGATCGCAAGGATGCGCTGGACTACCTGCCGAAGATCCGCCAACTGCTGCTGGAAGGCCGCAACGTCGAAGCCGAACAGCTGACCAACCAGCATTTTACCTGGAGCGGCGAGGGCGCCAATGCGCATTACGGTACCTACCAGGGCTTGGGCACGCTGACCCTGGATTTCGCCGCAAACGCGGCACCGGTCACCGATTACCGCCGCAGCCTGGACATCCCCACGGCTACCAGCGAAGTCCATTACACGCAGGACGGCGTGCGCTACCGGCGCGAGATGTTCGTCAGCGCGCCCGACCAGGTGATGGTGCTGCACCTCAGCGCCGATCGCGCCGGTGCGTTGAACTTCATGGCCCGCCTCGACCGCGCCGAACGCGCCACGGTCGAGAGCGATGGTGCGAATGGCCTGCTGATGCGCGGTGAACTGGATAGCGGCGGCAGCGGCAAGGGCCTGGCTTTCGCTGCGCGGGTGCGGGTGATCGCACCCGGCGCCAGCGTGCATGCGGATGCGCACGGCATACATGTCGAACACGGCACCGACGTCACCGTGCTGATCACCGAAGCCACCGATTACGACGGTTTCGCCGGGCGCCACACTGCCGATCCGGTCGCCGCCAGCGCCGCCGATCTGCGGCGGGTGGCGAACCGCTCCGTGGCGCAACTACATGCGGCCCACGTGGCCGACTTCCGTTCATGGTTCGACCGTTTCTCGCTGCAACTGGGCACGGTCGACGACGCGCGCGAAGCGATGTCCACGCAGGCACGGCTCGCTGCCTACGGCGACGGCAACGATCCCGGCTTCGCCGCGCTGTATTTCCAGTACGCGCGCTACCTGCTGATTTCCTCCTCGCGCCCCGGCGGGTTGCCCGCCAACCTGCAAGGGCTGTGGGCCGAAGGCACCAGCACGCCGTGGAATGGCGACTATCACACCAACGTCAACATCGAGATGAACTACTGGCCGGCCGAACCCACCGGCCTGGGCGAGCTGGTGCAGCCGCTGTTCGCGCTGACCGCCTCGCTGCAACAGCCCGGCGCCAAAACCGCGCAACGCTATTACGGCGCGCGCGGCTGGGTGGTGCACACGCTGACCAACCTGTGGGGCTTCACCGCACCCGGCGCCGAGGCCAGCTGGGGCGTGTGGCAGGGCGCGCCCGCCTGGCTGGGCTTCCATATCTGGGATCACTACCGCTACACCGGCGACCGCGATTTCCTGCGCCGGTATTACCCCGTGCTGCGCGGGGCTGCGCAGTTCTACGCCGACGTGCTGATCGAGGAGCCCGGCCACCGCTGGCTTGTGACCGCGCCATCGAGCTCGCCGGAAAACACCGTCTACATGGACGACGGCCGCAAGGCCGCGATCGTGATGGGGCCGACGATGGACGAGGAGCTGATCCGCTTCCTGTTCGGTGCGGTGATCGAGGCCTCGCAGGATCTGCAGGTGGACGCGGATTTCCGCCGAGAGCTGGAAGCCAAGCGGGCGCGACTGGCACCGATCCAGATCAGCCCCGACGGCCGCATCCAGGAATACCTGAAACCCTATCGCGAGGTGGAGGTACACCACCGCCACATATCGCACCTGTGGGGCCTGTTCCCCGGCAACCAGATCGACCTTGCCGAAACGCCGAAGCTCGCCGCCGCGGCAGCGCGCTCGCTGGACGTGCGCGGCGACGACTCCACCGGCTGGTCGGAAGCGTACAAGGTGAACCTGTGGGCACACCTGGGCGACGGCAACCGGGCCCTGCACCTGCTGGACGTGTTGTTCAAACCAGCCTCGCGCGACACCCGGCTGGGTCACGAATGGGCCGGCACCTACCCCAACCTGTTCAACGCCGGCCCGCCGTTCCAGATCGACGGCAACTTCGGCGCCGCCTCCGGCATGGTGGAAATGCTGATGCAAAGCGAGCCGGGCCGGCTCGACCTGCTGCCCGCCTTGCCTGACGCGTGGCCGCAAGGTGAAGTGCGCGGCCTGCACGCGCGCGGCGGTTTCGTGATCGACATGCGCTGGGCGAAAGGCAAGCTGGTCGAAGCCAGCGTGCGCTCACTGCGCGGCGGCGATTGCGTGGTGCGTTACGGCAAACGGCAAGTGTCGCTGTCGACCAAAGCCGGCCAGACCTACAAGTTGTATCCCGCCAATTTCCTGTAGGAGCGACTTCAGTCGCGACCTGGGGCTACGAGGCACATCCCGGTCGCGGCTGAAGCCGCTCCTACATGGGATGTCGGGAATCAGGCGCGCCCGTAAACATCGTCAAACCGCACGATGTCGTCCTCGCCCAGATAACTGCCGGATTGCACCTCGATCAGCTCCAGCGGCAGCTTGCCCGGATTGCGCAGGCGATGCTTGCTGCCCAGCGGGATGTAGGTGCTCTGGTTTTCGCCCAGCAGGAATACCTTGTCGTCGCAGGTGACCTCGGCCGTGCCGGAGACCACGATCCAGTGCTCGGCGCGGTGGTGATGCTTCTGCAGGCTGAGGCTGGCACCGGGCTTGACCACGATGCGTTTCACCTGGAAACGCTCGCCTTCCTCCAGCGAGTCGTAGTTGCCCCACGGCCGGTAAACCAGACGATGCAGCGAGTGTTCGCTGCGGCCGGCGGCCTTGAGCTGCTCGACGATCTTCTTCACGTCCTGCGCCGCGTCGCGATGGGCCACCAGGGTGGCGTCGGGCGTGGTCACCACGATCAGGTCGTCCACCCCCAGGGTGGCCAGCAGGTGGCGGTCATGCGAGCGCAGCAGCGAGTTGCGCGTGTTGATGGGCAGCGTGTCGCCCTCGCGGGCATTGCCTTGCGCATCGCGCGCCGAGGTCTGCCACAGCGCCGACCACGAGCCGATGTCGCTCCACGCGCAGCTGACCGGAATCACCGCCGCGCGGCGGGTCTTTTCCATCACCGCGTAGTCGATCGAATCGTCCGGCACGCGGGCGAAAGCCTCGCGGTCGATGCGCACGAAATCCAGGTCGGCCGATGCCTTCGCATGCGCCTCGCGCACCGCGGCCAGCATGGCCGGCGCGTGCGTCCCCAGCTCTTCCAGATAGCGTGCCGCCTTGAACAGGAACATGCCCGAGTTCCAGTCGTAACTGCCGTCGGCGACATAGGATTGCGCGGTGGCGAGATCCGGTTTCTCGACGAACTGCTCCACGTGGTAACCGTCGCCGACCGCGTCGCCATGGCGGATGTAGCCGAAGCCGGTTTCCGGCCGGTCGGGGCGGATGCCGAACGTCACCAGCCAACCTTGCTCGGCCAGCGGCAACGCCTTTTCCACCGCCGCGGCAAACGCGGCAGTGTCACCGATGAGGTGGTCGGCCGGCAGTACCAGCAGCACCGCGTCGGCATCGCGATCGATCGCCTGCAGCGCGCCCAGCGCGATCGCCGGCGCCGTGTTGCGCGCCAGCGGTTCCAGCACGATGGTGGCGTCGTCGATGCCCGCCTCCAGCAACTGATCGGCGGCAAGAAAACGGTGATCGTTGCTGGCCACCACGATCGGCGCCGCCACCCGCGGCAACGGCCGCGTACGCGCGATCGCCTGCTGAAACAGCGTGCCCTGGCCAGCCAGCGCCAGGAATTGCTTGGGCAGGTTCTTGCGCGAGACGGGCCACAAGCGGGTGCCACTGCCGCCGCTGAGGATGAGGGGAATCAACATGTCGTTTTCCCGCGGGTTGCCATGGAATGCGTGGATTGTGAGCCAAACGATCCACGCTTGTCTTTGCCGGCCACGCGGCACCGGGGCTGTTATCCCGGTGCGGGCGCCGATCGAGCCAGCTCGGCCATGGTCCTGTCCAAGCCATCGCGCCAGTCTGGCAGCGAGAACGCAAACCGGCGCTGGAACGCCTGGTTGTCCAGCAGGGACCAGGCCGGTCGCCGTGCCGGCGTGGGGTAATCGGCCGTGGCAATCGGCTCAACGCGCGGGGCGCGGGCGAGCAATCCGCGACTGACGGCCTGCGCGAAGATCGCTTCGGCAAACCCATGCCAGGTGGTGGCGCCGCTGGCGACCAGGTGATGCGTACCGCCCAGCGCGCGCCGCTCGACCGGGCTCGCCGCCAGCCAATGGTCGAGCGCGGCGAGGCTGGCATCGACGATGAGCGAAGTGTCGGTCGGCGCCCCATGCTGGTCGGCCACCACGCGCAGTTCGTCCCGCTCGCCACCCAGGCGCAACATGGTGCGCAGGAAATTGTGGCCATGCACGGCGTACACCCACGCAGTACGAAAGATCAGGTGGTCGGCGCCGCTGTCACGCAAGGCGCGCTCGCCCGCCAGCTTGCTGCGACCGTAGGCGCCCAGCGGCGCGGTACGCGCGTCTACCTCGTAGGGCTGCGACTGGCCGCCGTCGAACACATAATCGGTGGAGTAGTGGATCACCAGCGCGCCGTGGTTGGCGGCCCATTGGCCGAGCACCCCGACCGCCTCGCCATTGACGCGCGAGGCCAGCGGCTCTTCCTGCTCGGCGCGGTCGACCGCGGTATACGCGGCGGCATTGACGATCACGTCCGGTTGCACGCGATCGAGCAGGGCGGGGAGCGATGCGGGAACCGACAGGTCGGCGATTTCGCCGTGGCTGCCGTCCACGAGCACGCCGTCGCGGCTGGCGGCGCGCAGGTTACCGCGCGCGGCCAGGCCGCACTGGTCCAGAAACGTGCGGCCAAGCTGGCCGTTGGCACCGAACAGCAGGATTCTCATGCCTTGAAGACCGGCAACCGCTCCGGCGACACGTCGTGCAGGAATGGCGTGGTCTTGTCCTTGTCGGACAGCAGCGGGTCACTGACCGGCCAGTCGATGCCCAGCGCGGCGTCGTTCCAGCGGATGCCGGCGTCGGCCTTGGCGTCGTACAGCGCGGTGCACTGGTAGGTGAACGTGGCGAAGTCGGACAAGACGCAGAAGCCGTGCGCGAAACCTTCCGGCACCCAGAAATGGCGGTGGTTCTCGGCGGTGAGTATCGTGCTGGTGGTCTGGCCGAATGTCGGCGAGCCGTGGCGGATGTCGACCGCGACGTCGTAGACCTCGCCCTCCAGTACGCTGACCAGCTTGCCCTGCGGATTCGGCCACTGGTAATGCAGGCCACGCAACACGCCGTGGGCGGAGCGGGAGACGTTGGATTGAACGAACTCGGCGGCAAGGCCCGCGTCGCGGAAGCTTGCCTTGTTGTAGCTCTCGTAGAAAAAGCCACGCGCGTCCCCGAACACTTGGGGTTCTAAAATCAGTGCGCCGGGCAGCGCCGTTTCGACAACCTTCATCGCACCAGCCCTTGCGTGCTGAGCTGCTGCAGATACTGGCCATAACCCGTCTTCGCCAGCGGCGCGGCCAGGGCGAGCAACTGCTCGGTGTCGATCCAGCCGTTCACGTAGGCAATTTCCTCGGGGCAGCAGACCTTCAGGCCCTGCCGGTTCTCGATCGTCTCGATATAGCTGCCCGCTTCCATCAGCGAATCGTGGGTGCCGGTATCGAGCCAGGCGAAACCGCGGCCCAGCTGCTCCAGGTGCAGCGAGTTGTCATCCAGATAGCAGCGGTTGAGATCGGTGATCTCCAGCTCGCCGCGCGGCGACGGTTTCAGCTCGGCCGCGTAATCGCAGACGCGCTCGTCATAGAAATACAGGCCGGTGACGGCGTAGTTCGACTTCGGCTTGGCGGGCTTTTCCTCCAGTCCGATCACGCGGCCGTCCTTGCTGAACTCCGCCACGCCATAGCGCTGCGGGTCCTTCACCCAATAGCCGAACACGGTAGCGCCACGCTCGCGTGCTGCCGCGCGCTTGAGCCGTTCGGTGAGCCCCACGCCATAGAAGATGTTGTCGCCCAGCACCAGGCAGCTCGGCTTGCCGTCGATGAAGTCGCGGCCGATGGTGAACGCCTGCGCCAGCCCGTCCGGCGAGGGCTGCACCGCATACTGGATGTTCAACCCCCACTGCGAGCCATCGCCCAGCAGGCGCTGGAACATCTCCTGCTCATGCGGTGTGTTGATCACCAGCACGTCGCGGATGCCCGCCAGCATCAGGGTGGCCAGCGGGTAATAAATCATCGGCTTGTCGTACACCGGCAGCAGCTGTTTGCTGGTTGCGCGGGTGATCGGGTGCAGCCGGGTGCCTGAGCCGCCGGCCAGGATGATGCCTTTCTGCGTGTTGCTCATGATCCGAGGCGCTCCATGCGATAGCTGCCGTCGAGCACGCGTTGGACCCACAGCTGATTGGCCAGATACCAGTCCACCGTCTGCGCGATGCCGCTTTCGAACGTCTGCGACGGCCGCCAGCCCAGCTCGCCCTGCAGCTTGCTGGAGTCGATCGCGTAACGGCGATCATGGCCGGGGCGATCCTTGACGTAGGTGATCAGTGATTCGCGGGGTTTGCCATCGGCCAGCGGGCGACGCTCGTCCAGCAGCGCGCAGATGGTCTTCACCACGGCGATGTTTTCGCGCTCGGCGTTGCCGCCCACGTTGTAGGTCTCGCCGACGCGGCCGGCTTCCAGCACGCGCCGGATCGCACTGCAATGGTCACCCACGAACAGCCAGTCGCGGATGTTCCTGCCATCGCCATAAACGGGCAGTGGCTCGCCAGCCAGCGCCTTCTGGATGATCAGCGGGATGAGCTTCTCGGGGAACTGGTATGGCCCGTAGTTGTTCGAGCAGTTGGTGGTCAGCACCGGCAGGTCGTAGGTGTGGTGGAACGCGCGCACCAGATGATCGGAAGCGGCCTTCGACGCCGAATAGGGCGAGTTGGGCGCGTAAGCGGTCTGTTCGGTGAACTTGCCCTCGGCGCCCAGCGAGCCATAGACCTCGTCGGTCGACACATGCAGGAAGCGGAACGCGTCGCGCAACCCGTCATCGAGGCCGCGCCAGTAGTCGCGGGCGGCTTCCAGCAAGGCCAGCGTGCCCACCACGTTGGTCTGCACGAACTCGGCCGGGCCGTCGATGGAGCGGTCGACGTGCGATTCGGCGGCAAAGTTGACGATGGCATCGGGGCGGTGTTCGGCCAGCAGTTTCGCCACCAGCTCCCGGTCACCGATGTCACCCTGCACGAACACGTGGCGGGCGTTGCCCTCCAGCGATGCCAGCGTGTCGGGGTTGCCGGCGTAGGTGAGCTTGTCCAGGTTGACGATGCGCAGGCCGTCGGCGATGGCCTGCAGCACGAAGTTGGCGCCGATGAAGCCGGCGCCGCCGGTGACAAGGAGCGTCTTGTTCCCTGTGGCTGGGATGGTCATCACATTGTCCATGAGTTGATCGGGAAGCCCGAAAGGGCAGCTGGGTTGCCAAGGGCAGACCGCAAATGATGCCTGCTCCCTACGTGATGACCAAGTGTCAGCGGTCGTCCCGAACGCGCCGTGATGACCATAACTCCATGAAAATCGGCCGGTCTGCGGCGATTACATGAACGCCAAGCGTACAAGGCATCTCGGCATTGCTATGTGTACCCGCTAGAATGGCGGGCTTGACCCTCATGGATGCAACCCGGTTCGGGCTGCGGGATTCAACGATGAAAAGCGACGTGAAACGGGGTGAGTTTGGCATCGGGACGCGAGCCATTCATGCCGGGCAACATCCCGATCCCAGCACCGGCGCCATCATGACGCCGATCTATGCCACCTCCACGTATGTGCAGCGGAGCCCAGGCAAGCACAAGGGTTACGAGTACTCGCGTACGCAGAATCCCACCCGCATGGCCTACGAGCGTTGCGTAGCAAGCTTGGAAGGAGGTGTGGCGGGATTCGCGTTTGGCTCCGGCATGGCCGCTGCTGCCACCGTGCTGGATTTGTTCGACTCGGGTAGCCACGTCATCGCGATGGACGATCTCTACGGCGGTAGCTATCGCCTGTTCGAGCGTGTGCGTCGTCGCTCCGCCGGGCTCGATTTCAGCTTTGTCGACCTCAATGATGCCGCTGCATTGAAGGCTGCGCTCAAGCCCAATACGCGGATGATCTGGGCCGAGACGCCGACCAACCCGATGCTCAAGCTGGTCGATCTGGTCAAGGTGGCCGCGTTCGCCAAAAAGCACGGTCTGATCCTCGTGGTCGATAACACCTTCTGCTCCCCGATGATCCAGCGCCCTCTGGAATACGGGGCGGACCTGGTGCTGCACTCGGCCACCAAGTACATCAATGGCCACTCCGACATGGTTGGTGGAATCGTCGTGGCGGGCAGCGAAGAGCTAGCCCAACAGATGGCTTTCCTGCAGAACTCGGTGGGCGCCATCGCCGGCCCGTTCGATGCATTCCTCGCCATGCGCGGCCTGAAGTCCCTGCATTTGCGGATGAAAGCCCACTGTGCCAACGCGCTGGAGCTGGCCAAGTGGCTGGAAAAGCACCCTTCCGTGGATCGAGTGATCTACCCGGGCCTCAAGAGCCACCCGCAGCACGCGCTGGCCAAGCGCCAGATGCACGGCTTCGGCGGAATCGTCACCATCGAGTTGAAGGGCGGCCTGAAGAAGGCGCGCCGTATGCTGGAACGCTGCGAATTGTTCGCCCTGGCTGAATCGCTGGGTGGCGTGGAAAGCCTGATCGAGCACCCCGCCATCATGACCCACGCCTCGGTACCGCCGGCCAACCGCAAGCGGCTGGGGATCAGCGACGGGCTGGTGCGGTTGTCGGTGGGCGTGGAGGACATCGAAGATCTGCGGATGGAACTTTCCAGCGCGTTGGCGTAGTGCCGGCGGCCGTCACCAGTACGCGGCGGGCGCACGGAACATCCGGTTTGATTGCAGCGTACGATCCCGAGGCCGCTGTAGTCGTAGCCAGGCCGGGCTTTAAAAGGGAGACACTTACCTCATGGCAGTAACCAGTCCGGCGTCGATGGTCGCGATGTTTGCCAGCATCTGGCGGAACCGTTCGCTCGTGTGGCAGCTGACGCAACGTGAGGTGACCGGGCGCTACAAGGGATCGTGGCTGGGGCTGGCGTGGTCGTTCGTCAATCCGATCCTGATGCTGGTGATCTACACATTCTTCTTCTCGGTCGTGTTCAAGGCGCGCTGGGACATGCCCGGCTACGAAAGCAAGTCGGGGTTCGCCTTGATGCTGTTCGTGGGCCTGATCCTCTATACCGTTTTTGCGGAATGCGTCAATCGGGCACCGGGTCTGATCCTTGGCAACGTCAATTACGTCAAACGAGTGGTCTTTCCGCTGGAGATTCTGCCGTGCGTCGCGATGGGGTCGGCGCTGTTCCATGCGTGCGTCAGCGTGCTTGTCCTGCTGTTGGCGCAACTGGTCATGACGCACCAGGTCTGGTGGACGGTGATTTTCCTGCCGTTGATTATGCTGCCGCTGGTGCTCGGTGTGCTGGGCCTCACATGGATACTGGCATCGATGGGAGTGTTCATGCGCGACGTCAGCCAAGTCACCGTGTTCACGGTGACGGTAATGCAGTTCCTGTCGCCGATCTTCTACCCGATGACTGCCATGCCCGAGCGATTCAGGCCGTGGCTGATGCTCAACCCGCTGACCTTCATCATCGAGCAGGCGCGGAGCGTGGTTCTGGTGGGCGAGCTTCCCGACTTCAGTAAGCTGGCGACCGTCACCGCGACCGCCGCGATCTTTGCATGGACGGGATTCTGGTGGTTCCAGAAGACGAGAAAGGGTTTTGCCGATGTCCTCTGAGGTTGCTATCGCGGTTCACAACGTCAGCAAGCGCTACGAGCTCTACGATTCACCGCGCGACCGGCTCAAGCAATTCGTGTTGCCGAAGCTCAATTCGCTGGTGGGCGCGCCACGGCGCGACTTTTTCCGCGAGTTCTGGGCGCTGCGGGATATTTCCTTCGAGGTGAAGCGTGGTGAGGCGGTAGGCATCGTCGGGCGCAATGGCAGTGGCAAGAGCACCCTGCTGCAGATCATCACTGGCGTGCTGACGCCGACCACCGGCAGTGTCCAGACGCATGGGCGCATCGCGGCGCTGCTGGAGCTGGGCTCGGGGTTCAATGTCGACTACACGGGCCGGGAAAACGTCTACCTCAATGGCGCACTGCTCGGTTTGTCCCGGGATGAGGTGGACGCAAAGTTCGATGACATTGCGGCGTTCGCCGATATCGGTGTCCATCTTGAACAGCCAGTCAAGACCTACTCCAGCGGCATGCTGGTGCGTCTGGCGTTCGCCGTCCAGGTGCAGGTGCAACCGGACATCCTCATCGTGGACGAGGCGCTGGCGGTGGGCGATGCGCTGTTCCAGAAACGATGCTTCCAGCAGATCGAGCGGCTGGTCAGCAGCGGCGTATCGCTGCTGTTCGTCTCGCACGATCAGGAGTCGGTGCGGACGCTGACCAATCGCGCGCTGCTCTTGCAGCACGGCAACGCGAAATCCTGGGGCGTTTCTTCCGAGGTCATCCTGGAGTACCGCCGCCTGCTGCACGAGGAAGAAGCGGCTTATTTCACGACCATGACCGAGCGGATCGCCCAGGCCGCGCATGCCACCGCGCTCCCAGTGGCACAGCCGGCCCAGCCCGAAGAGGACGACGACGAACGTCACGATGGTGGCGCGCCGGCGACGGTGGTCATCGATACGAAGGATCAAGAACTGGCCGGTGCGCGCTCGGCGTCCATGTCCTTCGGCAACGGCCAGGTGCGGGTGATTCGCACGGAAACGGTCGACGCCGACGGTGAGCCCTGCGCCGTCTTCTACCCTGGCGACGATATCCATATCCGTGTCACCTGCCGGGTTGAGGCCGATACCAGCCAGATCAACGTGGGCGTGCGGCTGCGTAACAAGGAAGGCTTCAAAGTGTATTCCTGGGGCACCCTCAACCAGGACATGAAGCGCCTGGCGGACTTGGACGAGGGGCCGGTTTTCTGGAATCGGCAGCTGACGGCTGGGGAGGAATTCACCGTATCGTTCAAGTGTCCCTGCCGGCTGGGAGTGAACTTGTACGAAATTCAGTCCGCCGTGTCCTACGAGGAGCGGCCCGACTACACCGCCCAGCGCATCCTGCACTGGGTGGACGAGGCCGCCTTCTTCCAGGTGCTCATGCGGCGCGAGGAACATTTCTTCGGAGGCGTCATCGACTTGGGCATGAAGGCCACATGGTGAGCGCCAATAGCCCGCCGATTGCCGCGCCTGGCATCGATGCCGGGCGACTTGCCGATCAGGTGGCGACGCTTTGCGGTGTGGGCCCCACACTGGTGGTGGGTTATAACCCGATGGTGCTCGATGCCCTGAGGCGCTTGGGTGTGGATGCCCATGCCAGCGGCGCCAAAGTGGTCGCCGGGCCGGCCCGCGAGGGCGAGGCAGGCTTGCCGGTGCGGCTGACTGGTGCCGATGACCGCTTCGAATGCGTCCTGGTGCTCAATGCCCTGGAGTCGCTCCGCGGCGAAGAAAGCGAGCTGGCGCTTGCTCAATGGCACCAACTCTCGGCGCGTTATGCGTTCGTGGTGATTGACGCCGATGCCGAAGGGGCGCACGCCGAGTCCGGCCGTGCCTATTGGGAGGCGCTCCTGTTTGGGGCAGGCTTCCGCAAGCACCCGGCGTACTACCGGCTCAACCGTTACGAGGAGTTGAACAGGGATGGCGGCCCGCTGCTGATCCCATTGGAGAAGGTTCCGGAGCAGCCATCGGTGGTGCCAGGCCATCGCGATCCCCTGCGCCAAAGCGGCGCATGGGCGGATGCGCAGGTGACTCGCTACCAATGGGCTGCCGACTACGTGCGTCCTGGTGATCGGGTGCTCGTGGCGGCCTGTGACACCGGATTCGGATGTCACGTGCTCAAGTACCTGTCCGAAGCGGCGAGCGTCTTGGGCGTGGATGGCGATGAACGGGCGATCAACCATGGCACGGTGGCCTATGCGGCATCGCAACCGGCCTTGTCGCTGGTGACTGATCCGCTGATACCGCTGCTGGAAGGTCAGGCCGAAGGCTCCTTCGACGTGGTCGTTGCCTTCGACAGCCTGGAACAGGTGGCCGAGCCGTCGACCCTTCTGGCCCAGTTCGCTCGCGTGCTGTCGCCTGGCGGGCGCTTGATTGTTGGCGTGGCCACCGGAGTGGGGGCGTCGGCGGTGGGCGATAAGCAGGAATCACTGGCGGCCTCGGGCAACTGGTCTTGGCTGCAGTCGCGGCTGCCGTCGTCATTGCTGGCGGAGCAGGCGTTTGCGCAGACGGCTGGTTCTGGCGCCGGCGAGGATTCGCCCACCGCCGCGCGGGTCTTTTATGCGTTCGACGAGCGCGCGAGCGAGGCGCCCGCGGCCGAGTGGCTTTTCCTGACCGCCATGAAGAATCCCGTCGGTGCGCACGGGCAGCCTTATCGCGAGAGCGTCTATGGCTATAGCGCGCCGCCCCGCCACCTGATGGCGTTCGCTCGCGACTACCACAATCCCTGGCTGCTGCGCGCGCTGGTCGAATTCCCATTCCGGGCGCGCAACCCGCGGGTGCTGCGCCATATTGCCGATCAGGTGCTGGCCGACCCCGCCAATCGGGGGTTGCCGGACGAGGCTGCGGCGCTGGCCGTGGTGGGCTATCAGCTGCTGACGCAGGGTGGCGAGGCGGTCACCACGGAACTGATCGCACGGCTGCATGCCTACCTGGACGGGGCCGAGCGGTCACCGCATGGCCTGCGCTGGCGCATTTCGTTGTCGTACCTGCTGGCGATGCTGTACCGGAACGAGGGGCGCTTGCCGCAGGCGGCAGAGCTGCTGGCCGGGCTGGCGGAGGTCGATTGCCGCTCCTTCAGCCCGACCATCGGGACCAAGATCGTCGATGCGGCCTATGAGGGTGGCATGCTGCGCGCGGCGCTAGGCGACATGCCAGGAGCGCGGCAACTATGGAAAACCGGCGTCAGGCAGGCCTTCACCCTGCTTTGCGAGCCGATCGAGGAATTCGTTGGTGAGTTGGATTACCCACAGCATTTTCCCGGCGCCGTGGCTGTGGAGCTGCTCGACTCGGCCACCCGCTCGGTGCGGGCGCTACGCTGGAGCAGCGCGTGCAGTCATGGCGAGCCGTCCCGGCTGTTCGAGCAGAGTCGACAGAGCTGGAAATGGATGATCCACGAGCGGGCGAGGGCCGTGGCCTCCAACGAAGCGATGATCCGCTCGCGCGATGTTGCATTGCGGCGCATGGAAGAGATGATTGCGGATCGTGACAGCGCGATCGCCGCGCAGACCGCGCTGATTCAGGAGCGCGACGAGCTGATCGTCCGGCAGGACGGAGAGCTAGCTGGCCATGTGGCAACCATAAGGCGCATGAATGACATGATTGCCGATCGTGACAACGCGATCACCGCACAGGCAGCCTTGATCACCGATCGCGACTGCGCCCTGGTGGCGCAGGCGACCGTGATCAGCCAACGCGAAGAAGCGTTGGCGAGAAACACGCAGCGGCTGGAGGATCTGGAACATCTGCAGGGTTCGGTGCTGGTGAGATTCCTGCAGAAGGTTGGACTGGTGCGAAAGACGAGCCGGCTGCGTGAGTAAAATGATGCGCTCACGCACCGGCCGGAGGCTGCCGCACGCTCAGCGGATGGTGGGGGCAGTGTTGCGGCATGGCGGCACGGGACGCGACCGGCGATAGATGGTGCCGCCGAACAGACCATATTCCCTGGTGTAATCCACCGCGATGACTTCGACCGGTTGATACAGCCCCGACTCGGCGACTTCGCGCTCCAGGATATCGGCACCGGGCCAGTCCGCGCGTACGGTGGTCATCACGATAGCGGGTGGACACGCTAGCAAGGCTTGGCGGAAGCTGCCGCCGTCCAAGTTGTGCTTGATGAGGGTTGCACTGAGGTTGCTCAAATTGTCGGACGAAGGTAGCAGCCCGGTCAGCGGGTAGAGCGCGAACATGAAGCCGCTGGCGCCGAGTGTGTCGCCCGGACGGGCGATCTGGCGGATCGCGGCTGCAGCGGCGAGGTAGTTCGAGCGTGCGTTCGCCTCGGCTGGCCAGGTGCCGGTACTCATGGCCTGCAACGCCCGACGGGTGGTAGGCCATGAATGGGCGAGCGTTTGTGCCGAAGGCCACATGGCACCGGCCGCCACCATGGTGACGGCCACTGCCGCAGCGCGGCCTGTGTTGCCGCCTGATCCGGAGCTAAGGCTGCGCCACCCCAGCGCGGTCAGGCCGGCCAGCCCTGGCAGGCATACGGAAAAGTGGTAGGGAAACCCAATTTTGGTGGCGGGCTCGATCAGCGGTACCAAACTTGCGCCCAGCCAGAACGCCAACTGTCTCCAGCTTACCTGACCGTTGCGCGTCGCAAGCCCGTAGCCGATGGCGAGCATGCCGAGGCCTGCCAAGCACAGTGCCACCTTGGCGATCTGGGCCGATGCGATGCCGTTGGTGATGAAAAACGGCACGCGCTGGTCAGCCAGGGCGTTGTACAGAGCTCCGGCGTCGCGGTAGGCATCAATCAGGGAGTCCACGCCGCCCCGGGCCCAGGCGATCGCGGCGACAACTGCCAGCGCGGTCAGCGCGGCAGCCAAGGTGAAGCGTAGCGCGGGCCGCCATCCGGCGCCGATCAGGACGGTCGCGCCCCCAAGGATCAGGAAAGGCGCGAATGTTTCGCGCAGCAGCACCGCTAGCGCCGCGAGACCACCGGCCCAGTACCAGGTTGCGGGGTCGCTGCCGGCGCGATGGCGGATCAGCAGCAGTGCACCGAGCAGCGGGACGTAAGCGGCGAACAGGCTGTTCTTGAAGCCGTTCTGGATAAAGGCCGGGTCGTTCATCGTGAACAGGAAGACTAGTGCGATCAGCGCGCTGCCGATGCGTGACTTGCTTTCGTGCGCAAGCACGCACACCAGCAGCCAGGAGGCGGCGAGCGCTGCGATCAGATCGGCCATGCGAAGTGCGATCATGGTATTGGTGTCCAGCGCAAAGATCCACGCCAGCGTCATGGGATAGAGCGCCAGCGTCATGCCACCTGGCAGCCCGTTGCCTGCGCTCAGCGATGCGTGAATGAGCTGTGCGTAGTAGGCGTAAACACCCTCGTCAGTGGCTGGCAGGCCGCCCAGCAGCATCAGTCGGGGGAATGCCGTGGCGGTGAGTGCGGCGGCCAGTGCCGCGAGGCTCGCGGCGGCGACGGCAAATTGTCTGGATCTGCGAAATGGCATGGTAATCGGGCTACGCGGGCGAACAGTGGGCAGAGGAAAATGGCGTGGGGCGTGTGGGTGCCGCCTGCGCCAAGCCGGGGGCCTCCACATGGTGCCTTGAAGGGGTGTTGTGCGCCCGGCCGTATCCGCGGGGCAACGGCTACAGTTTGCCCCAACCTTCGAAAATCTGGCCGCCCCACTTGCGAAGGGCAGCCAACTGCGGCACGCGGTAGAGCCGCGAGCTGATTCGGTTACGCAGTCGCCCCAGCCGCGGCTGGCTGGCCAGGCGGATGTTCTCGTCACGGACGTAGTCGGCCATGTACGCGTGGTTGCGCTGCGCCAACTCTGCGCGTGCCACTGGCGGCAACGCCATGATCGCCCGCATCGACTCTTCGAACCGGGCCGAGGAATGTTCCCAGTCGGGCCACTGGCTGGCAGTCTGGATGGCGCCGGCCTTGAGCCGCTCGAGCAAGGCCGTGTCTTCGCGCAGGCGGTTGAGCGCCTCCACCACGCCGCGTTCGTCGTCGCGCCGGAGCACTAGCGCGTTGTCCATGTGGCGGATGTATTCGTCGTGGCCGGTGACGTCATAGACGATGGCGGTTCCGCCGCAATGGAACATCTCCAGGGGGGGGCCGAACATCCCTTCGACATAGCTCAGTTTCAGGATCACGTCGCACGAGCGGTAGATCGGCGCCACCGCATCGATGGGTACCCGGGAGAAAACGCGTTTCACGCCAGGGTAGCGGCGCAAGTCGGTCGAGGTGAGCAGCCAGGTTTCGTCGGCCTGGCTTTTCCGCGACAGCCGCAGGCTGCTGCCCACGTTTTTGAAGAACACGCCGAACGGTCCCTCAACCAGTACGCGCAGCTCGCCGTGGCGAGTGGGAGCCGCTTCGCGGCGACCTTCGGTGGAGTAGAGATCCTTGCGGATGCCGTTGCGTACCAGCTGTGCGTCGACGCCATGCCGCTCGCGCAGGTGCTGTTGGATCCAGGTCGCCTCGGTAATGGCCGGCAAACCCAGGTTATAGGTGCTGTCGACAAGGTTCCTCAGAGGTGTTTCGTGCTCGGGGTAGAAGCGAGATTCGATCGACTGCACGAAATAGGCGTACTGATCCGCGCGAATGACGTGCAGTTCGGTGGCGCTTTTCCACCAGGTGGCGATGGCCAGATCGAAGTGCTCTTCTCCCAATTCCTGCACCGGCACGAAACGCATGTCTTCCAGCGCGGGATGCCATTTGACCTGGCTCGGCGCATACGGATACAGCAACACGATAGTCACCTCATGGCCGGCCCGTCGCGCGAACAGCGCGTGCTGGAAGATCACATAGGTGCCACCGCTGATGTCGGCAGAGCCGAGGAAGAAGGCAATCTTCATGTCAGTCTCTGATGTTCCTCAGTTGCGCGCGTGTGTAACGACCGGCGACCCAGCGCCCGCCGCGTTGCAGGCAGGTAAGCCAGGGCCAGAAGCCAAGATCGGCCTGGCCGGCTGATTTTCGCAGCCACCGGTAGAAGCGCAACCTGGCGAGCAGGCCGGGGCGGCTGCCGGCCGCGTCGAATTGCGATTTCTCGAACACCCCGAAATTTTCGACGTGGTAGATATCCTCGAACCACCTTATCTCGGTGTCCGATGGTTGCAGCAGCATGCGTGCGTGGTGCCTGGCGACAAAACCTTCCTGTCGCGAGGCGGGATAGGTGCTGGTGTGCGTGATCGCGTCGAGCGCGCGGAACAGCGCGATCAGTTGCCGCTGAAGTGGCTGGATCTTGGCCATGAACAGCGGCTCCTCGACAAACGCCTGGCGCAACGCGTGTGCCACGCCATCGGAGGTGACTTCGTAGGAGCCCGCTGAGCCGTGGTCGGCTGCAAGTATCACCTCGAACAACGCCCGGTTCTCGTTGTACACATGGAAATTCTTGCTTTGCGTGCCAACGGATGAAAACAGTACACCATGCTTGATGTTTCCCTTGGCTATCCGGCCTGCGGCGACTAGCCCCACGTAATGCCCTTCGACGGCATTCCAAGGTAGCGCGGCCCTCCCCCGGCTCAGAAAGCCGTGGATGTTGTCCTGGATGGTGCCCTTCCAGCCCACGTCGACCAGGTGCAATGTGGAATTCTTCGAATCCGCCAGATCGAATTGGCCCAGGTACTTCCCGAACGCGTCGCGGCGCGCTAGGCGTTGCTGTTCATAGGCTTCGCGAAAGCGCGGATGGGCCAGCAGCGCTTGGAATGGTGTACTGCTGGGAAGGTCCTCGTGCCGCAATTCCAGATCGTATGGAAGCTCAGATGTCAGCGCCGTGGCCAGCTCGTCCAACCCCAGACTGGCCAGGAATTCCTTCAGCGAGATTCGCCGATATTGCCTGAACAGGATGTCGAACGACTCGTGCTCGAGCGGCTCGAGCGAAGGCAGGAAAGTCGAGCGGCGAGACACTTCCAGATAATGGCTTCGGATTCGCGTCGGACCGCGAAGCTGTCGCGTTTCCTGGAAGATATCAAACATTTCCTTCAACAACTGGCCTTCACGCGCGAGGAAGAAAACATCACGCGCACCCTGCTTGAGTAGGTGCGAGTGCAACCGGTCGATGAAATAGTGAAGTGTCAGCGCAATCTCGCGGAACACCACCGGTGTGCCGAGGATGGCCGCGGTTATTTCGTCCTCATAGCGACGCACGTCATTGGTGACGTTTTTGCTGAGCTCCGCATAGCGCTGGTGCTGCACGGAGCGGTCAAGGTGGATCGCGTTCAGGCCGTTGGCCTGGGCGCTCTGATAATCTGAATGTGCGTTGTCGCCGAGCATGACGATCCGCGCTGGAGCTACCCCGCTATCGGCGATGATCTGCCGGTAAAGCTTGCCGGAGCGCTTGGTAGCTGTTGTTTCGGAGGAGATGACCACCCGGGTGAATGTGTTGGTCAAACCATGAAAGTCCAGCAGACGCAAGAAATGCTTCGTGTCGAGGTAGAAATCACTGACCAGCCAGCAGTCGAGGCCGGAATCGCGCAATCGCTGCACGGCGGACTGCAGCCGTGGATCGAGGACCTGCATGCACGCCTCAATGGAGACTTCGATGTCCATGGCCATCTGGACGAAGCGTTGTTTCGGGCAGACATGGGCGGCCGGCAGCCTGTCCCACAACTGGGCCATCAGTTCTTCTAAGTTGAACTCCTCGTCGCCCTTTTCCTGCAGGTTGCGCGCGTATAGCTCTGCTTCGATACAGCCACGTAGCGCATACAACGCCGCACCGGCTGTGGGCGGGTCCAGGAGGCGCGATATTCGCTCGCACGCCAGCCGCTTGACGTCCTCCGGGTGCACGCGCCGGGTGACCATGGTGTCAAAGAAGTCGAAGCAGATCAGCTGAGGATCGAATGACTCGACTCCCGCAACTATACGATCAGAAAGGTCAGAGAACGTGGTGTCGATGATCATGGCGCTTGAGTATCAGGTGATTGGGGCGGGAGCGCTGTGGCGGCGACCGGCTGCGTATGGCACCGTCGTAGGTTGACGCCGGTAGGGAGAGTCTGCGTGGAGGCGCTCAATGCGCAGCCCGAACGCATTCCGGTGCAACCTCGTTTGGCGCCTTGCGCTCGAAGATCGCCAGGTCCGGCGCCGCACCGTGGAGACGGTAGCCGGGAAGACAGCGCTGCACCAATGGCCCGATGTTGATGACGTAGTCTTCGTTGGCAACGGTGTGGGTGAAAGTCCGATAATCCAGACCGTTGGACAGTGACCTGCAGTTCGTGCACTCCACGCCATGGGAGGTCAGCAGCGCGAAGCTATGGCCAGCAAGCACTTGGAGTCGCTGCGACTGCGACCCGTTGTCGCCGGTGAATCGAAACCGCCGGTTCTCGCGATCGTCCGATTTGAGCCAGTCGCGCAACAGTTGCAAATCGTAGGCGATGCCCACATTGGTCTTCGCGGCCGCGTTCTCAGGGTGGTCCAGCCACATGGCAGGGGCGCTGAAGCGACTGAAGGCGTTCATCGCCACATAGACCACTACAATCATACCTACGACAGTCCGGACGATGCGTCGTCCTCCGCTGGAACCCGCGAACGCGTGTGAGGTATCCGTGACAACACCCGGCTGAAGCAGCACCGGTACCAGGAACAGCGGCAGTAATGTCGCCAGCGTCCAGGCGAGCTTGGCATAGGCGTATAACCCACTGACCTGGTAGATGGCGACCAGCAGTGCACCATACGCCAGCAGTGTCAGCGCGAGCGCGCAGCCAAAAGGATCGAGCAGGGCCTTCCTGCGCGCGACCGCATTCGCCACGAAGGCAAGACACAAGACGACGGCAATGACGAGCAGGAAGATGGGGCTGAGGGTGCCGTATACCTCACTCAGCAGGTGAGGGTAGAGAGAGTCGGAGGCCTCCGCCATCTGGCGGAACGTATCGATGTCGCCGTGGAAAGGCACCAGCCCGAAGATGAAGTTGGCGAATTTCGCCTCGCCGTAGAACGGGAACACGATGTATCGCGCAATGTCGTTCAAGTGCGAGGTGAAGCCCTTAGCCACGGTGGAACCGGCAAAGAACAATAGGCCGATGTTCGCTGACGCGATGAACGCGCCGAGCAGGGCGCCATTCGTGCGCAGCAACAACGCCGGCGTGCGGCGCAGCAACCACAGACCGTACCCAATAATGATGGCGGTGGGCAGCGCGAAATACGGATACAGCAGCATCACCGCGGCCGAAGTCGTCGCCAACGGCAGCCAATGCACGGCGCGCACATCACGCTGCCGGCATGCCTGCAGGTAGCGATTCCCCACATACAGGTTCAGGTACAACAGGGGGGTCAGGACGAACTGCGTGAAGTAGCTCTCGAAGAATAAGCCGGTGATCGGTGCCGACAGAGCGACGGTAACCGCGCTGATAGTTGCGATCCTGGCGTCGTGTCTCCACTCGTGCACCAGATGGAACGTGGCCAGCGGCGGAATCAGCATCAACGCCATGGTGGTGGCGGCCCATGTTGTGTTGGCGTCGAGTCCCGTCATCGACGAGAGCGCAGCGATTGTGGCCACGTCGATCGAACGCATGCCGTGACCGACCAAGCTGCCATGGGCAATGAGGTCGAGTAGCCCGTTGTGGGCGATTACGTTGGAGACGGTGGTGTAGAAGAACGAGTCTGTCTGCAGCAGACCGAGATAGGCTTGACTGCCCACGACGGCTAGCGGCCAGTAAGCCAGCCACACGCCGGCTATCGTGGCCAAGATGACCGCTATCGGCAGCGCCGCAGGACGCGGCCTTATACCGCCCGACAGGCGCCGTTGCTGCACGATGGCGACCACTCCGGCGCCAAGTAACAGTGCCAATGGCAGTGCCAGCCAGCCCCCCAGCCGTATCGCAGGTATTAGGTAGGACAAACTGTTGGCTAGGAGGGGCAGCAACGTGCACCCCATCGTCAAAGCCAACATGTAGCGCGGCGCGCTGGCGTGCGGCAGTCTCAATAGGAACATCAGACCCAGCCCGGCCAAGGTGGTGGCTACCAACCCCGCCAGGGCTAGCAGGGCAATGAACCCCAAGTCGGACAGGCCCGCGACCAATAGGCTCACGATTGTGCGAGGCGCTACTTTCAAGGCCAGTGTCTGCCCTGAGGCCAGTTCGAATCGGTGAAAGATCGATTTGTTTCCGAACGCCATCGTTCCGATTGCTGCATGGCCGGTACCGGTGTACTCAACCTCAAAGCCGCCGATGGCCCGCCAGAGGCTGACCGTCGCTAAGGTGTGGACCTCGCCGGTCAGGACGGGCTCTGGCTGCCAGCCGTAGTCGTGATGGCGTAGCTCTACGCGGCGTGATCCGGCGCTGGAGTCGATGCGAGCTGAGCCGCCGTCGGCGCGATGCAAGAAAGCGATTTGCAATGCATCGCCCACCAGCGGAAGCACCACAAAGCTGCCAGGGGTGGACGACTCGATCCGCTCGCCACCGTAGGTTTGGTTCCAGCGCCCACCCGCGCTAGGTAGTTCGTCGAAGCGCATGCGTCGGCCGTCGGCGGAGATTGGCAGCGCCAGCTCCACGATGCCGTCGCCGTCCACGGTCACTCGGGCGGTGACTGCCAGCTTATCGCCGGATTGGATCGTCGTGATATGCAGCAGCGAACCTTTCGCGGTGAGGGTCAAGCTTGATCCGGCCGGATGTGCGACTGTTACGTGCACGGGAGCGAATAGGGCGTACCAGCTACCCACGAACAGCACACCGGCAAGCACGAACAGCAAGTAGTGGAAAAACGTTGGCTTGTTGGAGGCGCGTGTCATCTGGTCTGGCTCGACAGGTCCGGCAAGCTGCCGTTCGGAGAGAAGCGTGCCCCGCGTGTCCCTGGCCGAAACCCGTTGTACTCATTTCGGTTGCCGGGTGTCGGCCGTGGATTGAGGGACTGCGTATGCTCAGGTGGTCTTAGGGGGGCGTCGCAGCTCCGCCCTTAAATACGATCCGCGCCATTAGGGTGTAGGACAGGATGGCTACGGGCACGGCCAGTGCGAGTTGTGACAGCAGTTTGCTCCCAGTCCATGCGACGAGCAGTTGAAGCAGCGCCAAGTTCGCAACATAGACCAGAAGATAGCAGAGCACGAAGCGGGGAAGGCGGCTGGCCGAGAGCTGCCGGAAGACGTAGCCGCCGGTGGTGAAGAAGTTGAACGCGATGCCCGCAATGTTGCCGATCAGTAGCGCAAGCCAAGCCGCCGCGGCGAGACCGATGGCCGCGGCGTAGACCATGAATCCAAAAAGAGTGTTGATTCCGCCTGCGATGAGAAAACGCACGAACGTATTGGCTGAGGGAGAGAACCGGCCCAGCGAAGCTTGCAGCTTCGACGTGCAGCGGTGGGTCAGTTCAGACATGCTTGAACCCGGCGGTTATGAGGTTGCCCACGTTGACTCCAAGCTTGACCCGATGGAGTCCGGTTTTCGTCATCAGGCTGCCGAACGTGTTCTTCAGTGGTGCCGGCAGCGGTGCCAGGCGCATCCAATATTGCAACGAATAGGTGTTCACGAACGGATTGATTGTGATGTCGCTGTAACCCAGTGCGTGGAAAAGATACTGCAGGCTCTGTCGCGAAAAGAGTTGCAGGTGCTCGATGTCGATGATCGGCGAACGCTTGCCGAGGCAGCGGTTGACAAGACCTCGGTAGTCGTGAGTTACCGTCACGAATGCGCCGCCGGGTCGCAGCAGCCGCCAGGCGGCACGGCCGATGACGTTCGGGTCGCGCACGTGCTCCATGGTCATGAAACAGCAGATGAGGTCGAACGAATCTGGCGCGAAATCACCTTCCTCGAACATGCCCTCGTGGATCCACGCGCGGCGGTGTGCGGGAGCCGCTTCGATCGCGGACCGAGAAGGCTCTACGCCGACCAGTTCGGTGAAACCCTGCGACGCCAGTTGCTCGAGAAAGATGCCGGTACCGGTGCCGATCTCCAGCGCGCTTTGGCACCTAGAGAGTTTTGCCAGGGTCGGAGAAATCGCTTGCCCGTAGGCCGCGGCGGCGTCGCCTGCTTCCTCGACGCTATCGTAGTCGGCTACGTGGTAGGCATGAGCCAGCTCATTCTCCGCCGGCGGCCGATCGGCGTACACCAGGTCGCAAGTGGGGCACTGCACCAGGTGATGGCACATGAATTCCGGTACCTTGCGTGAGGCAAAGCTGAATTCGGATAGCTTCGACGGGTCGATATTCTCTTCCAGGAACAGGTGGGCTTTGCTGGATTCGGTCTGGCAGACCGGACAAGACCTGGCTTCGGCCATGTTGATGGATCCTTCAATGGTATGGTTGGCATAGGGCGTATTGAAGCTTCTGTCAAAACGGTGGACTGCCGTCAGCGAGCGACCCTTCGGGTGGCCTTGACGAAGTAGCCCAACGGATCTTCTTTCGAGCCCATGGTCAACGCTTCGGAGAGATGCGCAGCGACGACAAACGCACCGGCGAGCAGCGCAGCGGCGATCCCCAGTATGAACGCCCACGGCGCGTGCCAAGCGCGACGAGGGCGGAACAACCGGATGGCCAGCACGGTCAGCTTGTTTGCGATGGCGCCTACGTCGTTGCCGCGCTCTAGGATGTTGATGTCTTCGAAGCCGGCCTGCGCCAGCAATGCCTGCAGCCGGATGCGGGTAAACCGATGGTAGTCGTGAGGCAGATGATGCAGTCGGGCCGACCAGGGAACAGTCAGCAAAAGAGTTCCACCAGGTTTCAAGACGCGCGCCACTTCGTCGGCCAGAACCTGTGGATCCTCCGAATGTTCCAGGACTTCAATGCAGATGGCGGCATCGAAGGCAGCGTCGTCGAACGGTATCCGCTTGCCATCGTAATAGGTGATATCCGAACGACACCTATCCATGCCGAATTCGTAAGCGGTGGCAATGTCGATGCCATGGTAGGTGGTCGTCGTGGGCAACCAGCCGCGCCATGGCGCCTGGCCAGCGCCGACATCGAGTACGTCGCCGGCCAGCTGATCCAAGGCCGGGTGCAGATGCTTGACGATGGTCGCCAGTTGCAGGTCGACCAAGCATCGTAGCCAGAACATCACTGGCCTGCCGGCGGCAGATTCGACCGGTATGGGCCGGAAACCTTCGCGGTCGTTACCGGGAGCGCTGGTTGGTGCCATTCAGTTGCTCTTTCCGTCAGGTAGGAGTTCGGTGGATCGCCCGTTACGTATCAGGGCGGCACGGATCAGTCGGGGCCGACGCTTCACTTCACCCATGACCTTGGCCACGTATTCACCCACCAGTCCGATCGCGAAAAGATTGAAGGAGCCGAACATCAGTGTCGTCACCAGCAGCGTAGTAATACCGCGTGGTGCAATGTCCGGTGTAAAGATGCGCAGCGCCGCCACGATGATGGCGGCCAGCGTGGACAAGGTGAGCAAGACGATGCCTACTGTGGTCAACATGGTGAGCGGGGCGTTGCTGAAGGAAAAGATGCCTTTCTTGGCCCAGTCGATGTTTTTGATTAAGCTGTTGGTGGTCACTCCGAACATGCGTTCGGGCCTGACATAGTCCACGCCGGTCTGCCTGAAGCCCACATAGGCGCGCAGGCCACGTACGAAAAGGTCACGCTCCGGACAGTTCAGCAACCAGCCGACCACACGCCGATCCATCAGTGAGAAATCACCTGCATCAAGCGGAATGGGGACGTAGCTGAACAATGCAAACACGCGGTAGAACAATTTGTACATCACCCCCCAGCGCCAGGGCATGTCACGCCTGACGCGGCGTCCGTAGACCACATCGTTGCCTTCTTCCCATTTGGCGTGAAAGGATTCGATCAACTCAGGCGGATCCTGCAGGTCACCGTCCAGCAGGACCACCGCATCCTTGGTCGCCAGTTCCATGCCGCTGCGGAAAGCCATCTGCGAGCCGAAATTGCGCGAGTGCGTGATGCCGACTACGTGCGCATCCCTTGCAGAAATGTCTCGGATGACTTCGGCGCTGTCGTCCGGGCTGCCGTCGTTGACGAAGATGATTTCGTAATCGATGCCGATCTTGCGGAAAGTGTCCGTCAGGCGCTGGTACATGATTGGGATCGCCTGCGCATCCTTGTAGCAGGCGATGATGGCCGAGACACTGCGCTTGCGCGTGGAGGCATTCTGCTTGGAGCCGATCGACAGTTCATGGTCGGAAAGCTGCGCCACCCAGCCGGCCATCGACTGCAAGCCTTGTTCAAGCGAGATGACCGGCTTCCAGCCCAATTGCTCATTGGCCTTGCGCGGGTTGGCGTACCAGTCTTGGAGGTCCCACGCGCGACCTTCCATCGAGCCGAAACGCGGCTCTTCCGCGATTTTGAACAAGCGCCGCGTCAGCTGCGCAAGATCGTCGATCGTGGTCTTGATGCCGGTGCCGATGTTGAAACTTTCCCCGTAAAGACCCGGGTGCATCTTCGCCGCCGCCATGATAAAGGCGGCACACACGTCATCGACATGGACGAAATCGCGAGAGGTTCGTGGGTCGACCAGTGGCGGCAGTGTGCCCGCATTCGCGTGGCGTAGCAGGTTCGGAAGCAGCCGCGAAGTGTCCTCGAGCGGACCGTAGACCGAATACAGCCGAAGATTCGCGCAAGGAAAGCCCTGCGTCCTGCCCTTGAAACGCAGGTAACTGGCTACCGCCACCTTCGAGACCGCATATGGGCTGTTCGGCTCGCAGGGACTGTCCTCTGACGGCGCCGTGCAGTTCGTGCCATATTCCGATGAACTGCCGGCGTGAATGAACGCCTCGAACGGTTGTCTGGCGAGCAGTTCGACGAAGTTGACGAGCGACTGGAAGTTCGTCTGGTAGATGAGATTGGCATCTTTCTCGAACGAATACGCTCCGTAGGCCATGCAGTCGAATACGGTCTGCGGTCCGATACTGTCCACCAGGTTCTTGGCTGCCGAGTAGTCGTTGAGATCGACCGCGATGACGTGTTCGTCGCTTGCTTTGGCCAGGCGCCAGTTCTTCTCGCGGCGGACGATCGCGAAGACGTCGTCGCGATGGGCCGCCAGTGCGCGGTATAGGTTGGCGCCTACGAAACCCGAGGCACCGGTGACGACGATTGGGCCATGCAGCGAGCGGATGTAATCCTGCAGATCCTGCATCGTCACAGACCCGCCAGAACGGACAGCAGACTGGCACTGTCCAACTGCGATTGGCACCGCAAGAAGGTTTGCGAGCCGTAGCGCTCGAAATGATGGGCGCGCGCGTACAGGTGACGGAACCGGCTGACGGTGATCTGACGTTCGGCCAGGTGCAGCAGCAACTGGGACGCGAACCCTCCCTGGCGAACGTGTTCTTCGGCTATAACCACGCTGGCGCCGGTGGCGATCCGGGCCACCAATTCCTCGGGCGGCGGGGATTGCTCGATGGGCAGCTCCGCCACCGCCCATAGGCACGGACGCCGCGGCGCCGGCAGGCCTTCGAGTGCGGCCAGATAGGTGCCGGCAAGCGGACCCACCGCAATCACCACGGCGCTGTCGCCCTGAACCAGCTCACGCCACGGTGCGTAGGCTGGAGCCTGGTAACCCTTCGGGACCTCGCCACGACCCATGCGGATGTAGGCCGGTTGGTTGGACGCGCCGGCACGCTCGATGACCAAGTCCATGTCCTCGTCGAAGACCGGCGTGTAGACGGACATGCTGGGCAGCGTCAGCAGAGCGCCGTAGTCATCGATGGCGTGGTGGGTCGGTCCCATCACCCCGTAACCATAACCGCCGCCATTGCCGATGAGCTTGACTGGTAGGCCGTGGAAGGCAATGTCGTTGCGGATCTGCTCGAATGGGCGCGCATAGACAAAGGGCGCGATGCTATAAACCCACACCTCGAACTGCTGCCTGGCGAGGGCTGCCGCCACCGAGATCATGTTTTGTTCGGCGACGCCGGCATTGATGAAACGCCCGCCCATCGCCGCCTGCAGTGGCTCCAATGCCATAAAACCGAGGTCGCCAGTTAGGAAAAGCATGTCTGGCTTGGCGGAACGTCCTACCAGGGCGTTGCAGAGCTGCTTCCTCATTGTGCGTCGATCTCCCTGGTAGCCTTGAGGAATTTCTCTTCCGTCAGTGGCAGGTAGTGCGAATCCATGCGGTTCTCCATGAAGCTGATCCCCTTGCCCTTGACCGTGCTCAGAAAAATCATCTGGGGCTGTTCGCTGTGGCGCGCGAGGGCATGGCGGATTGCGTCGGGATCGTGTCCGTTGACGACTTCCGTGTCGATGTCGAAGCCGCGGATCTTTTCCCACAGCGGAGACATGGAGGCTACTTCGTCGGTCGAGCCGAAACCTTGGAAATTGTTGTGGTCTACCAGAACGGTGAGATTGGCCAACCGATGATGGTTGGCGAACATTAGCGCCTCCCACGTCGAACCCTCCTGCCATTCTCCGTCGGAGGTCATGCAGATGACCCTGGCGTCGGCGTTGCGCAGCTTGAATCCCAGCGCGGTGCCCACCGCCAGCGACAGGCCATGGCCAAGACTGCCCGTGGCAAAGGGAATTTCGGCAATACCTTTGGAGGGCGGGTGCCCGGCGAGCAGGGTGTTGTCCTTGTGGAACGATTCAAGATCCTTGTCCTGCAGCCGCCCGATACTCCAGAGCGCTACATACAGCGCACCGGCGGAATGGCCTTTGGAAAGAATGAAGCGGTCCGCGTCGCCCAGGAACTCGTGGAACACCACCAGCATCGCGTCGAGAGCAGACAAGTTGCCGCCGATGTGTCCGACGCCACTTTCGAAGTGCATTCGCAACAGGCGCTTTCGAGCGTCGGAGAACCGCTGCGCGGTCAACCCTGGTTTTGCATTCATGTGGATTTCTCGAGTTGGCTTGCCATGCGCGGGTCGTCCAATGCCACGCAGGCGTCCGCGGGTGCGTGTTTCTAGGGCACCATGCGTAATCGTCTACCGGCCCGGATAGCTTTGTAAAGGACAAACAGAGGTGACGGCTGGGGCATGATTCGCGGCTGTTGGCGCCGTAGGCCACGTGGCGTTCCGCCAAAAGGTTACAGCGCCTGCTCCAGCTCTGGCAGGATCTTGAACAGATCCCCCACCAACCCGAAGTCCGCCACCTCGAAGATCGGCGCCTCGCCATCCTTGTTGATGGCCACGATGGTGCCGGCGTCCTTGATGCCGGTGAGGTGCTGGATGGCGCCGGAGATGCCGATGGCCATGTACAGCTCGGGGGCGATGATCTTGCCGGTCTGGCCGACCTGCATTTCGTTGGGGCAGTAGCCGGCGTCGACGGCGGCGCGGGAGGCGCCGACGGCCGCACCGATCTTGTCGGCGAACTTGTAGATGATGTCGAAGTTTTCCTTCGAGCCCACGCCACGGCCGCCGGAAACGACCTTGCCGGCGCTTTGCAGGTCGGGGCGGTCGCTGCTGCCCTGGTTCAATTCCACGAAGCGGGTGTGGGTGGGCAGCGGCACGTCGATGGTCAGTGCTTCGACCGGAGCGGCATTGGCGCCCGAGGCGGCGGCCGACCACGAGGCGGTGCGGATGGTGGCAACCACGGTGTGGCTGGCGTCGGCCTCGACGGTGATGATGGCGTTGCCGGCGTAGATGGGGCGCTTGAACGTGTGAGCCGCCTCGACGCTCATCACGTCGCTGACCTGCGCGACACCGAGCAACGCGGCCACGCGCGGGGCGATGTCCTTGCCGAAGGTGGTGGACGGCGCGAACACGTGGCTGTAGCCATCGGCGGCCTTGGCGATCTGCGGCGCCAGCACGGCGGCCAACGGATGCGCGTTGTCCGGCCTGGTAACGGTGAGCACACGGCTCACGCCTTCGATCTTCGCGGCTTCCGCGGCGACGGCGTCGGGGGCATCGGAAAGCACCAGCACGTCGATGGCGTCGCCCTTGATGGCGGCGGCAGCGCTGACGGCGCGCGCGGTGGAGGAGTTCAGCTTGCCGCCGAGGTGTTCGGCGATGACGAGGATCTTGCTCATGGCGGGATGTTCCTTGATGGCGTTCCTGCAGGAGGGACTTCAGTCCCCACGCTCTTGGGTTGTGGTGAATCAAAAGCGTCGCGGCTGAAGCCGCTCCTACAGGTTCGAGGGGTTACAGCAGGCCTTTCTGCTTCAGTGCGGCGACCAGTTCGGCGGCGTCCTTCACCATCACGCCCTTGCCGCGTTTGGCGGGCGCGGCGTAATGCGTGGTTTTCAGGTGGTCGTGCGCCTCGACGCCGAGTGAGCCGAATTCGATCACGTCAATAGGCTTGGACTTGGCTTTCATGATGTCGGGCAGCTTGATGAAGCGCGGCTCGTTGAGGCGCAGGTCGGTGGTGATCACGGCGGGCAGGTCGGCCTCGATCACTTCCAGGCCGGCGTCGACCTCACGGGTTACCGTGGCCTTGCCGTCGGCGATCTCCACCTTGCCGGCAAACGTGGCCTGCGGGCGATCCCACAGGGCCGCCAGCATCTGGCCGGTCTGGTTGGCGTCGTCATCGATGGCCTGCTTGCCCAGGATCACCAGGCCAGGCTGCTCTTTCTCGATCAGCTTCAGGAAAACGCGGGCGGCGGTCAGCGGCTGCACCGCGTCTTCGGTGGCCACGTGGATGGCGCGGTTGGCGCCCATCGCCAGGCCATTGCGCAGGTGGGCGGTGAGGTTGGCCGGGCCGATGCCGACCACGATCACTTCCTCGGCCACCCCTTTCTCGCGCAGGCGCAGGGCTTCTTCCAGCGCGATGTCGTCGAATGGATTGGCGGAAAGCTTGACGCCATCGGTCACCACACCACTGCCGTCGGGTTTGACCTGGATGCGCACGTTGTAATCCACGACGCGCTTGTAGCCGACCAGAATTTTCATCGGAGATTCCTACTTCGTTGGCTGCCCCTATCGGGACGCTTGAACGCCCATTCTAACCGGCATCAAACCGTCGTACGAAATGAATCCACCGGGGTTTCCGTGGTGCTGGGGGAATCAGCCGCTGCGCTGTGCGTATGGATAGGTGGTCGCCTTGCCTTCCTCCAGGCCCATCAGCGGGGCAATGCTCTTGGTGGCAAATCCGCTTGCGGAGGCGGCAAGGTTGAACGTGCGCTCCACCGCGTGGGCGAGGGTGCCATCGCGCTGGGCCGCTTCGGCCTCGAAATCCAGCACGTCGAGATGGGCGTCGAGCAATAGTCGCAACGCGGCGGGGCGCAACCAGAACATGGTGCCAGCCACGAAACTGCCGTACCCGGCTTCGGGCATCGGTATGCCGGCGCGGCGACAGAGGTAATCCACGTTGGCCCGGTTCTGGCCCCAGTAGTAGTCCAGCGGCTGCAGGTGGCCCTCGGCGTGGACAATGCCCAGGGCGGGATCGTCGGCAAACGCGGAGAGAATGTGGCCGACTCGTTCAGGCGCCAGCAGCTTGCCGAGCAGGTCGGTGCGCCACGCGTCGCCGTTTTCGCGATGGGTCGAGCGCTTGCTGTGCAGTTTCAGCACCACGTCCACGCCTTCATCGAGCAGTCGATTGGCGACGTGAAGGAACGGCAGGATGTCGCGCCCCCGATTTTCGAACACCTCGATCTCCGCATCGAGGCCGAGTTGCATGGCGCGCTCGCGTACCTGCTGTTCGCGTTCGTGGGCGGTGGTGATGACGATGCGCCAGTCGACATGGCTGGCGCGCAAGGCGGCGGCCAGTTCGTCCAGCAGATCCGGGTACCAGATATGCAGCACCGCGCAGGGTCGCGGGTCCATGGCCGGTACCGGGCGCAGCGCCGTACGGGTGGCATCGAGCCAGGCGTGGCCGAGCCGGGTATCCGGTTCCAGTACGGCGCCTTCCGCCCATTCGTTCCACGCGTTGACGAAAACCATCGGCTGCGTGGGAAACCGTCGCTGCGCAGTGTCGACAGCGTGGCGCAACCAGTCGCGATAGCCGCGTGGCGAGGCGTGCGCGAACACGCGGCCGCGGCCGCTGCGGCGCGGTTCGTTGTCCCAGCCCGGGTTGACGCCGGGGTAGCGCGGATAGGCGGGATCGGCTTGCTCGACGGATTGACGCACCAGTTCGCGCCAGTCGTGCACATCACCGCTGTAGGCGGGATTGAGCAGGTGCTGGCGCGCGGTGATGGGCGAGAGCGTGATGTTGTTGGGCGGGAATTCGATGGCGGCATCGAAGCCGATGTCGCGCGGATCGACGCGGTCGAAACTCTGCACGTAGGCGAGCCGGATCTCGCCAATGCCGTGGCTGCGGCACCACTCGCGCCAACGCGCCGCCGTTTCCCGTGGCTCCGACAGCAGGCCGGGCCGGTAGATCAGCAGCAGCGGCTGGCCATCCACGCGCAGGTAGCGTGGGTCGGCCAGATAGGGCGCGATGTATTCGATGAAGGCGAGGTCGTCGTCGGCGCTGTGCTGCTGGCCGATCAGGATGTCGTCGGCGCGGCCATCCCAGCGGCGCGACCAGTTTTCATTGGCCCAGCAAAGGCATAGCGGCAGGTCGAGCGATGAATCAGCCAGCCATTGCCGCAGCGGTTGTTCGAGCAGGGTCTTGCCGGCGAACCAGTAGAAATAGCTGCAGAACGCGCCGATGCCGTACTCGCGCGCCAGTTGCATCTGCCGGCGCATCGCGTCGGGCAGGCGCAGGTCGTAGAAACCCAGCTCGCCGGGCAGGCGCGGCTGCGCGTGGCCTTCGAATTGCGGCAGCGCCCGAGTCACGTTATGCCATTCGGTGAAGCCAGCGCCCCACCACGCGTCGTTCTCCGGGATCGGATGGAACTGCGGCAGGTAGAACGCCACCACGGTGGCGGGCAGCGGTGCGGGCAGGGTGCCGACGCGATGGGGCATGTAACCGATCGCGCGTCCCGCGGCGTGACGACGGGGGCGACGCGTGGCCAGCGACGCATCGGCGATCTGTCCACCCGGCCCTTGCGGCACCAGTTCGGCATGCCGTTCCAGGAAACGCTGGCGCAGCCGGTCACGCGTGGCCACAGGCATCGGGGTCAGCCGAAAACCCGTGCGCAGCACGGTGAACAGACAGCGTTTGGCGAGGTCGCGGGGTGACATGACGGCCTATCGGTAGTGATGCCGGAGCATCGCGGTTGAGATGGCCGGGGTCAATCCAGCACGCGATGCAGGACGGCGTCGGCGGCTGCGGCGGAGAAGTGTTGGCGCACGTTGTCCAACCCTTGTTCGGACAGTTGCCGCCACAGCGCTTCGTCGTGCGCGAGCCTCCGCACGGCGTCGGCGAAGGCGGCGGCATCGTTGGCCACCAGCACGTTGATGCCGTCGCTCAGTTGCATGCCCTCCACCGCGATCGTGGTGGCGATCACCGGCAGCCCATGGCTCATCGACAGGTTGATCTTGCCTTTGACGCCGGCGCCGAAACGCAGCGGCGCCAGCGAAGCCAGGCAGCTGTCCATCCATGGCGTCAGGTCGGCGACGCGCCCGTGCAGTTCGAGGCCTGGCGTGTCCAACTCGCGTCGCGCGGTATCCGGCATATCGCCGAAGGCGTGCAGGCGGATGTCGGGCATGACCTGGCGCAGTCGCGGCAGGATCTCGCTGGCGATCCAGCGGATGGCGTCGCTGTTGGGCGGGTGGCCGTAACCGCCGATGAAAAGGAGGTCGGCGCGCCCGGCGAAAGGCTGCCCGCAACCGTGGACCGGGTGGATGTTGGACAGCAGCTCGACCCGCGCCTGCGGCACCAGCTCTGCCAGCAGCGCCTTCTCGTGCGGGCTGACCACGAAGCTGACATCACTGCGCGCGATCAGGGCGAGCTCGCTGCGCTGCGAGGCGGCGGCCTGGTGCGCCAGCATGCTGCTGCCGCCGTGTTCGGCCGCTCGCTGCTCGCGGAGGAAATGCAGATCCACGGTGTCGAACAGCAGCTTCGCTTTCGGCGCATCGCGACGCACCAGTTCCGCATACTGGCCGGCTACGGTGTGCCGGCACAGGATAACGGCGTGCAGTTCGTGCCCATGCCGACGCAGCCAAGCGGGCACGCTCTCCAATGAGGTTTCGCAGCCGAGTTCGCCGAGGGCGGCGATTTCACGGCTGCTTGCGCGGCCGTCGTCGGGAATGAAGCTGGTACTCCAGCCTTGCGCGTCCAGCAATTGCAGGATCGCGTGCAGGCGCAACGACCCGGAATCGCGGGTGGGCTCCGGTGTCATCGCATCCACCACCAGCACGCGACCGCGCTTGCGCCAGCGGATCGCGCGTTCCAGCGCGGTGCCGGCGGGCGGCTGCTCTGCCAGGTCGGTCGCCCACTTGTCGATGAACTTCGCCTGATTGATCGACTGGTACCGCTTCATGCCACTGCCGAGGTCGGTGCCCGCACTGATGCCTTCGCAGTGGATCACCAAGCTAGCGGGTTCGTAATACACGCGCAGGCCGATGTGGCGCACGGCGAAGGCGAGGTCGGTGTCTTCGTAGTAAGCCGGTGCGTAGCGCGCGTCGAAACCGCCGAGGCGTTGGAACACCTCGCGTCGGATCATCAATGAGGCGCCGGAGACATAATCGGTCTCACGGCGATAGCGGAATGCCGATGCATCGCGCCGCTCGAAACGGCCAGTGGTCCAGCAACTGCCGTCGGCGAACACCAGGCCGCCGGCTTCCTGCAGGCGGCCATCGGGGTAAACCAGCCGGCTGCCGGCGATGCCGCAATCCGCGCGTTCGGCGAAGCAACGCAGCAGTGCATCCAGCCAGTCCGGCGTGACCTGCGTGTCGTTGTTGAGGAACAGCAGGAATTCGCCGCGCGCCTGCGCCGCACCCGCATTGCTGCTGCCGATGAAGCCGAGATTCGCGCGATTGCGCAACAGCTGTACGCCATCGACCTGCGCCAGAGTGGTGGCGCTGTCGTCGGGAGAGGCGTCGTCGACCACGATAACTTCGAAGGGCGCCTGTGCGCCGTGGCGCGCCAGCGAGCGCAGGCAGGCCAAGGTATAGGCGAACTTGCCGTGGACCGGAATGATCACCGATACCTGCGGCTGGTCGCTGACCGGCAGGGCGAAGGGGGCGAACGGTTCGTCCAGCGGCAGCAGCGCCAGTGCCTCATCGCGCTCGGGGCGCGACTCGAATTCCTGGCGCATGCGCGCCAATGTGCCGCGTATGCCGCGCAGCGCAAAGCTGCTGCGCGTGCGCTGCAGCAGGTACCCGAGGCGTTTCAGGCGCCATGACAATTGGCCGATCAGCGGATTGTCCTCGACCGCTCAGAGATTCTGGTAATTCGGCCCCGAACCACCCTCGGGCGTCACCCAGGTGATGATTTCGTACGGGTCCTTGATGTCGCAGGTCTTGCAGTGCACGCAGTTGGCGGCGTTGATCTGCAGGCGCTTTCCAGCATCGTCGTCGACGATTTCGTAGACATTGGCGGGGCAGAAGCGGGTGCAGGGGTTGCCGTATTCGGTGGTGCACTGGTCGATGCAGATGCTGGTGTCGGCCACGTGCAGGTGGATGGGCTGGTCTTCATCGTGCTCGGTGGCGGCGAAGTAGACGCCGGCCAGGCGGTCGCGCGGGGGCAGGGTGCGTTGCACGTAGTCGCGCTCGGGCTCGTCGTACTCGCCCAGCTTGTGCAGCGACGACCAGTCCGCCTTGTTCTTCAGTGTCCACGGCGAGGCGCCGCCGGTGACGGTTTCCCAGGCCGCGTTGGCCATGCCGAACCACAGGCCCTTCTTGAAGCCGGGCTTCACGTTGCGCACTTTCTTCAGTTCGGCCATCACGTCGGATGCACGCAGGCGCGTGTCGAAACCACGGGAATCGAGCGTTTCGGCCACGTGTTCGGCGGCCAGCATGCCGCTCTTGAGCGCCTGGTGCGTGCCCTTGATCTTGGGCACGTTGAGCAGGCCGGCGGTGTCGCCGATCAGCAGCGCGCCGGGCATTTCCACCCTGGGCAGGGACTGGAAGCCGCCGGTGGCCATCGCGCGCGCGCCGGCGGAGAGAATGCTGCCGCCCTCCAGCAGGGGCTTGATCAACGGGTGGTGCTTCCATTGCTGGAACGCTTCCCACGGCTTGTAGTTGGGGTCGCTGTAGTCGAGGCCACTGACGTAGCCGAGCGCAATGCGGTCGCCATCGAGGTGGTAGATGAAGCCGCCGCCATAGGTACGCGTGTCGGCCGGCCAGCCGAAGCTGTGCACGATCTTGCCGGGCGTGGCGCGGCCGGCGGGCACCTGCCACAACTCCTTGATGCCGATCGAATAGCCTTGCGGGTCGCTGTCCGCGTCCAGCTTGAAGCGCTTGATCAGCTGCTTGGTTAGGCTGCCGCGGGCGCCCTCGGCCAGCACGGTGACCTTGGCCTTGATGTCGATGCCTTCGGTGTAGCCGGGCTTGTGCGTGCCGTCCTTGGCCACGCCCATGTCGCCGATGCGCACGCCGGCGACCGAGCCATCCTCGTTGTAGATGTTGTCTGCCGCGGCGAAGCCGGGGAACACGTCGACGCCCAATGCTTCGGCCTGCGGCGCCAACCAGGCGCACATCGCGCCCAGCGACACGATGAAGTTGCCCTGGTTGTGCATGCCCGGCGGCAGCGGCAGCTTGCGCGCGCCGGTCTTGCTGAGCAGGAAGAACTGATCCTCGCCAGCGGGGATGCAGATCGGCGGGGGGTTGTCGCGCCAGCCCGGCAGCAGTGCATCCAGCGGCTGCGGCTCGATCACGGCGCCAGAGAGGATGTGCGCGCCGATGGTGGAGGCCTTCTCGATCACGCAGACGTTGACGTCGGGCTTGAGCTGCTTCAGCCGGATGGCAAACGACAGCCCGGCCGGCCCCGCGCCGACCACGACGACGTCGTATTCCATGGTTTCGCGTTCGCTCATCGCGGACTCCGGCTGCAAGTAGGAATGATGGCATTGCGCCTGGGATGCGCGATACCGCCGCGTATTGTCCGGTTTCGCGTGCTGCGCGGCAACGCGGACGGAAAACGCGCGGCCGCCGCCGCATCGTGACGTGTGCGTGAAGACACATCGGCGCTTGCAATCGACTTGCGTTCGATGGCGATAATCGGGGCACGATCCGAAGGGAATGCCCATGAATCAAACGCCACCGATCGCCGATTTCGAAGTGCGCCGCGCCAGCCTGTGCCAATTGCTGCACTGGCTTGCCGTCGGCAGGGTCCAGCCGCAGGCGCTGGCCGATGCCTATCTGAGCGCGATCGAGCGGATCGACCCGCAACTCAACAGTTATGTGGACGTGCGCGCCGGCTTGTTGCACGACCAGGCGCAGATGGCGGATCGCCGCCGCCGCGACGGCGTGATCGGCCGGCTCGACGGGATTCCGCTGGCGCTGAAGGACAACTTCGACGTCGCCGGCTGGCCGACGCGGGCCGGTTTGCCCGATCGCGACGCGCCGGTGCAGGACGACGCCCACGTCACCGCCCGGCTGCGGGCGGCTGGTGCCTTGCTGATCGGCAAGACCAATATGGACGAGGGCGCGCTGGGCGCCGCCACCGACAACCCGCATTTTGGCGCCACCCACAATCCGCACCGGCACGGCTATACCGCCGGCGGTTCGTCCGGCGGCGCGGCGGCGGCCGTCGCGGCGGGCTTGGCGGTGGCCGCCGTGGCGTCGGACAGCCTGGGGTCCGTGCGCATTCCGGCCAGTTATTGCGGCGTCTACGCGCTCAAGCCCACCCACGGCGAAATTTCCGCCCGCGGCATGGTGACGGCGGCTCGCCGGCTCGACGCCGTCGGCCTGCTGGCACGCAGCGCGGACGATCTCACCGTGCTGCTGCAGGTGCTGGCCGGTTACGACGCCGATGACGCGCGCTCGCGCCGGCGCCGGGTGGCGTTCGCCTTGCCGGACTGGGAGCCGGGTCACTTGCGCGTGGGCCTGCTGCCCAACCTGGCCGCCGCGGGCGTGGAGCCGGAGGTGATCGAGGTGTTCGAGGCGGCGATGGCGAAGTTGCCGCATGCCCTCAGCGACCGTCGCACCGTCGACTTCGCCGACTGGAATTTCAGCCGTACCCGCCGCGCTGGCCTGCTGCTGATGGAGGCCGAGATGCTGGGCACGTTTGCCGGCGATCTGGCCAAAACCGCCAAACCGGTATCAGCGCGCTTCCGCGGCATGCTCGATTTCGCCGCCCGCAAGAGTGCGGCCGATTACGCCATCGCCGACCGCGTGCTCGATGCCGCCACCTTGAAGATGCGCCGCCTGTTCGCGCAGGTCGACGTGCTGGTGCTGCCCACCACCCCGCAGGGCGCGTTCCCGCTGGATGGCCCGGTACCCGATTCCCAGGCCGACCTCACCAGTTTCGCCAGCCTGGCCGGCTGCCCGGCGGTGAGCTTGCCGATGGGCCATCTGCCCAACGGGTTGCCGGTGGGCTTGCAACTGGTTGGCGCGAGAGGCTCGGACCTGCGGTTGCTGGAATTGGCCTCGGTGTGCGCGGCCACGCTGGATACGGCGCCGACGTATCCGGTGATTGCCTGAACGGACGGGGTGACCGGATCGCAAGGTTGGTTGCGCTGCGCTCGGTGCGAAGGGTTCGGGTTGTATTATTCGCACCAAGCGCAGGTCGCAGGGCTGACGCCCCCGGACGCTGCTGCTCCGTTCATTCATCCATATGGCCGCGTGTTATTAACATATGAAAAGACGTCTGGACGTCTATTCATGAAATTGGCCTAAGATGAGTGCCCCGGGACGCGTATCAGTTGGGTCTGTTGGCGTGTTTCCCGTGCCACCCGATGTCGAGCTTTCCACTGATGACCATCCCCGCCGTATCGCGCACGCACCTCGATGACCTCGAGGCGGAAAGCATCTATATTTTCCGCGAGGTGATGGCCAGCTTCCAGAATCCGGTGATGCTGTATTCGATCGGCAAGGATTCGTCGGTGTTGCTGCATCTGCTGCGCAAGGCCTTCCACCCGGGCAAGTCGCCGATCCCGCTGCTGCACGTGGATACCACCTGGAAGTTCCGCGAGATGATCGCCTTCCGCAACGACGTGGCGGCGGCCGGCGACGTGGGCGTGCTGGTGCATA
>JBIQMK010000001.1:0-1887 GCA_044463365.1 Rhodanobacter sp. | reverse complement strand
CACGGGGCCACGGTCCACACCGACGTGATGAAGACCCAGGCGCTGAAGCAGGCGTTGGACAAGTACAAGTTCGACGCCGCCATCGGCGGCGCGCGGCGCGACGAGGAAAAATCGCGGGCGAAGGAGCGCGTCTTCTCGTTCCGCAATGCGCAGCATCGCTGGGATCCGAAAAACCAGCGGCCCGAGCTGTGGCATACCTACAACACGCATATCCGCAAGGGCGAAAGCGTGCGGGTGTTTCCGATGTCCAACTGGACCGAGATGGATGTGTGGCTGTACATCCAGCGCGAGAACATTCCGGTGGTGCCGCTGTACTTCGCCAAGCCGCGGCCGGTGGTCGAGCGTGACGGCGCGCTGATCATGGTCGACGACGAGCGCTTCACCCTGCGTGAGGGTGAAACCGTGCAGATGCGGCAGGTGCGCTTCCGCACGCTGGGTTGCTACCCGTTGACCGGCGCGGTGGAGTCCTCCGCCACCACGCTGGAAAGCATCATCGAGGAGATGGCGACCTCGCGCAGTTCCGAGCGGCAGGGGCGCGTGATCGACCAGGACCCCACCGCCTCGATGGAACGCAAGAAGCAGGAGGGCTATTTCTGATGAACGCACAACCCGACATCGCGGTCGACGCGGCAGCCGTTGCCGCCGCCACGGCCTCCAAGAGCCTGCTGCGCTTCATCACGTGCGGCAGCGTGGACGACGGCAAGAGCACCCTGCTTGGCCGCCTGCTGTATGACGCCGGCATGCTGTCGGACGACCAGCTCGACACCCTGCAGCGCGAAAGTCGGCGCAAGAACGGGGACGGCAGCGACGTGCTGGATTTCTCCCTGCTCACCGACGGCCTGGATGCCGAGCGCCAGCAGGGCATCACCATCGATGTGGCGTACCGCTACTTCCATACCGCGCGGCGCAGCCTGATCGTGGCCGATTGCCCCGGACACGAGCAGTACACCCGAAACATGGCCACCGGCGCCTCCAATGCCGAGCTGGCCGTGGTGCTGGTCGATGCGCGCAAGGGCCTGCTGCCGCAGACGCGCCGACATACATATATATGCGGGCTGCTCGGCATCCGCCATGTGGTGCTGGCAGTGAACAAGATGGACCTGGTCGATTACGACCAGGCCATCTACGAAACCATCGCCGCCCAGTACCGGCAGCTGGCGCGGGATCTGGGCATCACCGACGTGCACTGCCTGCCGGTGGCGGCGCTCACCGGCGACAACGTGGGCAGCCGCTCGGCGCGCATGCCGTGGTATCAGGGCGACAGCTTGCTGGAAGTGCTGGAAACGGTCGACGTGGCAGCGGCGCACGCCGACGATTTCCGCATGCCGGTGCAGTGGGTCAATCGTCCCGACCAATCGTTCCGCGGCTATGCGGGCACCATCAGTGGCGGCCGCGTGGCGCGTGGCGACGAGATCGTGGTGCAGCCCGGCGTGCAGCGCGCGCGCATCGAGCGCATCGTCACCGCCGACGGCGACCTGGACAGCGCAGCCGAGGGGCAGGCCGTCACGCTCTGCTTCGACCGCGAAATCGACGCCAGCCGCGGCGACGTGATTTCCGACGCGCTGCGTCCGGCGCCCGTGGCGGACCAGTTCACCTGCCACCTGTTGTGGATGGGCGACACCACCTTGCTGCCCAACCGCACCTACTGGATGAAGATCGGCACCCGTACCGTCAACGCGCGGGTGATGTCGATCAAGCACAAGGTGGACGTGAACAGCCAGGCCAAGCTGGCCGCCCGCCACCTGGATCTCAACGAGGTGGGCTATTGCACGGTGGGGCTGGACGACGCCATCGCGTTCGAGGCCTATACCGCCAACCGCACGCTGGGCGGCTTCATCCTGATCGATCGCCAGACCAACGCCACGGTCGCCTGCGGCATGCTGGATT